>JAJRTW010000153.1 GCA_024278075.1 Bacteroidota bacterium | reverse complement strand
CATGCTTCGTGTGATTTCATGCTTCGTGTGATTTCATGCTTCGTGTGATTTCATGCTTCGTGTGATTTCATGCTTCGTGTGATTTCATGCTTCGTGTGATTTTTACAATATAATGATAATCAAGTCCCTGCTTAGCTGTAAAAAACATCGAACACACAAAATTTGGAAACAATTTTAATTGTTTGTCGTAATGTTATAAGCTAAAAGTGATGTCAAGTCAGGTGTTTGAGTGACAGAACGGTGGTAAATATTCGCCTACGAGCGTGGCTAATATTTTACGAAAATCAGCTGCAAATGCAGGAATAAGAAAAAAAGTAACTCCGCACATGCTTAGACATGGTTTTGCAACTCATTTATTGGAACAAGGAACAGATTTGAGATATATTCAAGAATTATTGGGGCATAGCAGCTCAAAAACAACTGAAATATATACACATGTATCCAAAAGGGCAATAGATAAGATAAAAAATCCTGTCGATGATTTTTTTGAATAGAGGTACAATAGATGGTAAAAGAAAAATATAAACAATTGTTCTTATACGCCCAATTTGGCGGGATATGAACATTAACTATACACGTACGTTGTGCCTCACCTAAAAAAAATCGTGCAAAGAACAATGATTTAGTGGAAATAAAACTATATTTGCCAAATAACGTCAAGACTTAATTATGTCAACAATTTTCGGAAATAAAATAAAGACACTTCGAGAGAACAAGCAAATCCCTCAACGACAGTTGGCTTCTGCATTGCAAATAGACACGGCAACCTACTGTAAGATTGAAAAGGGCGACAGACGAGCAAAAAGAGAACAATTACCAGTTCTTGCAGAATTGCTTGAAGTTGACTCAAAGGAGTTAATTCGTTTATGGTCGGCAGACAAAGTTTATGATATTATAGCCGAAGAAGATGAAGCAACGCAAATATTAAACGTAGTTGCAGAGAACATAGTAGAATACAAACGAAAAACTGCCAAATTATGAAACCACTTGTAAAATACAGAGGAGGAAAATCAAGAGAAATCCCTCATTTGATAAAACATATTCCAAAGTTTAGTGGGAAATACATTGAACCCTTTTTTGGTGGTGGTGCTTTGTTCTTTCATTTAGAGCCAAAAAAAGCAATTATCAATGACATTAACTCAAAACTAATCTCATTTTATTTGGGAGTAAAAGACAATTTTGAAGTTCTTAAAACTGAACTAACCGAAATTGAAAAACTTTACACGATAAATCGAAGAAAATTTGAAGAACTCAAAAGCAAGACACCAGACCAACGAGTAAATGACGAAAACGAACCTCTGTATTACGAAATCAGAGAAATGTTCAATGATTTGACCGAAAAAAAATATTCCGAAGCATTGCTTTATTTCTTCATAAACAAAACTGCTTATTCAGGTATGATTAGATACAACTCGAAAGGCGAATTTAATGTGCCTTACGGTAGGTATAAAAACCTGAATACTTCTTTGGTTACAAAATCACACAACAAGTTACTTGCAAATACGGAAATATACAATCTTGATTACACTAAAATTTTTAAAATGGCTGAAAAAGACGATTTTATGTTTTTAGACCCACCTTATGACTGTGTGTTTTCAGACTATGGCAACGTAGAACATAAAGATGGATTTAACGAAAAAAATCATACTGTTTTAGCCGACAATTTTCGTGAATTAAAATGCAAAGCATTAATGGTTATCGGTAGAACACCTTTAACAGAGAAATTATATGAAGATTTAATTGTTGACGAGTATGGTAAATCTTATACTGTAAACATTAGAAACAGATTTAAATCAGAAGCAAAGCACATTTTAATTTCAAACTACGGTAATGAAGCAGAAAAACACTTTCCTGAACTAGCATTTCAAAAAGAACTAGCATTTTAATATTTTATGGCGACAATAAACAGTAAAGTAATATTTGTTACAACTTCACCAAGAACACCTTCTAAAATGATTCCTGAAATTGAGTTATTGAACACTCATTTTGCAGGTCAGAAATGGAATAAAGAGACCCAACTTGCCTTTATGGAACTATTAAAAGAAGAAAATTTCTTTAATGGAAAAGGTGCAAAAGACCCGTCATTTAGTGCAAGAGACAGAATAAATAGAGCACCAAAAGCCCTTGGCTTTGTTGTACTATCGCCAGTAATACAACTAACTTCAGCAGGCGAAGAACTGATAAACTCAAAACGAAAAGAGGAAATATTTTTAAGACAATTGCTGAAATTTCAAGTTCCTTCACCATTTCACAAACCAACTGCAACTTCGGCTGAATTTTGGGTTAAACCATATCTTGAATTATTTCGACTCGTTAGGCATTTTGGCTCTTTGAAGTTTGATGAACTAAAAATTTTCGGATTACAGTTAGTGGATTATAGAGAATTTGATACAATAGTTGAAAAGATAAACCAATTCAGAATTGCAAAAGCACAGAATGTTGGAAATTATAAACGATTTCGTGCCGAATATTTAGATAGTGAAATTAGAGAACTTTATGAAGCAGATATAAGTTCAGGAAACACTAAAACACGACAAACAAATGATGCTTCAATTCCAAAATTTATTAAGACCAAGGCAAGTAATATGCGAGACTATGCAGATGCTTGTGTACGTTACTTGAGAGCAACAGGTTTGGTAAATATCTCTCATTTTGGCAAGTCTCTTTCAATCGTTCCAGAAAAGATGGAAGAGGTTGATTTCTTTCTTCAAAATACAGATAGAGACCCTATATTGGTTGATAATGAAAGACAGTATGTTACTTATCTTGGTAATCCTTCAATTCCAAATTTATTAACTGATAATAGGGAGTTACTCGAACAAAAAATAAGGTCTGAATTTCCGTTACTTGAAATTTCAGCGACTGCCACTTTACAAGACCTAAAAAATATATTTGCAGACGAGTTAGACAACAGAAGAGAACAAATACTTACTGACCAAGTTTCAGCAATAAAAGACTATCGAAAATTTGAAGAAATTAGCACAACGTTTGACCAAATAATTGCCAATTCACTTTACGACAACCCATTAATGTTGGAATGGAACACTTGGCGAGCAATGACAATGTTAGACGGTGGAAATATAAAAGCAAATCTAAAATTTGATGATTTTGGTAATCCAATGTCAACCGCACAAGGTAATATGGCGGATATTGTTTGTGATTATGACGACTTTGGTTTAACAGTTGAAGTAACTATGCAAGGTGGTCAAAGACAATATGAAACGGAAGGCGAACCAGTTACGAGACACCTTGCAAAATTCAAGAAAGAAACTGAAAAACCAGCGTATTGTTTATTTATAGCCCCTAACATTAATGATGCTTGTAAAGCACATTTTTACGCTTTGCATAAAATGAATATTCAATACTATGGCGGAACTTCAACGATTGTTCCTTTACCTTTAAGTGTTTTTATAAAGATGGTTCAGGATTCATACAACGCAAGTTACGTTCCAGAGCCAAGACACGTTCAGCGATTTTTTGAGCGTTCAAATGAATTAGCGAACTCGACTGAAAATGAAGTAGATTGGTATAACGGAATAACACAAGAAGCGTTAAATTGGTTGACGGAATAAAAAGGCGAAGGCATAACAATGTATAAAAATAATAACCGAGACAGTAGTAAATTCAAGAGTTGTAGCCCGCTTCAACTTCATCGCAAATTGAAAGATTTGAGTTACGCAGTCGGCTACTATTCTTATACTTACCGTTACAATCTCAAAGTTACACAACATAAAGCACACCGTAATTTATGGAAATACTAAAAGTAGAAAATGTTGTTAAATCGTTCAGAGACATTATTGCAGTAAATGATGTTTCTTTATCTGTGAGCGCAGGGCGGATATTCGGATTGCTCGGCCCGAACGGAGCCGGCAAAACGACTATGATCCGTATGATTACTAATATATATATGCCGGATTCCGGGTCGATCACTTTATTCGGCCAGCCGGTAAGTTCCGAATTGCAAAACCGGATAGGGTATTTGCCCGAAGAGCGGGGCCTATACAAGAAACTGAAGGTAATAGACCAACTGGTTTATTTCGGTATGCTCAAGGGTATGACAAGGCCGAATGCTACGACACAAGCTCTTAAATGGCTGGCCGAATTCGGCGCCGCAGATTGGGCAGGCAAGAAAATCCAGGAACTGTCCAAAGGTATGCAGCAGAAAGTACAATTTATATGCACGATTCTTCACGAACCTGATTTCCTTATCCTCGACGAACCCTTCTCCGGCTTCGACCCGATTAATGTGGAAGCATTGAAGAATATAATATTGAAAATGAGAGGCGAAGGGAAAACAATTATTCTGTCGACTCATGTAATGCAGCAGGTCGAAGAACTCTGCGATGATATTTGCCTGATCAACAAAGGCAAGGCGATACTATCCGGCAGGGTTCGCGAAATAAAGAAAAGCTTCGGCCGCGACAGTGTCATAATGGAATTTGAGGGGAGCAATGAATTCCTTAACGCCTTCCCCGATATTGAATTTATTAATAAATCAGCAAACCGGGTTGAATTTAAGTTAAACGGCATGAGCAGTTCGGATGTGCTGAAGGCTGCTTCCGAGAGTGTGGAAGTGATACGCTTCGAACTTGCAGAGCCGAATTTTAATGAGATTTTCATTGATGTTGTCGGCACCCAGGAGGCAGAAAATGAGTAGAAGGTCATCTAAAATAGCGACAATTATCAACCATGAATATATAACTAAGGTCAAGTCCAAGGGCTTCATAATCGGCACATTACTCGGGCCGCTTATCATGGTAGCCCTTATCGCAATTCCTATCGCCACTACTTTGCTCTCGTTCGAGGATTCTGCCAAGAATATTGCTATATTAGACGAAACAGGAACCATCGGCCCCAAAGTAGTGAAGCTGGATCCCGGCAGGTACTACCTGACTGACAAGCCGGAGGATTTATTGAAGAAAAGGACTTTGGCCGAAGAAATTGACGGATATTTATTGATACCTTCCGATGCTGTTCAAACCGGAGAGCTTGAGGTGTATACCCGCGGCGGAGGCGGCATTGGCTACCTGACGATTCTCGACAAACAATTAAGCAAAATAATCCGGCGGGAGAGGTTAGTGCAGGCCGGCGCCGATACGAACGTTATCAACCTTGTGAATAAAGGCGTGTCAATATCTACCATTAAAATCACCGAAGAAGGCACCGAGAAAGATTTCACTGCGGCTTTGGCCGGAATCGGATATGTGCTTGGTTTCGTAATTTATATTCTCATGTTCGTCTATGGCAGCTTCGTGTCGAGGAGTGTGATAGAGGAAAAAGCCAATCGTATCATAGAGATAATCGCATCCTCGGCCAAGCCGTTCGACATACTGCTCGGCAAGGTGGTCGGCATCGGATTGGTGGGGCTGACCCAGGTAGTCTTCTGGGTTATTCTGTCGGCTGTGCTGCTGGCATCGGCCGGATACATCGTTGATTTGTTCGTCAATATTGACCCCGAAGCGATAAAAGCCGGAATGCCTCAGGCATCCGATTCAAATCTTCCTGCTAATTTCGAGATTCCTTCAATATCGCCATGGCTTGGCGTTGGCTTTATCTTTTATTTCATATCGGGTTATTTTATTTATTCCACTTTATTCGCGGCCCTCGGCTCGGCTGTCGACCAGGAATCAGATGCAGCCCAATTGCAAATACCGGTTACACTGCCAATCATAATTCCGATTCTACTGATCGGCAATATTATAGCTAACCCCGACGGCACACTTGCCATTGTTTTATCATTGATTCCGTTCTTCACGCCGATTCTGATGATGGTCCGCGTGGCGGCAACTGATGTTCCGGTTTGGCAGATAGCGGCTTCGGTGGTGTTATTAATATCTACATTCCTCGGATGCCTGTGGGTGGCTGCGAAGATTTATCGCGTGGGAATATTAATGACCGGAAAGAAACCTACATTTAAAGATATTTACCACTGGATTAAACTTGCTAAGTGATGGTATATCACTGAATAATGCTATTTTATCCTCATTCCCAAATTCCGGTTTTTTACCCTCATTCCCAAATTCCGGTTTGGGAATGTTTTTGCTTGTAGTAACAACTGACAGGATATAGGAATCCGGCATGAACGGCAATATTGTCAATTAGATGATTTCCTGATTTTTAAATATTGGTGAACTCCCTGACTATCGATGCGTACTTTAACATCTTCAATTGATGATAAGCCTTCGGAAACGCGATACATCTCGCCCTCGGTTTTATATTTCAAAATCCAATCACCACCATATTCCATCCAAAATCTGGTCGGAGTTTTCGGATGGGCATTAGTGACAACGAGCAAACCGCCCGGTTTCACAAACTTCCATAAGCCCTTTGCTATCCTGCTGGAATTTTCAGTAGAAAAGTAGTCCGTCATGCCCGCAACATAGATCAAATCTCTTGGGGAAAGAATGGTATTATCCTGATTGAGAATGAATTTTAGAATATTTTCATTGTGAAAACAAACATTGCCATTTTTCACTTGGCCCAGCTTTTGTTTAGCCCTTTTTAAGGCTCTATCATCCTGGTCTAACAGGAAAATATCTATATCTTCCTCATCTATCCAATCTTGCAAATCCCAAAGCTCAATCGCCGAACCGCAGCCAATGCTCGCAATTTTATAGCTTGCAATCTTATTGCTTGCAATTTCATTGCCTTCATTTTGTATTAGGTCTCTAATAATTTTTATTCTTTCTTCATAGGCTTTGCACGCTTCCATATCAAAGGTAAGCGAGCTAATTAATTTACCCCTCTCCGTGACGCCGCAATATTTATATTCGCCTTTCAATGTCCGTCCAAACCATATTAATTCCTGGCTGACAAAATCACCTGCATACCCGCCGGGCTTATGAATAATGTATTTACTAAACTTGGATTCAAGAAGGATAGGGTGGATTTCTTTTTTGAATTTCAAGTATTCTTCTTTGTCTTTTTCGGCAGAATACGTTTCTCTTTCTTCGGCGAATTCTTCCAATATACCCGAAAGCATATCATAACACTGCTTTTCACCATCTGCAACTAAAATGTCAGTAATGTCTGTCAAAAATAATTTCAGTTTCTCAATATTCATAATGATACCTCAAGAATAAAAAAAAGGGCGATTTAACAAATGCCCTAAGTTGAGGTACCGACAAGCACCTATCATGGAAGACATAAGTAAACCGCCCCTATGAACAGGAGCGATCACTTATTTCGTTTTCCATGTATGAAATTTTGTCGGTTTTCAACTTAGAACGAAAATAAGCAAACGCTTATATATATATTTTTGCAGCAATGATTATTGCAAGCAACTATTATTGCAAGCAATGACCTGCGATTATTATTTTTCTCCGGTTTTCCTCGATTATTAATTAAAATCTTTACTGAAAGTTATTACAATATAAGAAATATGCAAACAAAATTTGCAATCAATTTATCCTCACTGCCAAATTCCGGCTTGGGGATGCAAATTATATTACAACTTACGACGGCAGAATTTTTTAAATTAACTCCGTAGGGGCAGGTTCGTAACCTGCCCTGGCAAGTCAATGTTATTTTCAGGGACGGTTTGGAACCGTCCCCTACGATTGCATATATTCATTTTTTCTATTTCGCAGCTAAGCCAGGCTTGATTGTAATTTTATTGCGAAAAGCCACACAAAGTGTGTGTAGATAGCATCCTCACTTCAACAGCCATTCCTCAAGTCTGGCTTCGAATTCGGCTTCATCTAATTGCCGTTTCCCGTAGAAGCCGGCATCTAATCTTTGCCTCATCGCTTCGTAGAGGCTAACGGCGCAGGCAACGGAAATGTTCAGGCTTTGTATCATACCGGCCTGGGGGACTAAGAAATTCCCGTCTGCCAATTCTACCGCCTCCGGCGATACTCCGTCATGTTCGTTGCCGAAAACAAGTGCCACCGGCTGCGTCAGGTCAAGGTCGAATAATGAAACCGAGTCCGTTCCAATATGCGTGGTGAATATCTTTTTGCCTTCTGCCCTTAGCTGGCCGAAGCATTCCCGGACTGACCTATAATGCTTCTGGCCAACCCATTTCCTGGCACTTGCCGAGCTTGATTTGCCAAGTTTGGGGAAAGGCTGGCCGCCATAATAAACCAAGTGGATTTCATCAACGCCCACGGCATCGCACGACCGCACACAGGCCGACAGATTATGCGGGTCATTGATATTTTCAAGAACTACGGTCAGGCTCGGCTGCCTTTTTGCGAGAATTTCCTTGATCCTCGCCACTCTTCTATCTGTTCTGTTTGTGGAGCTTTCAGCCATCTTTTAATTATTAATAAATGAGATTGAGCCGTCAGGACGGGAAGCCCTGAGGCCACGATGATGAGATATAATACAGTAATGCCGGAGCTTAGCTACATTATAGCGTAATCAAGCTGGGGCTTGGCTGCGAGACAATTAGTTAATCCATGTTATGTCAGATGTTACATCTGACATGCAGGGTCTGTGGTTTGTCGTCAGTTGTAACAACTGACGGAACAACTCGAGTCACCCTGAGCGGAGTTCTTGTCACCCTGAGCGGAGTTCTTGTCACCCTGAGCGGAGTTCTTGTCACCCTGAGCGGAGTTCTTGTCACCCTGAGCGGAGTCGAAGGGGGCATATTTGATCTTCAATTGCTCAAGTGTGTCTATGCTACCTAAACTCCTAAATACCTAAACTCCTAAATACCTAAACTCCTAAATACCTACGATACCTATTTATCCGCCTCGCCCATAATCGGGTCAACCGAACCAATGATGGCCACAATATCGGAAATCATTGAGCCTTCGGCCATGTGCGACAAACCTTGCAGATTTGCCGTTGAAGGCGAGCGTATCTTCATCCTCCACGGAAAGCCCGTGCCGTCGGAAACGATATAGAAACCTAATTCTCCCTTTGGCGATTCAATGGCCGTATAGGTCTCACCTTTCTCGGGCGCAGCACCGAAATTAATCAGCATAAAGTCGCTGATCAATTCTTCCATCTTAGTATAAATTTCTGATTTCTTCGGCAGCACCACATTAGGCTCGTTAAGCCGAATTTCGCCCTTGGGCATTTGGTCCAGAATCTGATGGACCATCTTCAGGCTCTGGCTCATCTCATCCACCCTAACCATGTACCTGCCCCAAACATCGCCTTCGGTTCGGGTCATCACATCAAAATCAAGCCGGCCGTAGACAAGATACGGAACATCCTTGCGAAGGTCCCTTGCCACACCCGATCCCCGCAAAGTCGGCCCGGTCAGCCCAAGCTCGATTGCCTTATCCCTCGGCATCAGGCCAATCCCGGCCATTCTGTCGATGAATATCCTGTTGCGGTGAATAAGCGAAGTGAAGTGATTCAGGTTCTTCGGGAATTCCTCGGCCCATTTTCTTATCTTTGCCAAAACGGTATCATTGATGTCATTTGCAATGCCGCCAATTCTGGAATAGCTCGTCGTGAACCGAGCGCCGCATATCTCTTCGAATATATCGTATAATTTCTCCCGTTCGACGAATGTCCAGAGTAGTATTGTCAACGCACCAACATCCATACACGTAGACCCCATTGCCATCAGGTGCGAAGAAATCCTGGCCAGTTCCGAAACCAATGTTCGTATCCATTGCGCCCGTTCGGGCGATTCCATGCCGAGGGCATTCTCTATAGCCAAAGTGATGGCAACATTATTAGACATAGGGGCCAGATAATCCAGCCGGTCGGTATGAGGTATAAATTCATGGTAAGTCAGATTTTCTGCTAATTTCTCATAGCCTCTGTGTAAATATCCCAATTCCGGGACACATTTAATGATCGTTTCGCCATCAAGCCTAAGCACAACTCTAAGCACGCCATGAGTTGCGGGGTGCTGAGGCCCCATGTTCAACACCATGTCATTTTTCAGAGGGTCATCGAATAATACCGAGGTGTCCTTATCCAAAAGCTCGGCATAAATTTTGGCCTGCCTTGCCTTGTTTATACTGTCAACTGCTTTTCTTGTTTTAACATTCACAGATCAGTCTCCATGTAATAGAAATTCATAGCGAATATTAAAATAAGCAACTCTTAATCTTTAACCAAGTAACTATATCAATAAATCGGATTTTTATATTTTCTTCGTTGCTCATACAATTAATTGAGCATTAATACTTTATAATAAATACCAAATGGCATAAAACAGATAAAGAGATTGAGATGCCGAGTCAGAATATCTGCTGTTGAAATTATTGTTGCTGTTGAAATTTTTCGATTATATTACAAATGAACGGTTCTGCTTATGAACGCATTAATACTCAATTGCGGTTCAGCTCAAAATAAATCTCTTCTTTCCGAATTAATCCGGCCATTTGCCGACGGACTGCTTGAGGCCGGGGCCGGTGTTGAAATAATTGAAACCGACAGTATGAATATTGAGTGCTGCCGGGAATGCACGGCCGATTATTTTTTCGAGTCAAATGGCTATTGCATTATTGAAGACGATATGCAGATTATTCACCCCAAGCTCAGAGAAGCCGACATCTGGGTTTTTGCCGCTTCCATCGACACAGTATCGGTTTATAATAATTTCAAGAATTTCCTCGACCGCATGGAACCTTTATTCCAACTGCCCCCTATAAGCACTAATGGCAAAACTCAATCAAATGCAGGCGGCAATATTACTGGTAAAGTTGTTTTCATTTCCATTTCCAATTCCTGGGGATTATCCCAATTCGATACGATAATTAAGCATGTTCAAAGCACCGCCGAACTATTCGGCAAGCAATATTGCGGAACTATTACCAGGCCCCACGCCTCGGCGATTACTGCTTTGCAGAAAAATAATTTTCCGCCCGAAGATATATTCACAGCTGCCCGCCAAGCCGGGAATCAAATAGTGCAAAAAGGGTGCATCGACAGCCGCTACCTTCAGACAATAAGCCGCCCGCTTGTTGCCAAAAAATCATTCATCCGCAAACTCAGCCACAATCTGTAATTAATGAATTATTAACTGACGTTACACAAAATATTATTTCCCAGACCGGGCTTGCAACCGGCCGATTTAGCTTGTGTGAAAGAAGAGAATAAATAGAACCGGGCTAAAGCTCGTGGCTATTGAAGGGACTTATCAGATGAAATATTTCTATAGCAAAATCCCGGATTTAACCCGCTATGTAACGGAAAATAAAATCAGCAGGCCGACAATTGCTATAGTCGATAGCAGAATCGTAGTCCACAGCAACCTTTGATAAACCGTCATTTGTTTCCTAACCGTTCTCAACTCAGTCTCGATTAAAGGCAGCCTGTTGCTCATCATGGAAAGGCCACCATATTCGTGGCTGGGTTTTTCGCCGCTAATTCCGCCTGCAGAAGACGAGCCATATACTATATTGCTAAATTTATCTTCAATTTGGCTAACGGTATTTTGGAGCTTAATCGTATTATTATCAATTTCCTTTTTATAATCTTCCAGCCGATCGAACATCACTCTGACCAGTTCGTCATTCGACTGCTGGAAAGTTTCGAATTTCAGATTAACCTCATTAATTTCGGATGACAGCTTGTGGGTTTCGCTGGATTTTTGGTGAAGTATGTTTTTAACATGCTCTTCGGTATTGGCTAATTTATTGTCAAGGCTGCTCAGGTTTCTTGCCAGCCTCAGTTCTATCTTCTTAAGTTCCGAGGCTAATTCTTTATTGATTCCGCCTTTAATATTAATCAGCGTTGATTCGAGTTCCAGGCCGGATTTAGCCTTAAAATTAGTAATTAAGGTCTGCATTTCAGCCTGCTGAGACAACAGCACGGCATTCAACTCGCTCAGAGAACGCCTTAGCGAAACGATTTTGTCATGATCTTCGAAATTTTTAAGTGTAATGGCAGTTTTATTTTCCAGGACATTCAAGGCATTTTCAACCGTATCATTCATTGTAGCAATCGCTGTATTGACATTACCCTTAAGCATTTCAGCGGTTTTGGAAAGAGAATTACGCTCCCGTTCGATTCTCTCCATTTCCGACTGCAGGTCATCGAAGGCCTTAGTATATTCGGCGGCTTGTTGCTTTATCGTATCGAACAAAACTTTAACAGCCGGGCTTATTGCTTTTGTATCCGACATTTCTTTGTGTACTCCAGGAAATAACTAAGGCCCTCGCATATTTTTTCCAAATAATGATGTTCTATTTCTGGGATTGGGGCCTTGGAATAAGTGAGGAAAACATCAAACATCTCTTCTCGAAACTCGGGGTCACTATCATATTTATCTTTCAGAGACGTTCCAAGGTATTCTTCCAAATAGCCATACTCAGCCATTTCGGCATAAATAGTCTTTGGCTGAATCATACTAATCAGTTTTTTCCGCGTCTCTTCTGTCATTGCCATTGTTATGCAATTGCCATTATATTACAAATTTAACTGTTGGCCAAGATTGAAATGATACCTACTTTTATAATATCGGAATAACAATTAAGAACTTTATCATATAATATGCCGACGTTTGGATATTAATGAAATTATTCTATTCGATTATTGAATATTTGAATTAATTGCTTAATTTATTATCTTGTTTTGAACTTTCACGATAACAAATAATACAATTTTTTATAGAGCATTAATCGTTATGGCAGATATGACTTGACCTGTTATCCTGAAGTAATATATTAAACACAAATAACTAAAATATTCCCATAAAATTAATTAAATTGTGGATAAATAAATGTTGATGTCAATGCGAAATATGAGATTTCGAATTATATTTCTATTGGCTCGCAAAATTAAGGATGTTTGAATATGCCAATGAAATCATCAAATAAAAGTCCCCTATCTGAAGTCTTTGGTTTCCCATTAGATAATAATTCGACCAATGCGAAAAGATACAGAAACCAGAAACTCTGCCCGTTCAATAATAAAGTTCCAAATTGCACCAAAGATAAAGCGAACAACCCTTTAGGAGTTTGCAGTATAAATCATGGCGAGACATCGGTCATTACTTGCCCTACAAGATTTAGAGAAGATTGGTTAATTGTGGAAAATGCTTCGGAATTTGCTTTTGGTACAAAAGTAAAATGGACTTCGCTATCGGAAATTAAATTAGTTGATAAAAATGGACAATCAGCAGGAAATATAGATTTTGTGCTTGTAGCCTACAATGACAAAGGAGAATTGATAGACTTTACTTCCCTCGAAGTTCAGGGTGTTTACATCTCAGGAAATTTGAGAAACCCATTTGAAGCTTATCTGAGAAAACCTTCAAAGGAATTTGAATGGCCTAATGGTTATAATTATCCCAAACCTGACTATCTTTCATCTTCAAGGAAAAGATTAATTCCGCAAATGCTTTATAAAGGCGGAATATTCCAATCATGGAAGAAGAAACAAACTGTTGCTTTACAAAAATCATTCTTTGAGACATTACCGGCTCTTCCCACAACCTCGAAATCAAAAGCAGATATTGCATGGTTTCTATATGACCTGGTTTATGATAAGAATACGAATCGGAATACTCTCCGATTAGTTGAAACTGTTTATACTGAATTGTTTTCTTTGGGTGAAATTGAATTGGAAGATTATCCTAATGTTGAAGATTTTACTGACTATTTGGAATTTCAACTAACAGAAGTTGCTATTAAATGAGAAATCCGAAAATTAGCAAAGAAATACGATTTTGATTTCCGCACAATTCCTATGAAAACCACACACCATATTGAAAAAAATGAAATTATTCTGTCTGACAACTTTGATTGGTGGAAATGAAAATACCGGTTCGGTCAATTGCTAAAAAAGCACAATAAAGCAAATTAGAAATTCTCAATTTCCAATCGTATAAAACAATACTTACACAGATTAGCGGAACAATTGCATTCCCTTATCGGAATTTGGAAATGAGATAAGCCTATCAATCAATACTAAATTCAATTATAGACGTCACCAATTCCAATGCTGATTGAATCAAAAAAATATATTATCGGTAAAGACACGAATGCAGACCTTAGCTACCTTTTGGTCAGATGCAAAAAGCGGTTGGGAAAATTCGACAAGAACTTAATTAAAAGTGCGTTTAATCTTTGCATTCAAGCCCACGAAGGCAAAGTCCGCAAATCCGGCGAGCCGTTCTATACTCATTCCCTGCAGGTTGCCATAATCGTTATCGACGAAATCCCATTGGACGACATATCAGTTGCAAGCGCCCTGCTGCATGATGTGTTGAACTATAGTGAAAAATATAAATTAGATGACATTCGTAAGCAATTCGGCCCTACTGTTGCCGAGATTGTTACGGGCGTACACAAAATAAAAAATATCGAAAGCTATAATATCGACCAGTTGAACCAACTGGAGAACTATAGAAAGCTCCTGCTGTCCCTGTTCACAGACGTCCGTATCATATTAATCAAACTGGCCGACAGGCTGCATAATATGCGCACTCTGGAATACCTTCCGGTAGATCGTCAAATCTACCTGGCCAACGAAACTTTGGAAGTCTACGCCCCTTTTGCCAACAGGTTCGGGCTGCGCAACCTGAAATGGGAACTCGAAGACCTTGCATTTAAATATACCTACCGCAAAGAATATGATTCCATAAAATCATCGCTAAGGGGGACAAGGAAAGAGCGTGAGGAGTATGTCGACAGATTCACCGCACCGATAAAGGAAAAACTTGAAAAAGACAGATTCCTCCGAAAAAACAGGATAAAATTTGAAATTAGTGGAAGGGCAAAGCATATATTTTCCATATATAATAAGATGCGAGCCCGGCAGAAAGCAGTCGGCGAACTATATGATTTAGTGGCTGTCAGAATAATTATCAACTCGAATGACGACAATATGTGTTTCTATGTATATGGCCTAATTGCTGCTATCTACCCCCCCGTATTCGAAACCTTTAAGGATTATATCAACGCCCCAAAGAAGAACGGCTATCAGTCTATTCATGTTGCCGTAGTCGGCCCGGACAAAAAGCCTGTTGAAATCCAAATACGAACCGAAAGAATGCACAGAATATCAGAGCATGGCTTTGCTTCGCACTTTGGCTATAAACGGGGGCTGCTGCCGGCCCAGTCCGTGCTCGACGATAAAAATATTCAAGAGTGGATGGACACCGTTAGAGTAATATTTGAAAACACAAGCGAAGAAACGCCTCAGCAATTGCTCGAAAGCGTAAAGAAAAATCTGTTCATGGACGAAATTCACGTATTTACTCCGGCAAACGAACTAAGGGCATTCCCAAGAGATGCCACTCCGTTGGACTTTGCCTTTTCCATCCACTCGGAAATTGGCTACCAGTGCATCGGAGCTAAAGTTAATGGCAAAATCGTACCGCTCGACTATAAGCTGCATAACGGCGACCAGGTGGAAATCCTTACATCGGCAAACCAAAAGCCAAGCAAGCAATGGCTTAGGATTGTTGCAACAAGCCGTGCTAAAACTTTAATCAGTAAGTATATAAGGGACGACCAAAAGAAGGTCGAAGAGATAGGCAGGAATATATGGTTGAAAAATCTTGAAAAGCATAATTTGAAAATTGATCAGGATGATCTTTCGAAGCTGGCAAAGTCACTAAATTATAAGGATATACCTGAATTTTTCGTTGCGCTCGGCAGTCATAAATTTGATATTGGCAGGGCAAACGATTATTTCAAGTATATGCTTAATGACGGATTTGATAGAACAAAATTCGAACCGGGGAATAAGCCGGCAAAGAGCAAACTAACATCTAAAATTAGTATCGCCGAATGTTGCTGCCCGCTAAAAGATGACAAGATTACAGGATTGATAACCGATTCGAACGTATTGACGATCCACCGCAGCGAATGCCCGAGGGTGAAGAAAGAGATTGAATCAAACCATTCCAAGCAAATCAATGTCGACTGGAATGATATTTCGATTAAAGAATTCAAGTCCCATATCCATGTGACGGCCAGCGAGCATCCCGACTTTGTGGGTGAATTGACTGGCGCTATCGTAGGCTGCGAAGGTATAACCCTTGAGGGCATGGACTTAGACAGCAATGCAGGACGGACGGACTCTGATATTGTCGTTGTCTTGAAAAGCCTGAGCCATTATAAATTGCTCGCCGACAGAATTAGCAAAGTAAAAAGCTTCGAATCCATTAAGAGAATCATAGAATAGCTTCACATGCAATCCGTTTTTTAATCAAATAAGATTGACCAATTAATATATTTTGCTTATTTTAGTTTTTTACTTTTGTAATTAATGAGTAAATAATTGTGAGCTTAACACTTCTGTTATTTCTGATACTCGGCGTTTTGTCGATAGCCAGCGCAATTGTAACAATATCCAGCCGAAATCCGGTCGTTTCGGCGATGGCACTTGTCTTGCACTTTTTTATGCTCTCGGGGCTATATCTAACTCTGCAGGCGCAATTCGTGGCCGTCATGCAGATTCTGGTCTATGCCGGCGCAATAATGGTTTTGGTTGTATTTGTGATTATGCTTCTCAACCTGGGCGATGAAAAAAAGTTATCCGAGAAATGGAACATTCGCAGAATAGTAGCCATACTTTTTGCTTTTGTCCTTGCGATACAGTTCATATCAATTTATATTACAAATCTTCCCGATGCCGCTTTCATTCCGGAATCGGCTGCATTTAACGGCACTGTTCAGGCCATCGGCACCGATTTATTCACTAACTATCTTGTTCAATTCGAGGCAATTGCAGTGTTATTATTAGCAGCAATTGTCGGGGCGCTATTATTGGCAAAGCGCAAAATCACTTAATGTTTAATTTTAGAATTCAATGTAATGATTAACGCAATTCCTTTGGAATATTATCTCGGTTTGGCTTCAATTATTTTCTTAATTGGCACCGTTGGAGTGCTGGTACGGAGAAATGCCATTATTGTCTTTATGTCGATTGAATTGATGCTGAATTCTGTGAACCTTACCTTTGTCGGGTTTTCGACTTATTTGGGCGATACCGCCGGACAGGTATTTGTGTTCTTTGTAATGGCAGTTGCCGCAGCCGAAGCAGCAATTGGGCTTGCCATTGTTCTGGCTCTTTTCAGGAATAAGCAAACTATCTATGTAGACGAAGTAAACGTTCTTAAGTGGTAACATACCGGTGGATAGTGGTTTTCAGGCCGCCGATTCCACATCATATCGCGAACGTCATATCCTATCCCATGCAATCATGCGCAGCCCAATATCCAACACCACCAAATAACGTAAAAAGGGAGTTCGTTTGAACCCCCTTTTCTAAAATTATTAAATGCAAACACTGGATAAGCAATATCCTGCCTACGTAATATCCTGCCTACGTAATATCCTGCCTACGTAATATCCTGCCTACGTAATATCCTGCCTACGTAATATCCTGCCTACGTAATATCCTGCCTACGTAATATCCTGAGCGACGAACGGCAACAGCGCCAAATGACGTGCATATTTAATAGCCCTTGCTATTCTTCTTTGCTGGTAAGCAGTAACGCCGGTAATCCTGCGAGGAAGAATTTTACCCTGGTCGTTAGTAAATCTTTGCAGGAATTTTGCATCGAGATAATCTATAACCTTTTGTTTTTTCAATGGATTAGGTTTTTTCTTCCCACCATTTTTCTTATTCGGGCGAAAAGTAGCCCCTGTTTGCATTGGATAGATAGCTGCCATTATTTAGTTTTCCTCGCTTTCATAATTTCTTTAGCTTTATTAAATCTCTTGTTATATCTTTCCACACGGCCGGCAGTATCAACAAGCATTTGCTTGCCGGTGAAGAAAGGGTGCGACTTAGAATCAATTTCGAGTACCATTTTGTCGTTTTTATAGCAAGAACGTGTTTGGAACGTACTGCCATCAGTCATAACGATTTCAACGGTTCTGTATAATGGATGAATTCCTTTTTTCATAATTCCCTTATTTTGAAATTTCTATTTTATCAACTTCATTAATATCGGTAACTTTAACAAATCGCTCAAGGGTGCGCAATGTGCCCCTTGTCTCGTCGTTATACCACTTGATAACTTTGACATTAATTCTGCCATCGTCTCTTTTCTTTTTCAGCTTATCGCCGAATGTTTGTGTTTTTGCCATCTTGCTTATTATTTTGGTTATTATTTTTTCTACGACTACAAATTTAAGGCAGAATATATTGTTTTCAAAGAGAAATCTTCATTATCGAAGAAATTCTAATCAATTCTTTGTGTTTTAGGCTAAATTTGTTAATATAAAGGTGCTGCTTCCGACGGCTATCTCGCCTGGGGCATCTCGAGGTTCAGGCTGTTTAGAACTGATGGGCTGCAAACTTCCTTTATTTTCTCGATAACCACTTCGTGAGTAAATGGCTTGGAAACGAATCCGGATGCTTTGCCGTTCATTAATAATTTAATAATTTCTTTGTTTAAATTTGCAGAGAGAATTAAAATCGGGATGTCAGCCGTCTCGTCAATCGATCTTAATACCCTTAGAACTTTGTCGCCGTTCAGATCCGGCATTAACACATCAAGGAAAACCAAATCAGGCTTTTCCTTCACAGCCATCCCAATTCCTTCGAACGGGTCAGTCGAGCTAATCGGATTAAATCCATAACTTACTAAATATTTTGACAATAATCTATTAATCCATGAATCGTCGTCGATTATCAAAACAGTCCTCTTCGCTGCTCCTCCGATCGATGGCGAACCGGCGTTTGCCGAGCCGTGAATACTTATATCTGATGATTGTGCCATATTGTACAGGCCGCATCTGCTGCTGAATTTCCTTAATTTAAATCACAGTTGTCTTTGCAGCGCCGATTAAAATAATTAATTTTTGTTTATAATAAAAGTATTTCCCTGTTTGCCAGTAATGAATTGCCATATTATTAATTACCATAGCTTAATCTTGCGTGATAGTATACTTTACACAAAATAGGCATAACTAACAATAGCGGTATTCAGTGCTTCTTCAATACAGCACAATGTATGCCAAAACGCAGCTAATATCAATGATTTAGCCTAATAAGCGGCGAATTAACCATACATTGCTGATAACTATAGGCCTTTATGTTAGAAATGGGGAAATTGATAGAGATAATCCGAGTGATTCGGGCCTTTTTCTCTTTGGCTTTGTATCCAATTGATAATTAGGATGTTTGGCAGACAGTACAGTAAATATAATCAGCTCAATATTGAGAATCCAATAACTTCTCGTATCACTACTTAGCTCATTCCCAAATTCCGGTTTGGGAATGCGATTTCCCACTCAAACCTCTTCTTGGCAAACGATTAGGCAATATATTTTGTGATGGGGGAACTGGCAACAAGCTCATTAATGTAACGGGCTTTTTAGTGAACCGCTATAGTATAAAATCAGATAAATATAGATTAATAACGTATCAATCTTGCTTTTCTCTGTTTTAATGCGACGTGAACTCCCCTTTTCGTTTCCCTCAATATGACAGGAAATGAATTCGGGAAAGGTGAAAGCGAACGCCGCCCGGGGGCACTGCATCATGATTGTTTTAGCAAATCAAACTTATCATCTATCATCATTATTGAAACATTCTCATAATAATCTTCATTAATTGCTATCATAGGCGCTCCGCCGCAGGCTCCCATACACTCGACTTCTTCAAGCGAAAACAAGCCGTCCGGGGTAGTTTCATTATTATTTATGCCAAGTTTTTCGGAAATGTGCCGGAAAATCATCTCACCCTCGCCGAGCATACAAGATACGTTTGTGCAGACCTGGATATGGTTTTTGCCCATAGGCTTTTTGAAGTACATAGTATAGAATGTGGCAACTCCGTATACGTGTGCATAAGAGAGGTCCAGAAGGCCGGCAACGTACATCATCACTTCTTTCGACAGCCATCCGAATTTCTTCTGGGCCATCCATAAAACCGGCATTAATGCTGCTTGCAGCTCCGGGTATCGTGATTTGATTTCTTCGACTTTTTCTAATTCACTTTCTGAAAAAACAATATCCATCGATTCGCAGTCCTTATTGTTGAAATTTACATCAGATTTTAATATACAAAAATAAGAAGTTATAATTCAATTAACATAATATTTTTCTAACTATTGCGAGTTGTTAGGGGCAATCCCAACGAGCTAAAGCACGTGGCTATTGAATCTATTGTTATAAGTTTTAACTCGCGGGGAATAGAATAAGTTAATTCGCATCCACAAGCTAAAGCACGTGGCTACAGAATCTATTGCTATAAGTTTTAACTTGCAGTATAATCACAGCCTAAATACCTAATTTTTCCTTTTTATCCTGGTGACAAATATCCCGATAGAAAGCCAATGCTTTATGGCAATCAACATTTTATGCACCGGAGAAACCGTTATCTTTTTATCGAAAATATTATAATCATTTAATTCAATTTTTTCCAGCAACCGATAATAAATTGCATCCATAATTTCGGCGGTAAAGACTTTTGGCCTTTCGTCCGGCCTCAGGTAAGTTCTGGCTTTATGATAATACTCCCGGGCGCGCTTTGTCTGAAATTGCATCAGGTCGACGAAGTTGCTGTTATAGACTTCATTGAATAGGTCTTCTTCGGAATAGTTAAACCGCTCGAGGTCTTCCAGCGGAAGGTAGATATACCCCCTGTCCTTGTCAATTTTCACATCCCTGAGTATGTTGGTCAACTGCAGGGCATAGCCGAGGTTGATAGCGTAATTTTTCGTATCCTCGTAGCTGTAGCCAAAAACCTCGATGCTTGTCAGCCCGACTACGCTTGCCACACTATAGCAGTAGTCCTTCAGTTCATCGAATGTACCATAGCGATACTGCACTAGGTCCCTGCGGCACCCGTCGATAAGCGTTAGGAAATATTGCTTGGGGATATTAAACCTTTCAATCACGGCAATGAATGGCTTGAGCAGCTTGCCCGAGGATTTGTCGTTATAAAGCTTATCGATTTCGAGTTCCCACCATGCAAGCCGTTCCATTTTTTGGGCGACAATTGTTTGGTCGGGAGTTGGTGTGCTGTCAACAATATCATCAATATAGCTGCAGAAAGCATAGATTGAATTCATTGCCGAACGCTCCTCCTTCGGCAAGAAAGAGAAGGAATAATGAAAATTCGACCTTTCTACCTTAGGTGGGTCAACGTTCTCGTGGTTGGCCAATTCTATTTGTGTAATTGTTTCCAATTCTTATTTATTTTAATTTACTAATTAGCTGAATTCAAATTCACAACAAGCCTATTTAACTAAAGCGTATCTGTTTATTTAGTCAATCTGTTCGTTGATAATCATAATATTTCAGCCATACCCGGCTGTGATATTATTTCATATCCTATTCGGTTAATTCATCGCAAAACGTTGTTCCGAGGTGATATTGCATTCCCAAACCGGAATTTGGCATTAAGATATGCCTAACTGCCTAATCTCCTACGGACCATCACATCGATAACGGATTTAAATAATAATCCGGGATAATCCGATTTGCTCAGCGATGGCCGCTTATGAAATATTTCGGCACCGGACTCTTTTATTTTATCGATCATCTTTTTTCCACCGTTAATTGTAGCGGCAATTTCCATTCTAAGGCGATTGCTTTTCAAACGGTGAATTAATTGCCCGCCTTCGGCAAAGTAATCTGAAGTTTTATCATAGACTTCGGATAAACATGGATATAAGATAGCTGAAAATTTTTCATCTTGCAAATTTTCTTTCACTAATGAATATTTTTCGAGCATAGCCGTTGGCAAATAACATCTTCCGTTGGGAAGGTCTAAGGAGAAATCCTGCCAAAAATTAACCAGCTGCAATGCGGTGCATATACTGTCGGATTTCTTCGATGTATCGTCATTCCACTCGCCGAACAGCCTTAGCACTAATTCGCCGATAGGATTGGCGGAATGGATGCAATAATGCTCCAAATCATCAAAACTCGTGGGTTGTTCGAACTCCACATCCATTTTGAATGCAGTAATTAATCTCTCGAATGGCTGCGGCGGAAGCGAGAAATTATTGATTGTGCTGCGAATCGCAACGAAAACCGGGTTGCCAATAATTGCGGTTCCACTATCTTTTTCATAAAGATTGCCAATGAAGTCATTCAGCAACTTAACCCTTGTGCTTGCATCCACTTCGGCCAATTCATCGGCAATATCATCGGCTATCCGGGCAAAGGCATAGATGGAATAAAAATGCTTTCTCAATTTCTTCGGAATAATAATCGAGCCTACGGGGAAGTTCTCATAATGAGATGTTGCGAGCTTCATGCAGAAACCATAGGCATCCTGCAATGATTCCACAGCATGGCTGCCACCATCGCTTCGGGTCAATTCGATCAACTGTTCCTTATTAAACTTCAAGCTAACGCCCCCGAAAAATATAATCTATCCAATCCCCAAAAGACCGGTTGAGAAATGAGAATCCCTCTGAATGAATTTATTACTGCCACCTTTGTTAATCTCCCTTCAATGGGAAGGGCTTTATCCTGCATTATTCATAAAATATTCAAGATGCCTGATTGACAATGGGTTTCAGATATTATTTTATTCTCAATTTTGAGCCAAGTATTATTGCCACACTCTCAACTTAACACTTATATTCACAAATAGATACTAAGCTCTTGAGTAAAAGGCCCGAAATATTCGGGTTATGTCTGTTATTCCCGCCGGCAGAATAAAAATATGGGCTACTCCGGAAAAGAATAGCCCATAGATTACTCTGGTGATATAAAGCATTAACCGGCTTTATTCTAATTATACTCGAGAAGCCGATCGGCAATGGATAGCACTTATATCGAATGCTCAATTATGAATCAAACATGAGTGCCCAGCTTTCTGCCCAACTCTTAGATTCCCCAATAGAAATGAAGCCTTAACAACAAGCCCGAAATAATCGGGTCAATATTCCTTGTAGAAATTCATCCGAAAGTCTTCGACTTGCGCTTCTTCTTTTATGTTATTATACCATTGGAAAAAAGTTGAAGACTTAATATTTTGTTCCAGTTTGGAAATATAATCGGGCATTTCATCTTTGATTTTGTCTTCAGACGGTATTTCCCTTTCCCTGACCTGGATTATGTAATATCCCAATTCACCTTTTATTGGCTCTGATATTTTACCAATTGGTAGTGTAAATGCATTATAAGCAAAGGCTTCGTCTTTGCCAAGGCCCGGCACGGAACCAACCGGTTTAATGTCATCGGCAGTCTTCACACTAATATCAGGGTTGGTTGCGCCGGCAGCTATCAGATCAGTGCCGGATTTAATCCTGTTATAAATACTTTCTATCTTAGGTTTGATTAGCTCCAGTTTTTTGAGACTAACCAACTTGCGTTTTATCTCTTCGGCCTTGTCCTCAAGCGGCACAATGCCGGCATTTCTAATATCGGTAACTTGTGCAACAATTACTCCATACCTCTTGACATCCACCGGTTCCAGCACATCTCCGACTTCGCTGTCGAAAACAACGTCAGTGATATACTGGCTGCCGAGAACGGGGCGTTTCTTCTCGAACAAGGCAGTCTCAACCGGCACCATATCCAACATGGCTGCCAAAGTGTCGAAATTGACTCCATCCTCCTCGACTTGCTTCTTAAATGAATGGGCCTGGCGATATATAGCACTCCTCGAAGCAGCTGTTAATGTGGGTTTAATAACTATTTCACTAAATATAATCTCGTCGGACCTCTTATCCACTACCTTGATTATATGAAAACCGAATCTCGATTCCACCGGCTTTGTTATTTCGCCAATTTCAGCCCCGAAGGCGGCTTCTTCGAAAGGTTTCACCATTTGGCCTTTGCCAAAGTAGCCAAGGTCGCCGCCTCTTTTCCCCGAGCCCGGGTCTTTAGAGTACTGCATAGCCAGGATAGCAAAATCCTCACCTTTTTTGGCGCGTTTATATATTTTATCGGCTTCCGCTTTGGCACTGTCCTTATTATCATTGGAATTAATCAATATATGGCTTGCCTTTACAACCACCGACTCGCCCTCGCGGCGCTCGTCCACCCTGAAGAAATAATTCCCATCGCCAAGCCTGACCGGGCCAATTACTTCTCTTGTTTGGGCGCCTATCAGATAGGCGGACTTCATTTTATCCAAATCTTTAACTAAAGTAAAATCCGATGTTGTTCCGCCAAGTTTATCCAGTTCGTGGTCGAAGATGCTGTCGCGTTCGGCAAGCGTTGCACCCTGCCGCAATGCTTCCATCACCCGGCGTGTTTTCTTCTGCGCCCTTGTAGAGTCATCAGCCGAGGGAACAATCGGGAACGAAACGTATTTGATTTTTCTTTGCGGTTTTTGCTTATAATACTTTCTATGCTCGTTATAATACTCCTCGATCTCGCTGTCGGATACTTCGATTGTTGTGTCTTTGTTCTCACTTATTTTAATTGCAATAAATGACACATCGGCGGTGCTATTCTCCGATAAGTACTTTTCCCTGGCATAGGCCGGCGACAAGATTGACCCGGCAGCATTCACGGCAACGGTAAGATTCTCCCTTATTGTCTGATTGCGCAGATAATTCTCGATTACGATAAGATCATTTCTGAAGGTCTGAATCGCATCCAGAATCTTGGCCTGGTCTCCCTCTATATAGTTGGCAATATTCTCCGGGTTCGTAACTATATCAAGATACATCCCCTTTTGGAAAGTACCGGCAGAGTCGATAAATCCTTTTTTCAGATAGTCCGGCGGATTCTCAATCATAATATCGGCAATTTCCTCGTCGGTAACAATAATCCCGGCCTCCTCGGCCTGTTGCCGCATTAACACTTCGTCAATCATCTGGTTCCATACCTGCTGGCGGATTTGCGTTTCGTCAATCTCTTTTCCCGGGTCCTGCTGGCTCAATCTTTGCTGTTCTATCTGTTCGCGTACTTTATTCTCGTAGTCGATATATCGAATATCTTCGCCATTAACAGTCACAATCGGGGCCGTCTGCGGGTTCAATCCCGTACTAAATAAACCATCGACAACCGTGGGGTCGCCTATTGTAAAAAACAAAACCAGCATCACCCCAAAAAAACCGAAGGCATAAGGCGATATTTCCCTAATTCGTTCGAATGTTCCTTTCTTTGCCATTAACAGAAACTCCTACATTAATACTAATAAAAAAATTTCTTTCTTTATATTTTTATCCAATTTACAGGAATTACAAAGTTAACTACGATTACATTAATATCCAATCTTTATAACATACTATCATGCTATTGAAGTATACTTTATTAGTATATTGAGTGTTAGCCCGAATATTTCGGGTATATCTTTTCGCCTTGTATATTTCTTGCGATAGGCCTTTCTGCTGACAATGCAGCTCTTGATAAGATAACAAAAAATGAAACATGTTCGAATTAAACAATAAATTAGAAATAACAAAATTATTCGAAAATCGCCCTCACCGGTTCAATTCCGGCAAACGAACCTTCCTGAATTGCCTTCAATACCGCACCGCCGCCGGTGAATAAATAATACTTCGGGTTATCGAAAGTGGGAAGATAAATCTCCGGCAATAATCTTTTCATTTCCTGCAATGTGTCTCCCCCGCCGAACAGTTTCATAGCATCTTTATTATTATCAATAATCTGATCTAGCGCTATCGTGCCGTCGTTGAAATGAGGCGCGAACCCCATCACCGCATTTACGAAAATTGTTCTTGCATTTGCAAATACTTCTTTAACATCTGGCTCGTCGAATGATTCTGCGGCGGCATCAAGAACGAAATTCAACTTCGCACCTTTCTCAAATGTGCGAATATCTACCGTTCGGTGTTGCCCATTGAGCTTTCCTTCCATAGTATCGGACTCAACAATCAATGGCAGTTCAACAATCCTGCCCGGGAAATCCTTAGCAAATTCCACAAATTCCGAAGCCGAAGCGATGTCTTCAGCCGACAGGCCGTTGATCTTAAAGCCATACTTTGCAGCGAGATAGGCGTTATATAGCACTCCGCCAAGGATTAGATGATCTGCCTTTTGCAACAGGGCGCTCAAAGACTTTATCTTAGTGTCGAATTTCGACCCCGCAACGACGGCAACAAAAGGGGGTTCGGGATTGAAAATACGCCCGAGATTCTCAATTTCCTTTTCCATCAGGAAGCCGGCGTAGGCGGGAAGATATTTCGTAACGCCGACGGTCGAGACATGCGGCTGCCACGAGCCGAAGGCGTCATTTACATAAACGTCGGCCAGCCCGGCAAGCTGTTTGGCCAGCGAATCGGCCATATCGCCTTTGCTTTCCTCGCCGGCAAACCATCGGGTATTGGGCAGGTATATCCCGTCAATTTTATCATATCTCAGATCATCTGCCAAAGATGTGATGTCAGAGCTGATGCCTGCAATTCCGCCCTCGGAGGGAATTACATCAGGCGTTATAAAATCCATATGCAGCTTGTTTTTCAGGTATTCGGCAATCGGCACCACCGAAGTATCCGGGCCGATATTAATCTTTCCCGTTGCCTTATCCTTCGGCCTGCCCACATGCGTCATCAGAATAGCTTTCGCGTCTTGCGAATAAATATAGGACAGCGTTTCGATTGTACAATCAATCCTGTATGGGTCGTGGATTACGCCTTTTTTGACTACGTTGTGGTCGGCGCGCATCAGTACGATTTTGCCCTTCAAATCCACATCGCGGATCGATGGTATCCTATTGTTATTTGCTTCCATAATTATTTTCCTTCGTATCTCGAATTCCTGCGCAATGAATGAATTCAAATTTAAGGAAAATATAAATATTAATGTTAATAATTTGGTTTCTGAATCGTTGTACTCACAATAATAATCAACCATAGGGCTGATATGTTAAGATGATAAACTCAAATCGACAACATACATACGGCAGTTGGGTTATTGAAAGCAGGCACTTTTATTCCAATTTTGATTTGATTAGGATCTCATTATTACTTTTATAGATTGGACGTTATGAAAATATTGAAGCTGAATTTCCAAATTTATTAAACTAAAAGCCCATAACAAAGGCTATACGAAATGCGGGTTTGGTTGCAAATTGAAAGATTATGCAAGTAATAAAATTTAGTTGCAAACTGAAAGTATTGTGCAACGCAATCGGCTGCTTTACATATACTAACGTTGTAGTGCATTCCTTCCGCCGGAAAAGCAAATTGATCTCCGTTGCCAGCGGCAGTAAGAAATGAAATAGAAAATAAATAATAAAATATGAAGTAAATCAATATTATAATAACGAATTAATAAGATACATTGTTTATGAAAATATGGATGATAATTTGGCTCATTGTAACGTTCAATCTGCTCTCTTTCAAGGCTTATAGCCAGATAAATGAAGATAAAACAGGCGCCTGGTATATGTATTTCTGGAATACTAATATTGAGCAAAGTTCTTTCGGTTTCCAAGGAGATTTTCAACATAGAAATTGGAATATTATCGGAGACCTTGAACAATTGCTATTGAGAGGTGGATTGACATTTAGCCCATCCGAATCTGACATTAAATTCACTCTCGGTTATGCCCATGTGGTTTCTGGTGAATATGGAAGCGGCAAGGAAACAAAGATAGAAAACCGTATTTATCAAGAGTCTCTGATCCCTCAGAAAATCGGAGGACGATTTTATTTAGTGCACAGATTCAGATTCGAGCAGAGATTTGTTGAAAGTCAGTATTTCAGAACAAGATGGAGATATAATATATTCATCAACGTGCCTCTAAATAAAACTGATTTAAAAAAAGGAGCCATCTATTTCTCTTTTTATAACGAACTGTTTATTAACGGTGAACGTAATATCGGCAATAAAAATAGTGTGGAAATCTTCGATAGGAACAGAACATACGGCGGGTTTGGCTATAGCATCTCCGATAATTTAAAATTGCAACTCGGATATATGATTCAAACAACAGATAATTGGAGTAAAGGTCAAATTCAATGTAGTTTTCATCATGAACTCAATTAACCCGCATATTGCGGGACTTTTACCCGTGAGCTTGGTATTTCCTATGAAATATTCGAGTTAGGCCGATACAACAGCGATGATATATAGCCCTTTTTTGAGTAATTTCCGTTGCCTGTTATTCATTATCCGTCATGTGTTTTGGATTTTTTATGAATAATGCGGGTTAATATAATGTATAAGAGTATGAGCTACACCACAGCAATTTATTATAATTTACCATCCGAATCACTGCTTCACTAATATTATTCCCCACCTCGAAATTGTGCATATTTTGTTGGAAAACAAACCAAATAAAACTAATTTTGTAAGTGGAAAAGGACTGAAATTGAATAAATATATAATAGAATAGAATCACCGGAGTAGTTAATGCCATTCATACCGAACACGGACCTGGACAGACAGGAAATGCTGAGCAAAATCGGCGTATCATCCTTCGACGAGCTGATTGCTATTATCCCCGAAGAAATTCGCCTGAAAAATCCCATTGGCCTGCCGCCGCAATTATCCGAATTCGAAGCTTTGAAATTATTGAATAAATACGCAGATAAAAATATAACCGCAGCCACTCACGCCTGCTTTATGGGCTTCGGTGCCTACGACCGCTATATCCCGGCGATAGTAGGTTCGGTGCTGGAAAGGCCGGAATTCAAAACTGCCTATACGCCATACCAGGCGGAAGTATCGCAAGGGACTTTGCAGGCCATGTATGAATTCCAGTCGATGATTTGTGAATTGACGCAGATGGATGTTGCCAATGCATCGCTCTATGACGGCGGCAGCGCCCTGGCCGAGGCATGTTTGATGGCTCATGCCCATAATAAGAAAAAAGAGATAATTATCGGCGGAACGGTTCATCCGAATTATCTCCGGGTAGTGAAAACCCTTTGCGTGGGTAAGAACCTATCTTATAAAATTATATCCGATGACGATGGCATGTGCGATCTTGGCAGGCTTGCCGATGAAATCAGCGACATCACATCGGCGGTAATCGTCCAGCAGCCCAACGCTTACGGCAGCCTCGAGGATGTATTCGAAATAGAGAAAATCGTGCATAGCAACAAAGCATTATTCATAGTCTCCGCCGACCCGGTTTCGCTCGGAATCCTTCAGCCGCCAGGTGAATATAATGCGGATATAGTAGTCGGCGAGGGGCAGCAGCTTGGAGTGCCGATGAATTTCGGCGGCCCCTACCTCGGGCTGTTCGCCTGCAAGAAAGAGTTTGTGCGGAAGATGCCAGGGCGATTGGCCGGAGTCACCGTAGATGCCGATGGCAACAGAGGTTTTGTCCTTACATTGCAAACAAGGGAACAGCAGATAAAACGCGAGCGGGCAACCTCGAACATCTGCACTAACCAGGGCCTGAATATGCTTGCCGCAACGGTTTATATGGAAACTATGGGCAAAGAAGGCATTAAGGAAGTGGCCAAAATGTCGCTGGCCGCCGCTCATTATCTCGCCGGCGAAATAAAGATAATTCCAGGCTGCGATTTGGCAATCGATAAACCGTTTTTTAATGAATTCCTAATCAATACTCCAGTCCCGCCAAGTGTTATTTTCGATGCGGGAATCAAAGATGGCTTCATGGCCGGTATCGATTTATCGCCCTTCAAAGGAATCAAAGACGGATTGCTGATTGCAGTGACAGAAAAAAGAACAAAAGAAGAACTCGACGCCTTTGTGGCCTTCCTGAAGACATTTGCATAGGATTAATAACGTGTGATTTCATCAAAATAGACAGTAATTTCATCAAAACAGACAGTGATTTCATCAAAATAGACAGTGATTTCATTAAAATAGACAGTAATTTCATCAATAAAGAAAATAATTTCATTGATAAAGAAAACAATTATAGAATTCCTGAATGTAAATTCCGGCAGAAGGCACTTGCTTATCGGTGCGGGACTGGTGATGGTGTTAATAATTGTCATTTTATTCTCCGATCATGGCGTTATCAAGAGAATATCACTCGAATCGGATAAAAATGAATTATATAATAATATCGCTAACGAAAAGAAAATGGCGGAATCGCTTCTAAATGAAATAAAATTATTAAATTATGATTCCACGGAAATCGAAAGAATTGCAAGGGAGAAATACGGACTGATGAAGAAAGGCGAAAAAATCTATTATGTTAAGCCTAAAAAGTAATATTAAATGGATATCCTCAATAAAAAGAATAAAGAGAAGCTGTTCCTCGGCATCGACATCGGAGGAACAACCATTAAAGCAGGTGCGGTAAGCCCGGCTCTCGATTTAATTGCCATAAAATCCATCCCTACGCCCGTCGAAGCTGATAATAATCAATTTGCTCAATCATTAATCGCCTTCATAGGCAATTTCATAAGCGATTATCCGCAAATCAGCTCCATTGGCGCTGGCATACCCGGCGTGGTCGGCCCCGATGGAACCGTCCGAATATCCCCTAATATCAAAGCACTGAATAATCTACCGCTTAAAAGCATTATTAAAAGCAATTTCGACTTGCCAATAGCCGTCGATAACGATGCTAACGCTGCAGCGTATGCAGAATTACAAGCAGGAGCAGGCCGGAACAGAGATAATTTCATATATGCCACCCTCGGCACTGGAATAGGCGGCGCTATTATTATAAATAAACAAATCTTTCGCGGTGATAACGGCGGTGCTGGCGAAATTGGCCACACTATAATCGATTTTAATTCTATTTTGCCAAAGCAAAGAAGCTTCCGCAATGGTATATTGGAAACTTTTGCAGGAAAAAATGCCATCATAGCACTTGCTAAAAGCATTTTGCCGCAATATAAAAGCTCCGTACTGAACAAAACAGCCCGTTTCGACGTAATTGATATATCAGAAGCAGTATCGAAAAGCGATGCGGCAGCAATTGAATGCTTTAGACAAACAGGAAACCTTATCGGCGCTGGTTTTGCCTCCGCTATGAACCTTCTTGACATCACTTTAATTGTCGTTGGCGGCGGAATATCAAATGCCCACCCGCTTTTATTCGATGCTATAATCGATGCCATTAAAGATAAAGCCCTGCCGACAATAGCTGCCAATGCAGAAATCAAAATAGCCCGCTTCGGAGATAAAGCGGGAATAATCGGAGCGGCTTTATTGGGAATGAATTTGAAATAATATCATTATAATTGTCAATCCGAATGATTTTAACCGTCCAATTAAGGCCTTCCCGTATATTTTAAGAGTAATAATGTTCAATTAATACCACTAAAGGATAAATAAATGAAAGAAATAATCAATACTAAAGACGCGCCGCAGCCAATCGGGCCATATTCTCAAGCCGTAAAAGCCGCCGGAAGCTTTTTATACGTCTCGGGGCAAATCCCTTTAAGGCCAGACGGAGCTTTGGTAGCCTATGATATTAAATCGCAAACCCATCAGGCAATTAATAATATCATTGCAGTACTCGACAAAGCCGGAGCAGCGATTAATGACGTCGTAAAAACAACGGTTTTGCTCAAAAATATGGATGATTTAGCCGATATGAACAAAATCTATGACGAATATTTCGGAGAAAGCAAGCCAGCACGAGCTGCCTTCGAGGTTGCAAGGCTTCCGCTCGATGTTTTGGTAGAGATTGAAGCCATTGCAGTAATTGATTAACTAATTATTGCATCTTATTAAGTAATTATTGCATCATATTAAGTAATTATTGCATCATATTAAGTAATTAATGCATCATATTAAGCAATTATTTCATCATATTAAGTATTGAATGCATCATCGTAATCAATTAATTATGAAATATTATCTCCAAATAGCGATTCTAACATTGCTTTTCCACCTGCCGCCTCCGCTGCCGGCACAAAACAAGCCGTACTGGCTTGCCGGCAGCGCCATTTTGCATCAATCTAACGAAACCGACAGCCTGATAAAGCCGGAGAGCGATGTAAAAGCGGCGATGGACAGCCTGATTAAAGAATCCGGCGGCCATATTAAAGCCAATACCGGCCCCGATAGATTCCAAATGCAGAAATCCCCGCTCGGGGCGGTATGGCGGTCGTTCATTATCCCCGGTTGGGGGCAGATATACGTCGAATCATACTGGAAGGCGCCGCTTTTCTTGGCGGCGGCGGCGGGGATGGCGGGATTAATTGTATATAATAACAATTTATTTCAGGATTATACACGGCGAATCGACAATCTGACCGAGCCATCGGACAGCGAATTGAGGGTAATGAAGTCGACAAGGGAATTTTACCGAGATTCGAGGGACTTGGCGGCTCTTTATATGCTTGGGGTTTACGTTGTGGCGGCGGTGGACGCTTATGTGGGGGCGCATCTCTATGATTTTAATGTCGATGAGAACATATCGGCCGTCATAATTCCCAATCGCAATGGCTTTATTACCTTCCGCATTAATTATCATTTCTAACTAACCTCATAGAATCATCATCAAGGGCCATAGATTACTCTTCTGAACGCTTAGATTACTCTTCTGAACTCCATTATTATACTTCTGAATTCCATTATTATACTTCTGAACTCCATTATTATACTTCTGAATGCTCGGATTATACTTCTGAATGCTATAATTATACTTCTGAACGCTCAGATTATACTGCTGTTATTATAAATAATCAATCGAGAGGGTTAGTTTATTAATCGTGTCGTTTCATTTATGAATTAAGGCGTTACAATGATGAATTAAGGCGTTACAATGATAAATTAAGGCGTTACAATGATAAATTAAGGCGTTACTTTGATGAATTAAGGCGTTACTTTGATGCATAAAGGCGTTACTTTGATACATAAAGGCGTTACTTTGATGAATAAAGGCGTTGCTTTGAGGTGTTATCTTAAAGTTAGTTGAAAATTGAAAAAAACAAAAAGGAGGTTCCTCACAAAATAGTTAAATTTAAAACTACAAAATTTTTCAATTAACCGAGAGGAACCTCATGAACAAGATAGGTCAAAAAAGCGAGAAAAT
>JAJRTW010000152.1 GCA_024278075.1 Bacteroidota bacterium | reverse complement strand
AGGGCATAATAAATCCATTTCCTTGCACTTTCTAATTGAATAGTTTTCGTAATTACTATAACAATAAACAGTTAGTACTTTTTGAGGGCAATCTATTTACGATCGTCATTTCGAGTCCCGATAAATCGGGAGAAGCTGCGGCCCCTATGATGCCACGTTGGCAACCGTAGGGTTAACCCTGCGGTTGCGGGTAGGTTGGGGTTCGGAATGACAAGGCATAGTATTCAGATTTATATTAATAACGATTCTCTTTATTAACCTGACACTACTGAAATAGAATAATTGACAAATTAGAATCATTAATAAATATCATGCTTTTTCGTTTTTAAATAATAACAGTTCCTATGCATGGGTATGTATGAAAAATCGATTTGGTGTTTTATTTGAAAAGACAGAAGATTCGGACTATCCAATGGGCTATTATTATGCCCATATTCCATCATTGGGATTAACCACTCATGGCAGATGAATTGATGGTGCAAAATCAGCCGCCTTTGATCTGCTTAGGCTTTGGATTGACGAAAAAAAAGATATTGGAGAGGATGTATTTGCTCCACAGGAAAACTTATGAATGATAATCCAAGACAATCCGACATAACCGATACCGGCAGCCGTGGCGACGAAGAATTCCAGGTTAAACTTCGCCCGGCAGCCTTCGATGAATTCACTGGCCAGAAGAAAATAGTTGAGAACCTTAAGGTGTTCATTGCAGCCGCCGTGAAAAGGGGTGAGCCATTGGACCACGTTCTTCTTACAGGCCCGCCCGGGCTGGGCAAAACCACCCTGAGCTATATCATTGCCCGTGAAATGAACGCCAGCATCAAGTCCACTTCCGGCCCCGTGCTCGACAAACCCGGCGACCTGGCCGGCCTGCTCACCAACCTCGAAGAAGGCGACGTGCTGTTCATCGACGAGATTCACCGGCTTTCGGCAGTGGTGGAGGAATACCTATACTCCGCCATGGAAGACTTCCGGCTGGATATTATGATCGACACCGGCCCGGCGGCAAGGACGATTCAACTGACTATCCCGCAATTTACATTGATAGGCGCCACAACCAGGGCCGGCCTTTTGACCGCTCCGTTGCGCTCGCGCTTTGGCGTTATGAACCGCCTGGATTATTATAATAATGATGATTTATTCTCGGTTGTAAACCGTTCGTCGAGTATTTTGGGAGTTCCGATAGATTCCGACGGGGCGATGGAGCTTGCCCGGCGCTCGCGAGGGACGCCGAGAATTGCCAACCGCCTGCTGCGCCGCACTCGCGATTTTGCCGAAATTAAAGGCGATGGCAATATTAATATGGACATAGCCAAAATGACTCTCGAAGCCCTGGAGGTGGATGACTACGGCCTGGACGATATGGACAAAAGGATTCTGCTGGCGGTTATAGAGAAATTCGGCGGCGGCCCGGTCGGGCTGAATACTATGGCTGTTGCGGTTGGCGAAGAGCCGGGGACAATCGAGGAGGTCTACGAGCCGTTCCTGATTCAGCAGGGCTTTCTGCAAAGAACCCCGCGCGGCAGAATTGCGACTGAATTATCGTATAATCATTTCGGCGTCAAAAGAAATAATCCCGAAGGCGAATCGCTTTTTTAGTTATATTTAATGTTCTCCCTTTGAAGGGAGATCAAGAGGGATGATATACTATTACAAACCTTGCTGCAAAGCCCTGTTTGACTGTACACTTCGTGTTTTTTTCACAATATAATTGTATTCAAGCCCGAGCTTGGCTGCATAAAAGCGTAACCAAGATAGGGCTTGATTACGAGTCTCAAGGGGAGCCGGCATCCATCGTAATATAGCCAAATGGCCCGTGAATACTGGATTCTGAAACAAGTTCAGAATGACATGTCATAATATTCAAGTATATATTAAGAACGTCTCTCATTTTTTAACCGGACACTACTGATAATAAAATACGATTTATGTGTAATTATTTCCATAGCCTGACACAATTTTTGTCAGGTTAAGCTGACACAGGATAAATCCTACTCCCGAATATTATTGCCACAGAGATAATTTCTGTCTCACCACCATATAAGAAAAATCCGGCTATCTCTTATATTATCAATAGATTGCGACAAAATCACCTATAATGAAATAATATCTATCGTTTTTTTGGCATTAGTATTGTAATAGTATATTTACCAACACCTTTGCATGAGAAAAAATGATACTTTCAAAAAGCAACTCTTCGGCTTTGACTTTGTTAATATACTATCAAATCATGCCGTTATAATTAAAATAGGAAGCACAATTATGAAGAATTTTATTTACTTTATTTCACTGCTTTTACTAATTAATTATTCAGGCACTCCAACAGCCTTATTTGCTCAAGGCCAAATCACCGAAGGCAGGGAATTCTGGCTCGGCATCCCGCATGTCAAAAAGGAAGCAAATGAACCGTACCGCGGCACTTATGCTGTGGCTATATGGATATCCTCACAGGTTGAAACCCAGGCAACGGTTTTGGCTCCGTCAATCGGATTTGAACAAAGGGTTAAGGTCTTTCCGAACAGGATAACTGAAATCCCTATGCCGGACAACCTGATGCACAAAAGGCCGGAGGTTGTCGAGGATTTTGGATTACGGGTTATATCCGATGGCCCAATTTCTGTTACGGTCTATTTATCATACAAATGGAGTGGCGAGGCATTCAACGTAATCCCGGTTGAATTCCTTGGCAAAGAATATGTGGAACTAAACCTGGAAAATATTAACCTGCCGCCCGGAACATATTACTGCACCGTTTCGGCGGGCGGGCAAAAGGAAACCATTATTTTAGTGATTGTTGAATAGATGGGTATTATCCGATTCAAAACGGCATAGAAAATAACTTGATTGAAATCAATGTTCTTAGAAATAGATAAAATTTGTGATCCCAAAGGTTCCCGGATTGGGAGGAAGGTTATAATTTGAATAGTTTACTGCAACTAACCATAGCACCGATCCTTCAATACGGCAAACGGTTATGTATTTTAAAAACTAAAACAATTTTATACAAACTGTTTTGCTGTGTTGCCGGCAACTGTTCGTTATAACCTTTCCTCCCGCCCGGAATCTTAATTTGCATTATTCATAAAATACTTCAAGCGGCAGGCGCTCGCGATAATATAAAATATTGGATTCTCAATTATTAAACCAATTAAGACAGCCATGCTATCTGCCTATCCCTAATATTTCCTGCTTAAAAGCGCAATCTTTGAGTAAAAAAGCCCAAAGTACTCTGGTTAATTTAATCAATTATCCGAAAGATAAAAAATGTTAAAAAATGTATTTGAAAGATTGCCCGCCGACACCTCGGAAGAGATTTTCGAGGAATTGATAAACCATGGCAATATAAAACTGGAAAGAATAATTTCAACCGGCCAGTCAACTCCGCCCGGGCAATGGTGCGACCAGGATACCGACGAATGGGTGTTGCTTTTGTCCGGCAAGGCTAAATTGCTGATTGAAGGCGAATTAAATCCGCGAGTGATCAAACCCGGCGACTACATCCATCTGCCGGCCCGCTGCCGCCACAGGGTGGAATGGACCGACCCGGAAAGCATTACTATCTGGCTGGCGCTGCATTTCAAAGTCGACTGACTTGCAGCCGATTGACGGGCTAATGTCTCGTCAACTATAATATGTCATTCCGGACTTGATCCGGAATCCATCTTAATTTAGTAAATAGCATAATGAATACTGGATTCCTGCTTTCGCAGGAATGACAAGTCATAGCTTACAGGTTGCCTGCCATTAAATGATTACTTTTTAATCAGTCCGCCCTTTATTCCTTTTACAATTTCGGGGATTGCTTCGAATATCTTACCTTCAGTCTTAAATATATTCCTTGCCTGGTGTTTCGGATCGTGGAGCCGCATTCTCACATCAAAAATATAGCCGTTAATCAATAGGTTTTCAGCCCGAAATATAAAATTGCCGGACACTACCTTCTTTACTTTCAGTATCTTCATGGCCTTTATTACATCAGATTTATACTGAGGATTGTCCGGATTGAGGTTAAGTTCGGCAATTGTCTCCTCGACCGAATCGGCAGGGACGATGTAATAATGTTCGCTCTCGGGGTCTAATGCAAACAGGGCTTTGGAAAGCGAGTCCCTCAGGTCGTAGCACCATACGTTTAGTTCAAGATTCCCGTCCATATTTTCGAAAGGCAGAACGGCAATTCTTGCTTGCGAATACGAACCGGAATAATTTAAGATGAATACAGACGAAATAATAATAGCCGTAAGCAGAAACTTCATAATCATTTAAGCACCATTAGGCGATGGAACAATGTATAAGAATTAGAGGTTCATTCAATAAAATAATTAACACAAATTTGGCAAATGATACCAATGAGGATTTAATACGGTAAATACAGCCAATTTACCAAACTGCAATTCCTAAGCTAAATTCTTTTTAACAAATTCCTTTACTTCCACGAAAGCGTTCAGGATAGGGCCTTCCATTTTTGAGGCACTTGCCCAATCCATTGCTTTGGCATATCCCATAACCCTGATACCCATTTCAGCAATATCATCCAATCCAAACTGATAGCATGAACCTTTCAAAGTGTGTGCCAGCCTGTAGAGTTCGGTGCTGTTTTTTTCAACTATATTCTTATTGTATTGCTCTTTAAAGTCGGCAATCCATGTATCGATAAATTCGGGCAATAACTCTTGAACGAATGGGTCATCGGATATTTTCACAACTGCTCCGTGGTAAAATCAATAGTTATATAAAATACAATTGTTAATATATCAAATCAATTAATAAAATCAAATCGAAAAGAATGGGAAACAAAATTTCTTTCAGGCGAAGAAAACTATAAGCCGAATCCTGTCTTCGATGAAATTACAATACTAAAGTACTATAGAATTACTAAAATATAATAGAATTACAAATCACCGGAGGCAGCCATTTATCTAAGAACAATGTTGCCATTATCCTCAAGCGGCCTACCCGTAAGCGGCGGTTGCCCATCCGGGCGGACCACCCGGAATTCATCGAATCCGCTTACCTATTTGGCCTTGCTCCGTACGGGGTTTGCCAAGCCGAACCGGTCGCCCGGAACGCTGGTGCGCTCTTACCGCACCGTTTCACCCTTACCCTTTGGTTATAATAATAATAAATTACTAATATAAAGAAAAGGCGGTTTGCTTTCTGTTGCACTATCCGTCCGCTTGCATAATTAAATGGTTGCGGCCTTCGCGTTACGAAGCGTACTGCCCTGTGGAGTTCGGACTTTCCTCATTCCGAATAATCGAAACGCAGCTGCCCGTTTTCCCCGCACCGAAAGATATTTTTCAGATCACCAACTACAGATTATCAATTGTAGAGTCGTCAACGATAATATCCTCGGGAACCAATATTCTGCCGCAATTTTCGCAGAAGTAGATTGTATCGAGATTATTTCTTATTTCCACAATCGTTTGCGGCGGAACGGCACTGAAGCAGCCCTTGCAACTATTTCTCTTGACGTTAACCGCTGCATCACTGTGATAGGTTCTTACCCGGTTGTATTCTTTAATATTTTTGTTGTTGATTGTCTTTTCAATTTTTTCTCTAATCCTGTTCAATTCATTCAGCTCTTCGTTTTGGTCGCCGGACAATACAGCCATTTCGTCTTTAATGCTATCGAATTCCTCGGCAGCTTTTTCGTAATTGTCCTTTTGCTCTTTGATAATCCGGTCCAGATTTTCTTGTTTCACCCCTTCGGTTCTCAATCTATCCGAAAGATTTTCATGCTCTTTTCTGATAGTCTCAATTTCAGATGTAATCGCATCGAATTCCTTATTGTTTCGCACCAGGAACTGCTGCTTGGCAAGTTTCTCTTCCTTCTCTTTCAATTCAACCAGCGTAATCTTAGAGGCAGAACAAAAAGTGCGAATATCTTTTAGAATCCCGTCCGTTTCATCATACATAGCCTTAAGGTCATTTGCCTTAGTTTCGGCAGCTTTTATCTTTAAAGGAAGGTCTCCGAAATCCTCCCTTAGCTCGTCAAGTCTTTGGTCTATAAATGCCAAGACGGCTGTTCTGTGGATTTGTGTGTCCATCAATGCACCAATTAATTATTATTAATCATTAAATATTTTCCCTGCAATTCCGAATATCCTTTCGAATCCGGATAGTATGCCACCGGATTGGTTAATACTTTAGATAATCTGATAAAACCTGTTTGTTCGTTCCGAATTTCACCTTCGATTAATCTTTTCAATCCGGCCGGAACGAATTGCTCCATTTCATAATGCCCCGGGTCGATCAACATAATCTTGCCCGCAGCGGCATGAAAAGTGTGGTATGTTAAGTCTGCGGTGATAAACGCATCGGCGCCGGCCTCGATGGCATTCTCCATAAAAGCTCTTCCGCTGCCGCCGACTATTGCTATTTTGTTGATTTTACTGCCCCGGGTTGCCGAATACCTCGGCGGCGAGCAGCATATTGAAGATACTTTCTCTAATAATTCTTCCGGCATCATCGGGCTGGCCGGCACTGCCACCACGCCCATCCCCTTATCCACGAAATTATCATCGGCGGCAAGAAAGCCAATCGTCTCAAACCCAAGTTTATCCGCAAAGATTCTGCTTGTGCCGCCGGCGAATGCGTCGAAATTCGTGTGAACTGAAATAAGTGCTATTCCGGAGCCAATCAGCTTCGAGCATAGCCTGCCGACTCTGTCGCCTTGAACAAGTGAAGTCAATGGGTTGAATATTAGGGGGTGGAAAGTGATTATACAGTCGCAATCAAGCAAAACAGCTTCATCAATTACTTCGTCATTAATCTCAAGCGTAACCAAAAGTTTATGAACTTCGTCCGGCCCGCTATGCACTTGCAATCCTATGCGGTCATTTTCCATTGCTGTTTGTGCTGGCAGGAGCTGCTCGATTAAACCCAGTAATCTATCTATTTGCATTCAATGATTGTGAAGTAAGTATATCAAAAAATACTAAATTGTTCCATAAGGACATACAATTTACGAAAGTTTGAATTCCCTTACAATTTAATACCGTTGCTAATTCAGAATGAGGTTATTGATTCTAAGGAATAATTACTACGTGTTTTAACTTTTTGGATAAACATCGGATAAACAGGAGAATATATAGCCACTAGTGTAATATCCCTTTGAAAAGGTAATATATATTGCTATATTTGCAACATGGCAAGAAAATCAAAAGCAATACCAATAAGCAAACAGCAGAAACAAGAATTATTAATCTGGAGTCGTTCGCAAAAGT
>JAJRTW010000151.1 GCA_024278075.1 Bacteroidota bacterium | reverse complement strand
TCCTTCGACTTCGCTCAGGATAAACTGTCGAAGGGCTCAGGATAAACTCCAGCAGGAATCCAGTGTTTATACACTATTTGGGGATGCAAGATGGATACCGGATCGGGGTCCGGTATGACATATCTTATTAATAATTTTCGTTATTTACTAAATCGTATCCAAAACAACCCAATATAGGTCAAATAGTAGCTAATAACAGTGTTTTGAACGCATTAACTGAATTTTAACCGGACACTAGTGTTCCCAAATATTATTTTCCGAATATTAATCACTAAATAGTCTGTGAAATTTCTTAATTTAATTATTTATATTCTGTGTTTTGTAATCTGTATAATTAATGGCAATTGCTGATAAATGAGAAGGCGAGTAACACGGTCGATAGTGCCGAACCTCTTAACTCTTGCGAACCTGTTTTCGGGTTTCACTGCAATTGTCAACATATCCGATGGCAGATTTACACGGGCTGCAATGTTCATTTTGCTTGCGGCAATTTTCGATATGTTAGACGGGTTGGTTGCCCGGCTGCTGAATTCCACTTCCGAATTTGGCGAGCAGCTCGATTCTTTGTGCGATGCAGTATCTTTCGGTCTGGCTCCGGCATATATGCTCTATGCGGTTTATTTCAAAGAATTTGGCGAATCGGGTATTTTCTTTGCTTCATTGCCGGCTTTGTCCGGGGTAACAAGGCTGGCGCGGTTCAATGTCGAATCCGCCGGGATTGAGGACAAGAGGTACTTTCGCGGCCTGCCGATTCCCTCGGCGGCTTTGACCATTGTCTCATATATAATTTTCTATCACAACAGCGAATTAGTGGGCCAGTTCGGGGAGATAGCAATTTTTGGAATTACTTTGATTGCTTCCTATGCGATGGTTTCGAATATTCGGTACGACAGCTTGCCGAAGCCAACGATTAGGAATGTTAGACGCAAGCCTGTGTTTTTCCTTTTTTTGATAGTCGGCATAATTGCTTCGGTTGTAACCGCCGGAGATGCGATATTTCCGGTTATGATGATTTATGTGCTGTTCTTTGCAGCTAAGCATTTTATTCTATGGTTAAAGGAAACCATTAATCCGGAAGATGAAATTGATGAAAGTACGGATTCGGGCAAATCTACTTTCGAAATTTAGGACAAACGTTTCGGACATTATATTGGCAGGCTTTAATATCTGATTGATATTATAAGTATCTGATTGCCGGTTGAAACAACCGTCAGAACAGAAAACTCTCATCGTATGTTGAGTTACGAAATTATAATTTTAATTATTCAGAGGTATAAATTGAAATATTTGGCAAAGATGACAATCACCCTGCGCGACGGGATACTTGATGTGCAGGGCAAAACCGTTGAACATGCCTTGCATTCGATTGAATTTGAAATGATAGAAAATGTTCGCATCGGTAAATACGTCGTATTGGAAGTGGAAGCCGACAGCAAGAAAGAAGCCCGTGAATTGGTTGATTCCGCTTGCAGCAAGCTAATCGCTAATCCGATTATTGAAGATTATGTGATAACGATTGAATAGGTTTTTTAGGGGTTTAGGGGTCGTAGGTGAGTTGCATTCAATAGCCACGTGCTTTAGCTTGTGGGACAAAACAATAGAGCATAATACAACGGCAAGCCCTCCAAGGCTCTGCTCACCAATGAGTTATTATAATTTTTTTTGTTTTAAAATGTAATATCAGTTAAATTAAGGCAATAATAAATGAAATTTGGAATAGTAGTTTTCCCCGGTTCTAATTGCGATCACGATGCTATGTATGCCACCAGCATCAATGCAGGCTGCAAGGCCGAATATATCTGGCATAAAGAAACTCAGCTGCCGAAGGATATTGACACAATCATACTGCCCGGCGGCTTTGCCTACGGTGACTACCTGCGATGCGGCGCCATTGCAAGATTCTCGCCGGTAATGCGGGAGGTGGTTAATTTTGCCGGTAAAGGCGGATATGTGATGGGTATATGCAATGGATTCCAGGTGCTGGCCGAAGCTGGCCTGCTGCCGGGTGCTTTGCTGCAAAATACTTCAACCCATTTCATCTGCCGCGATGTCTATCTGAATGTTTCGAGCAATGCAACTGCATTCACTTCCGAAATCCCCGATGGCAAGGTGCTAAGGATTCCAATTGCACATGGCGAGGGGAATTATTTTGCCGACGAAGATACGATTCGCCAATTGGAGGACGATGGCAGAATACCATTCAGATATTGCGACGCCGATGGAGATGTTACCGAGGCCGCCAATCCGAACGGCTCGATTAATAATATTGCCGGCATAACCAATAAAAGGGGCAATGTACTGGGGATGATGCCTCACCCGGAGAGGTATTCGGACATACGCCTTGGAGCAAACGACGGATTAAATATTTTTGAATCTTTAAAAAAATGTTTAAATTGATATTTAAATTGAATATTAATCTTAATAGCAGTAATTTATAATAATATATATCTTTATAGTATAAAAGTTTAGGAGGTTGTTATGGGGCTGGGAACACCGGAAATTATCTTTATTATTCTGATTGTGGTTTTACTTTTTGGGGCCAAGAAGATTCCCGAATTGATGCGGGGCCTGGGCTCCGGGATTAAGGAATTCAAGCAGGCTGCGAATGTGGACGGCAATGATTCCGAAGACAGCAAAAAAATCAATGAGAAATCGAGCTGAAAATTCACTAAATTATTTTCTAACTTAACTTACTGCTCTTATGTTTGACGTTGGCGGCGGGGAATTAATATTAGTTGTATTAGCCGTTTTATTGCTGTTCGGGCCAAAGAAATTGCCCGAGATAGCCCAAATGGTAGGGAAAGGTATGCAGCAAGTAAGGAAAGCGCAGGCCCAGTTCCAAGTGCAGATTAACGAAATTAAAACCGAACTGAACGATGTGGGAACCGATCACCAAAGGAATCTGAGGAATGCAACTCCGGTTCGACGCGACCAGGAATCCGCCGATAAGAAAGAAATAGAGAAGCCTGATACTGAGTCGAACAAAAAAGTGGAAAGCAACCGCGAAGAAGTGACGAAAAACAATACCCGAAAAGGTCAAATCAATACGCTTGATACCGATGCCGGCCAGAACGAAGCAAATACCAAAGACAAGCATCCCGATGATAGCCACCCGGACTCCGGCACCGGCCCCGGGCAGTCCGTTAGCGATTCGCAATTAACCGGTTAATTGCTGCCAATCCAGTTGAAGGAATCAATTAATTCCCACACCGGACTCTTGCACTGCGGCATGTACCGTCCGGCTTTCGGCAGATTGCTGAACATGACACTCCGGATACGTGTCGTCAAGCTCAACCCGAATATTTCGTGCTTTTTATTCATCAGCTTTGTATCTAATTGAGTATTAGACTATTAGAGTATTAGGCAGATAGCAGGGCAATTATATTTAGGGTTTCCTCAAAAAGTTGACTGAGATATTATTATGAGTACGTTTGCAATATTAAGGAAAAAACAACCCCCTAAATCCCCTAAGGGGGAAGTGAGCCAGGCGAGCAGGGGGTTGTCCTATAATCTGCAAGGTTTTCGAGCATAATAAATTGCATGCCTTGCACTTTGTTGTTGAATATCTTTTATAACTACCTTAATTATGATTAGTTGAGACTTTTTGAGTTTAACCTATTTAGCTCAAAACCACAGAATGCAATACTGTCTTCTATCCTAAGCCAAACAGGCATATCGAATATATTATGAATAGTGCAGGATAAACTTGGCAATCGTTGATAAATTTCGAATAAATTTCGTACGAATCCTTTGCAGACAGATAAGTCTGTGTGCCTCTATCACCACATCACCCAAAAACCCTCTCGATGAAATAGGGCAGCACGGCCGGCTGCATGGCGACTGTAAGAACCACACCGGTAAGAGCGCCCCAGAAATGAGCCTCGTGGTTGATTAAGTCCTGCGATTTCTTGGCGGCATAATAACAATAAGCAAGGTAGAGCAATCCGAATATAGGGGCCGGTATCCCAATCGGAATGAAAAATAGCATTATACTGCTATCCGGAACGTAGAGAATAGCGCTGAACAACACTCCGGATATTGCCCCGGATGCACCGAGTGACCGGTAATGCGGGTTGTCCCTGTTTTTCTTTATTGTGGACACATCGGCCAGCACCATAGAGCCGAAATAAATTATCAGAAATTCCACCGATCCAACAATAGTTTCCAATCTGAAGGCAAAGAAGTAGAATGTCATCATATTGAACAAGAGGTGCGAAAGGTCGCCGTGGATCATGCCGCTTGTGATTAAAGTATACCATCTTCTTTCCCGGACCAAAGAGTAGGGATGCAGGATCAGCTTTCCTATTAATGCCTGATTTTTATAAAGCGTATAAAGGCTCAGGCCGATAGTAGCGGCAAAAATAATCGTCGCAATTGGTGCATTGTAGAACATTTAATCTCCGGTATGGTAATATTCATTAATCGTATTAATACTTAGATTGCCCTCAAAAAGTACTAACTTTTTATTGTTATAGTAATTACGAAAACTATTCAATTAGAAAGTGCAAGGAAATGGATTTATTATGCCCTTATGCCTTGCAGATTGTAGGACAACCCCCTGCTCGCTTTGCT
>JAJRTW010000007.1 GCA_024278075.1 Bacteroidota bacterium | reverse complement strand
TAATAAATGTTGCGCTATTAGGGCAGGTTTAGAACCTGCCCCTACGGTTTTAATAGTATTTGTCGTTGGCAACATATCGGATAACATAACGTTGTTTTCGAGTATAAATTAGGAACGTCTCTCATTTTTAACCGGACAGTAGTGATCCTTCGTAAAACTCATTAAATATCTTTTTGAAAAAATAAATTAACTTTGCAGTGATACTCTTTCCAGAGGCTTGCTTGCCGATAATAAGGTTAATAGAATTTAGCGGAACCTCTATCTCTTTGATTCCGGCAAAATTCCTAATGTATATTTTTTGATTCATCGCTTTAAAAGATTATTCTATATTTGATTACTTAAATTAAAGAATTATTAACGAACTACAAAATTAAGCAGATAGATTCCTGTTATCATCTGTCAGGACGGGAAGACCCGGCGCCATGTTAATAGATCAATATCTATTTAATCTTCCTAATCAATTTAGAAATCTGCTTGTCAACATCCTCCGGCTCTTCGATTGCCTCGCCCTTTGCAGCTTTCAGCATCAGTTCGAGGGAGGCGATTTGCTGCTCGCCGATATATACTGTGAATTTCTCAAGATCGCCATCGTCGGCCAGCATCAACGCCGTATAATAATCATCTTTTCTCTCGGTTCTGATAATCGTGGGCGGCAGGCCGTGCATCATAAAAATGAAATTCATAAGAATCCTCGCAACCCGCCCGTTGCCGTCATCAAACGGGTGGATGAGTATGAATTTGTAATGAAATACCGCTGCCGTAATAAGAGGGTGCTGATTGTCGTTATTATCTCTGAACCACTTAATTAAATCCGACATCTTCGCCCGCACATCCTCGGGTTCGGCAAAGAAGAACATCTTCCCTTCTTTGGTTTTGACATGATTGGGAAGCTCTTTGTATTTGCCCGGATGCACCCGTTTTTTCGTTGGTTTCCCGTCGGGCGTTTCGACATCGATTTGATAAGATTTACTGCCAAGGATAAGCGTATGAATATCCCTGATAAAAACTTCGCTAACCGGCCTATCCTTCCCTTTTATTATGTCAAGAATGTATTCGATCGCATCTTCATGGCCTTTCATTTGAATATGATCTATCAAAGGCTTACCTTGTGCGGTTATTCCGTGAAATAACAAAGCCTTCGTCTCGCCATAGGTTAATGTATTCCCCTCAATATTATTCGAATGGAAATTCCAATCCAACTGTAACTTTTGCATCAGCCTTCTTTCCTGCTCCGGCTTAAAAGGGCGGCAGGCATCAATTCGTTTTCTCAATGAATCTATTCTTGCTGTTATTTCTTTTAGTTCCATTTGCGTCCTCAATGAAAACAATTTTTATGCAATGATTGCAGTAATAACAAGTTATAAAAATAAGAACGAACTACAAAATCAACGAATGGATTCCTGCTATTAGCCGACAAAGCCGGGAAGTAATAACGCCACAGCGAAGCCCGAATTTGTAGGGGCAGGTTCGCAACCTGCCCGTTTATAAAGCGATTCGGGACGGTTTGGAACCGCACCCTACATTCTCTTCTATCCTAAGGAAAAAGCATTCTTAGTGATAATCCGCATTCCCAAATCGGAATTTGGGAATGCGATCAGTCATTCAATGAATAGCTACATTAGGCATTAGTACGGATAGCCCAGACGACACGGCAAGAACATATATAAATATATTTTCCCCCGCCCCTAAACTTTTCCGCAAAGCATCCGATAAGTTATCTATAGCATTTATTTTTCCTTTGGATGCTTAATAAAACAATCCGCATTCCCCGTCCGAAATTTTCAGTCGGGCGATATTACTGACTGCCCTGTTGCATAGATTTAACCCGTGTCTTGCGGGATTTGTATCATTGCCCAATGCCATTAGGCTGTGTGAGAAATCTAAGGAGATGTCATTCTGAACTCGTTTCAGAATCCATAATCCGGTATTAATAATAATTGGATCCTGAAATAAATTCAGGATGACATTCCCCGGATGTTTTTGCACTGCTCGATATATTGGGATTTAATATGCAGCAGGAATGCTTGTTAGAATCTTACATATAATCTTCATATCAGTCACAGCATTTATGCCCGGCGGCTTGCTTCTGTTTGCCGAAACTCCCGTCGGCGGCACAATCTCCAAGCATGCTACCTGGACAAAATCCGGCAACCCCTACGTTGTCGAGTCTAACCTGCGGATAGCTGCCGGAGCATCGCTGACGATCGAACCCGGCGTTGAGGTCCGCATGGGCAGGAATGTAAATATTAATGTCTATGGCACTATTAAAGCTAAAGGTACTTCCCCGGCCACCATTGAGTTCACACCCAATGTACCCGTATCCAAACCGTACTGGGGAAGTATCTTTTTTAATTCATCGCCCGATCGCGGGCAGTCCGAACTGGAGCATTGCAGTATTAAATTCGCTGGCAGCAGAGGCAGAGGCGCTATTGTCCTCGACCCGGCAAGAAAGCTGAAGATCGATAGTGCTTCGCTGGTTGGCAACAAATATAATGGAATCGAACTGGATATTACTACGGCCGGAGCGATGAACCTCGGCATTAACAGCCTGCCCTATCTGTTATTAAAAGACACCGAATTCGGCGCATCCTCGCAGCTGAATATCAAGCCCGGGGTTACAATCAAATCCGCTGATAATGTATTGATAACCATCAGCGGTAATTTGCATTTGGAAGGCAATCCCGACAATAGAATAATATTCACCTCGATTGCCGATGACTATGCCGACGGAATCGACTCGAACGGCGACGGCCCAAGCATGGGAAAGCCCGGAGATTGGGGCGGGATTCACCTGAGCGATGTCCGGGATGGCTCTTACTTGAAATTTGTCGAAGTCAGCTATGCCGGAGCATCGGTAAATACTCAAAATTCATTACTCTTGATTGATAATTCATCGCCGCTAATTGAGCATTCCTCTTTTGGCAACTCCCGGTATTATGGCATCACACTAATAAATAACTCCCAACCTGATTTGGGAGGCGGAGCGTTAGGTTCGCCGGGATACAATAGTTTTACCGGTTATGGCAAATCCAAATATGCACTTGTGAATAAGACAAGCAACGACATTTCGGCCTTGCACTGCTGCTGGAATGAATCAAATGAAAATGAAATAGATAAAATTATATATGATTTTGATGATAAGCCCCACAGGGGCAAAGTAAGTTTTATCCCTTTCAGGGGTAAATGCAAACCAACCGAAATAGCTGCTCCCAATCAATTAAAACCGGAGGAAAACTCGCCCGCACAGGATTTGCCGGTCGTGTTAGAGTGGAACAAAGCTGTTTACGCAAGCCAGTACGAACTGCACATATCACCGGACGATACATTTGCAGGAAACAGCACCGACACTGTGCTTGTGGCAGACACGATTTTCTCCTGGTTGGGAGCAGGGTTTAATTCCCGGTATTACTGGCGGGTTAGGTCAGTGAACAGCTATGCCGTAAGCCGGTGGCCGGCTGTATGGACTTTTAAGACATTAGACACGAGCAAGCCGCACATGACCGAACTTGCTTATCCGGCCGTTGGCGATACTATAGCCTGCGGTGAAGAATTCAGGTGGGAGGAAATCGGCAATGCCCGCAGCTATCACCTGCAAATCAGCCCTGTTAGCGATTTTAGCGAGATATACCTTGAGGCCCGGGATATAACCGAAACCTCATTTCCGGCCCCGGAATTGAAGAATGATTTCCCGTTCTTCTGGCGTATACGTGGGGGTAATGCAAACGGCTATGGCGAATGGACGGACGCAGGGCAGTTCAGTACAGAAGCCCTGTTTGCTGCTGGCTCGGAAGTGACTGGAACTGAATACGTTCAAAATATTATCGCCGCAGATTTCAATGGTGATGGCCTCAACGACATCCTTGCTTCCGGCGAAAATGTCATTCGGCTGTTCTTTAATTATAATGGGAATAAGGCAGGTGAATTCATAGATTCCGGCCAATCTTTTGGCGATTTCATCCGTGGTGAAGTGACGATTGGCGATATTGACAATGATAATGATACTGATATAATCGTATCGGGTGAAAATGCAATCGGCACGCCGGAAACGAAAGTATTTGAGAATAGCAATGGCCTGTTCAACGAAAAATTCACTGCCCTGCCGGGATTCAAAGATGCCGCAATCGAGATATGTGATTTCAATAACGACGGCAAAAGTGATATATTCCTGACGGGAACCGACAGCTATGGCAACCGGGAGGCCTTCCTGATGCTGCTTGAAAATGGAATCTATACCGGCGGCGAGATTGCTCTGCCGGCCTCTTCTAATCCCGAAATTCTCTCGGGAGATTTTGATAAAGATGGCGATCAGGACATAATTATGTCGGGATTCGAGGCAGATGGACGGTTTGTGGTGGCATTTTATAGAAATAAATTAAGGAATACTTACCCCGAATTTACTACCGAAGAAATTGCTTCGTTTGGCAGTCGGCAAAAGGTTTTATCCGGTGATTTCAACAGCGATGGCTACCCCGGCCTGCTCGTTTATAACACTGAGTCGGCAGTAATTCTCCAAAGCGATAAAGGAAATTTCACGGGCAGTGGCAAAGAAATACCGTATTTCACAGGCAATAATGCCGAGGCAGTGGATATTGACCTCGACGGCGATATTGACATTGTCACTTCCCACGATATTAGCGGAGTCAGCCTCTACGAAAATATCGACGGCGATTTCTATTTGAATGAATTGATTTTAAATGAAGTAAACCAGGATAAGGAAGTAACAAATATCAGAATATCAAATCATGCATTATTTGATATGAATAATGACAATTCGCCGGACCTGGCGGCTGTCCGCAATACTGTAGATAGTACCGGAGAGCCGAATAGGCCTGTCTTATTATTTAAGAGTAATATCTGCAAAGAGAACGCCCCGCCCTCAGAACCAGAAAATCTAAGGTATACGTTTTCCGGTGAATCTATTATCCTCGAATGGGATAAATCCTCAGACGATTCCACACCGGCCAAAGCAATTACGTATAGCGTAAAGATTGGCTCCGGCCCGGGCGCTGCTGATATTGTACCGGCCCGCACCAACAAAGATGGACAATTATTGATACCCGCCGCAGGCAATGCCGGCACGAATAATTACTATAAGATAAACGGCCTTGCATCGGGGAAATACTACTGGGGCGTTCAGGCAATTGACAATTCATTTGCGGTTTCGGGATTCGGCGGCGAAGCAGTATTTATTACTCGCGATTTGGCCTCCGGGCCGCCCGATAATTGGTTCTATGAAAAGCAAACCGGCGAGAACACACTGATTCTTTTAAGGGACTCGGATTCATTGCAGGTCAATGGCCGAAGCCTGCGCAGCGGCGATGCTGTCGGGGCGTTTTACTATCGGGCGGATTCCTTGATTTGCGGTGGTTATACTATTTGGGAGGAAGGGAAAAATTCCGTCGTTACGGCCTGGGGCGATAACAACCAAACGCCTGACGTTAAGGACGGGTTCAGGTTCAACGAGCATTTCCGCATCAAGCTCTGGGATTATATTTTGCAGGAGGAATTCGCCGTATCGGCTGTTTACAAGGAGGGCCTTAGCTATTTCTTCCCGGACACAATCAGCGTGGTGGCTGAGTTCAAGCCCCTGGATTCCATTTCAATTGCAATCGAGCCGCTGAAATGGCAGATGATTTCATCGAACATTGCTCCTTTTTCCACTTATCTCGACAGGTTCATTCCTTATTCCGTCGGGCAGATTATCAGTTCCGATAATAAATCATACATCCCGGGATATTTGGGCAATGAACTGACGAACTGGACTTCCGGCAGCGGGTATTATATCTATTCCGGCTCCGGCGACACAATCAAAATCAAAGGCAGCAGGATCGACCCGGCCTCGGCAACACTATCGCTGCCCGCAAAGCGGTGGGTGATTATCCCTTATTATCCCGAGGAACCGCTACCGCCTAATCAAGCTCTTGAATCAATTAAAGATAGAATAATATTAATGAAGAACTCCAAAGGAGAAAACGTTATGCCATTTTACGATATTAACCAGGTAGAGGATATGAAACCCGGCGAAGGGTATAAAGTTATCCTGAATTCGAAAGCCAACCTGACTTATCCCGAAAGAAACGCACCGGATGGAGATAATAAGGGTGTAAATCATAAGGGAGAGAACATCCATTTCAAGCATGAGGCCACATTTTCGGGCAATAACGCCACTGCGATTATCAAATCCGATGACCTTAGCGAAGGCGATGAAGTGGCTATATTCACGAAAAATCACGTGCTTGCTGGGTCTGCCGTAATGGGATTGGGAATGGCAGTAGTCACAGTATGGGGGAAAAACCCCATGGCAGCAGGCGATGACGGTGTCAGGCCGGGGGACGAATTGAAGGTTATCGCTTGGTCGGGGCGGCGGAATGAAGAGATAATATTAGGAAACCTCGAGATAACAGACCTTGTCAATAACGGCGATGCGGTTGCAGATTTCAGGTATAAGGTGGATGCTGTTTGGCACATCAAAGCCAAGCGGGGTGTGAATTCGATTATGGAAGAGCATCTGAGCAAGCTAAGCAAGATAAATGTGGCCCAGAATGATGCTCTCGGCGAACTCAGTATATCGTTGAATTTATTTCATCCCGATTATACTAAGATTGACCTATATAGCATTACCGGCGAGAAGATTTCCACTATCCTTTCCAAGTATCTAAACAGCGGCGAACATACTATTAATTGGCAAAGCGATAATCTGTCGGCTGGGGTATATTTCCTGAATATGAGGGTAGGCACTTACCAGACTCAGAAGAAATTTGCTCTGATGAATTAGTAGTTTATTGTTGGGTTAAATAGTAATGGGATTTTGCTCGTGGGGGAAGAATGGAGAAAGTTGCATTCCCAAATCGGAATCTGGGAATTAGGCAGCGAGAGGGGTAATCGGAATGAGGAAGCAAAAGGAAAAAATATACAGCCATAGGCTCTGGCTCGAAGAAAATATTAATTAACATAAAAAGAAAAAATTCAATATTATTCATGGTGGATTATGAAAGCATATTTTCGATACGGTATCGTAATAATAACCTTATTATTCCTGACGCCCGGCGTTAGGCTTTTCGGCGGATGGAACGCGCAGACATTGCCGGTGGCAAGCGATATAAGGTCGGTTCATTTCGTAACTTATTCGAGCACGGGCTATGCCGCCGGCGTTGGTGGTGTTATAGTGAATACGACTGATGGCGGGGCAAACTGGACGCAACAATCTTCCGGTATGGCCAACGACATCAACGACATATTCTTTATCAACAGCACTAACGGCTATGCTGTGGCGGACAACGGCGCAATCGTAGCAACCACCAACGGCGGTACGAATTGGTACCGGCAGACCCCGCAGACAATTAGCAATATCAACTCCGTCCATTTCGCCAATTCTATGTATGGAGTGCTGGTTGCCGACAATGGCGCAATCAACCGGACTTCGAATGGCGGCCTGACATGGAGCGCTATAAGCAACCAAAATTCCAATAACCTGAATTCTGTTTTCATGGCCGATCAAAATAACGGTTACGCCGTTGGCGCCGGCGGCCTGATTTTGAAAACAACCGATGCCGGGCAGACATGGGCAAGCCAAACCTCCGGCACAACCAATATCCTCCAATCCGTATTCTTCTCCGACGCCACAAACGGCTATGCCGTGGGGAATGCCGGGACAATCCTAAAAACCACCAACGGCGGTGCCAATTGGATCACTGTCAACGGTGGCACAACAGAAGACTTCCTGTCGGTATTCATCACCACCAACACCAACAGGGGCTATATTGCCGGTACCAGCGGCACGATATTGGTTACATCGAACAGCGGCTCGACGTGGACAGCGCAAACCTCCGGCACAACAGAGAATTTGCTGTCGGCCAATTTCACTTCGCAGAACATAGGCTATGCAGCAGGCTCGTCCGGCACTATGCTAAAAACCACCGATGGCGGCGGCTCGTTTGCGGCTTTTATTACCGTGAATCAGCCGTCGAACGGCCTCGACTGGCTGGCCGGGACAAGCGAGAATATAAGCTGGAACAGCAACGGCGTGGCCAGCGTTAAAATCGAATATTCCACCAACGGCGGCACAAATTATACACAGATAGCGATAGTTCCCGCCACTGATTTGACATATTCATGGACGGTGCCGAATTCGCCGACGTCGCAGGCCAAAGTAAGAATATCGGATAATTCCAACGCCGGCCTCTTTGGTTTGTCCGGCGGGCTGTTCAGCATCACAAGTTCAAGCCCGAATGTGCTAAGCCCCAACGGCGGCGAGAAATGGCAGGTTGGCAATGAATATAATATCACATGGACAGGCCTGCCGCGAAGCACTCTAAGGCTTGATTATTCGACCGATTCCGGCAATAGTTGGCTGAACATAGCCGGTGCTGTTGACGGCAGCACCGGTTCGTATTCATGGACGGTGCCGAATACTCCGTCCGGGAATTGCATGGCCCGGCTGCCGGACATAAACGATTCGAATACAGCAGCCGAAAGCGACAATATTTTTGCTATTGTCAGGCTGGAATTGACCGCTCCCTCCGCGGGCGAGAGCCTCGTCTCGGGCAGAAAATATGATATTAGGTGGGGAGCATCGGGAATCAACCAGGTGCAGTTGCAGTCCTCCACCAACCAGGGAGCCGCCTGGAACCCGATTACGGGCAGCATCAGCGCCTCGCTGAGACTCTATCGATGGACGGTGCCGTCCCTTACCCACCAGGATTATTATATCAGGATAGTCGATGCGGCTGATGTCAATATATCATCGCAAACATCGGTGTCGGTCAGCCCTCCTTCTGTAACGGTAATATCGCCGAACGGCGGAGAGTATATGCAGATTGGCACGGCAAGAAATATTGAATGGACCAGCAATGATGTTAATTTCATTTCGATTTATTATTCCACCGACAACGGCGTTTCGTGGATACCGATAGTTGCGGGACTGGATGCGGCATTGCAGCAATATACATGGACAGTGGCAGGCGATCCGTCGTCGCAGTCATTGATAAAAATCGAAGGCACTAATAACACCAGTGCCAGCGACCAAAGCGACGATAATTTCACTATTACCAATGCCGGCCTTACGATAACCACATTGAACGGCGGCGAGCGGATTTACCCGGGTTCGACCCACCCAATCCGCTGGACGGCCACAGGTGTTGCCAATATCGACATTCAATACAGCACCGACAATGGCAATAGCTGGACGGGCATTGCCCTGAACGTTGATGCTTCGTTGGGTGTGCATAATTGGGCGAATGTGCCGCAAACCCCAGGCGATGAATGCTTGCTGAGGATTAAGGATTCGAATATTGGCCAGATTTTTGACAATAGTGACGGAGTATTCACCATCATCGGGATAATCCTTACCGCCCCGCTCGGCGGCGAAAGCTGGCTTGTTGGCTCGGCTCAGCAAATCACATGGGAAAGCACGGAAGTATCAATGGTGAATATCTACATTTCTTTTGACAATGGTGCAGCGTGGGAATTATTAACAAGCGACTATCCGGCCAGCGCGGGGTTTTATTCCTATAATGTGCCGGACAACCCGACCACCACATTGCTTGTCCGAATTATGGATTCCCGGAATTCATCGCTGTTCGGCCTCAGCCCCGGTACTATTACTATCACCGGATTGCTGCTCACATCGCCCGTTGGCGGCGAGGAATGGATGATAGGCACTACGCAAAACATCACATGGCAAAGCGTTGGCTCGGGCAATCTGAAAATCGAATATTCGACCGATAGCGGCACAAGCTGGATTACGATAATGTCGAATACTTCCAGCGCCCCCGGGGCCTACTCGTGGGAAATTCCCAACACGCCGGGCAATAAGTGCATTGCAAGGCTTACCGAGCTGGTTCAGGATGGATTCATTGCCGCAAGCCCCGATAATTTTACCATTACGGGCGAAGGGATATTCGTGGTATCGCCAAACGGCGGTGAAGTATGGAGTATTAATTCCACTCACGACATTGAATGGGTGAGCGTAAACGTAGTTAATGTGGATGTGCTGTATTCCATGGACAACGGCAACAACTGGATAGCTTTGGCCCGGGGCCTGGCCGCCGGGACGGGCAGCTATTCATGGGCATTGCCGGGAAATTCCTCGGCCGAGGCATTGGTTAAAGTCATCGATTCGGACAATTCGGCTGTTGGCGACGAAAGCAATACGACTTTTCGGATAAAAAATGCTAATTATCCGGTGCCGGTATCATGGCGTGTTGCCGAGCGTACGGGCAATAATGCAATTATTATAGTGCCGGACGCTATCGATCCGCTCGTTGGGAATGTGAAGATAGCCCAACCGGATGCTATCGGCGTTTTTTACGAAAGAAACGGGCAGTATTATTGCGGCGGGTACTCCACTTGGGTGACGGGTGCGAATATGGGCATAACTATTTGGGCGAATAATGCGCTAACACCCGACAAGGACGGTTTCGGCCTGAACGAAGGGTTTTTCTTCAAGATATGGGACGCATCCGAGGGCAAGGAATATATTGCCACGCCAGAATATCAGTCCGGCCCGGATTACTATTACCATAATAATATTTCAATACTGAGTTCACTATCGACTCATAAGGATCTGCGGATTAACCTTTCGGGCAGCAGCTGGAGTATGATTTCTTCGAATATTCAACCTCTGGACTTATCGCTTGAAAACATGATGAGCGGTATCGTTGACAATCTCGGCTATATGAAGAATGACGTTGGTGAAGTGTATATCCCCGACGAAAGCATCAATACCATATCGGCCTGGGAGATGATCAAGGGCTATCAGATATACATGGAGGCCGATGACACGCTCTTAATCAGCGGGATTCCGGTTGATATTGGCGAAATGGAGCTGTTCTTCGAGTACCTTAAATGGAATATTATATCTTATCTGCCGCAAACACCGATGCCGGTGGCCGATGCGTTCGCCGCAATCCATACTATTCTGACGATGGTAAAGAATTCAGATGGCGAAATATATTATCCTTCGTACAGTATAAATCAAATAGGGCAGATGAACCCCGGAGAGGGCTATAAGCTGGCTCTCAGGGCAGGAACGGCATTCAAATATCCGTCCGCCGCGCCGGCTGCACCACAGGCCTATACTCCATCTCCAATACCTCAGGCCGATCCGCCGCCCTTGAAATATAATTGCCCGAAGAAAAAGACCGGAAATTCCGCCACAATAATCGTTGAATCGCCGGATTTCCGCAATGGCGATGAAATTGGCGTATTCGATTCGGACGGAAAGCTAATCGGCAGCGGGATGTTCGCAAGCGGCAGAAGCGTACTGACCGTTTGGGGCGATAACAGGGCCACAGCTCAGACAATCGAAGGGGCAATGGACAACGAGAGGCTTTTGCTGCGCCATTGGTCGCCAATTTACGAATCGGAAACTTCGCCGAAGATAATTTCCATTGCCGATGTTCTAAGCGGAAGAAAAATTGAGGATGGGCTGAAGTACCGGCAGGACGGGATTTACCTTGTTCATGCCGAAAGTGACGTTGCCGGCTCGGTGCGGGGCGCCGATGACAGCGGGCTGCTTGTGGATATTAGCCCGAACCCGGCTTCGGAGCAAATAAATATCGAGTTTTACATAGAGAAATCAGCATTTGTAAATCTTGGATTATACACTCTTGACGGAAGGAAAATAATTGAATTTCAAAAAGGATTTATGGAAAGCGGAAATCATCAAATCGACTATCAATTATCAACTATTCCGAGCGGATTATACTTAGTACGGCTGGCCGCCGGCGGTGTAACGGTTATCAATAATATAATTATTTATAAATAATATCATTTTTTACTTGAAATCGTAATAAACTATACCCTTAAAAGTATAGTTAATAAAGAGCTATGTAAATTTTTTGTTTCAATTCAATTAGGAATTGATATAATATCAGTATTGTCCGGTTAAAAACCAGTAAATAAGTTTAATAAGCTGATTATAGCTACTATTTGACCTATATTGTGCTGATTTGGATGTGATTATAGATATAGCGAAATAATAATACTAAAGCTGTCATGCCGGACC
>JAJRTW010000150.1 GCA_024278075.1 Bacteroidota bacterium | reverse complement strand
GGTTTTTAGGATTTCCTTTCATGCTTCACCGGAATAATTAGTTTGCAAGGTTTTATACAAAATTACCCTTTTTCTCGCAAAGTAACAAGCATTATTTATCCACAAACCCCTTTATTTATCAACACGTTAGTCATTTTTTCAGGGCTGGCTAAATAACATATCATCTGCCACAAGAAGAATAAGAGTATATTTACTTTTACACTAATATACTCCGGCAGGTCAATTTATGTTGCAGAAAGTATTTATCTATGGAGGATAAATTTTCCAGCATGGATTTTGTTATTAACAATCAATCTGAAGAACAGCACGCCTTCGGAAAAACCTTCGGAATCGACAGTTATCCAATGACTGCCTTGATTAATATATTGATTGTTAACTACTGCTGTTTCGTTCCCAAGGATGCTAAAAACCGATAGCGAAACAACGGAGGGTTTTTCTAAATTGAAATGAATATTGGTGGATTCTGCGAACGGGTTAGGATATGCCCGCAGCTGTAAACCCGTGGAATTATTCGAATTAAATTCATAGCCGGTAATATCTTCATTCGTCATCCGAAAAGCAAGTATCCCGCCATTCACTATGTCCGTATGGCTGATAAACCGTTCGTAGTATTCATAGCCATTCAACGTTGCATCTGATATATACATATTTTGTTCCGAATTATTCTCGGTTCTTATTATGAATTCCTTCCCCGGATAAAAGTTCGTATCGAGTTCGATAGAGACTTCATCGAATACCGGGCTGCCGATCTGGTAGAAATTGCTCCCCGGGCAGTCGGGATAGATGCCCATAGCCGAAAAGACGTACCATGCCGAAAGCGTTCCGGCGTCATCATTGCCTGGCAGTCCTGCGGGGCCGGTTTTGAAAAATTTGTTTAAGCTTAATCTGGCATATTTCTGTGTCTGATGGCTCTTTCCCGGCAGATAATTAAATAAATACGGGAATGCCATATCCGGCTCGTTCCACATGACGAATTGATCCGCATCGAACAGAAACGACAATGCTTCGTAGAATGCTTCGCTGCCGCCGAATAAATCTATTACGCCGGCAATATCATGCGGAACGAAGAACTGATAGTTGAATGCATTGCCCTCGCGGTAGCCTCCGCTTGTCCATGTTACTTCATACGGATCGAAAGGGGAGAGCCACGAACCGTCCATATACCTTGCCCGTAAGAAACCGGTTTCGCTGTTGAACAGGTGCCGGTAATTGTGCGACCTCGCTAAGAACTTATCATGGTCTTCGGTTTTGCCAAGCTCTTCGGCCAGACGGGCAAGTGCCCAATCGGAGAAATAATACTCAAGCGATGTGGATACCGTGCCGAGGATTTTCTCATCTTCAAAATCCTCCGGGATATAGCCGTATTCCAAATATGGGTACATGCCATTGCGTATCGGGTTCTGCCCTGCCGAATCCAGGAAAGTGGCGTGCTTCAACATGGCGCGATAGGCTGCGTCGATGTCGAAATTCCTGATGCCCTTAAGATAGGTATCTGTGATAACCGGCAGGGCGGGGTCTCCGTCCATGATGAATGTTTCGTTGCCGGCTATCTCCCATTTCGGCAGCCATCCATTCTCCTCGTACATGCCAACCATGGACTTAACCATATCAAGCTGCTGCTGAGGGTAGACCAGGCAGAGAAGTGGGTGGAGGGTTCTGTATGTATCCCACAAAGAAAAAACCGTGTATCGCATATAGCCATCTGCAATTCCTGTCTCGTCACTGTCCATCAGGGGGTATTGGCCGTTCACATCAGACACAATATTCGGGTGGATAAGGCTGTGGTATAGGGCAGTATAGAATATTGCACGCCTGTCCGGCGAACCGCCGCGAATCCTAATTTTAGATAAAGCGGTTTCCCATAATGAATCAGCGCTGTCTTTTATTTGCTCAAAACTTTGATATTGTTGTTGTTCTTGTTGTTCGGCTTTTAGGTTCAATCTTGCATTCTCCGAACTTACATAAGATATTCCCACCCGAAGCAGAATCGATTGATTATCAGGCTCGGAAAATATAGCCGCTGCACCGAGGCCAACAAAATCGGAAGAAGCATTGCCGGATTGGATACTCGAATAATCTTTGAATAGAACAATCGAATCCGCCGGCTGGCTAAATATGGCATAGAAATAAACTTTGCTATCTGTATCTGTCCAGCAGAAGCCACCTGAATTGGCATAGCCCTCAATTTCAGTGTCCGAAATTACATTCACAAAGCCGCCCTTATTCCTTGATAATCCGTCCGAGACGTCGATGATAATATTTGCGGATTCTTCGGAATTCCCGAAAGTGAACCTACTGATTCCGGACCTTGCGGTGGCGCTCATTTGGCAAGTTATATCATATCGTGAAAGGTGGACTTCGTAGTACCCGGGCCGGGCTTGTTGATTCGAGTAAGTTGATTTGCTTTCGTGTATATTGAAATTGAGGCCGCCTGAAGTTGGCATTGCGACAATATTTCCCAAGCCGGGACAGCCCGTGCCGCTGAGATGTACATGGCCGAATCCGAAGATGGAATCATTTCCATCAACATAGCCCGATGGGCTGTGGGGTTTGTTGTGAGGGCTTACAGAGGCCATGCCCCATGGCGCAACTGCTCCGGGGAAAGTGTTGGCCTTGTTTGATGTTCCGATAAAGGGGTCGACATAATCGGTTAGGTTTTGCGAGGATAGGCCGTCGGGAATGAATATGAGAAATAGAACCGATGATAGAAAAAATATTGTCACATAGAAGTTTTTATTGAATGGCATATGATGAGTAAGTTAATTGCTTGTAAATCATTAATTGCAGATACCTGCGTATTTAGGGTTCACTCAAAAAGTCGACTAAGATAAAATTATGAGTACATTTGCAATAATAAGGAAAATAACAACCCCCTAAATCCCCCTTTTTTAAGGGGGAATTTAATTGGCTATTCCCCCTTAAAAAGGGGGAAGTGAGCAAAGCGAGCAGGGGGTTGTCATACAATCTGCAAGGCATAATGGCATAATAAATCCATTTCCTTGCACTTCCAATTGAATAGTTTTCGTAATTACTATAACAATAAACAGTTAGTACTTTTTGAGTTTAACCTATTTAATCCGTCTTTCCGGAATTCTGCCTTCGGCCTGCCGAAGAATGATTGCCGGCAATCTCAAACTCAGGGTGAAAAAGCACACAACTGCATCATCTCACAATAAATTAATATTCAACGTTCCGTCAGTTGTTACAACTGACAAATGGCGGCAGTTTCTATATTGCCCGTTGTTACAACTGACGAATGACGGCAGTTTCTATATTGCCCGTTGTTACAACTGACAAATGGCGGCAGTTTCTATATTGCCCGTTGTTACAACTGACAAATGGCGGCAGTTTCTATATTGCCTGTTGTTACAACTGACGAATGACGGCAGTTTCTATATTGCCCGTTGTTACAACTGACAAATGGCGGCAGTTTCTATATCGCCCGTTGTAACACCTGGCAGAACATAAATTCAGGCAGGTTGCGAACCTGCCACTACACATACATTGATTGAACTATAACAAATAATTATCAATCATTTATGAGATGGCGCACTACTTTGCTATCACCAACTTGCGGGTGGCGAGGAAAGGCCCGGCCGCCATAGTGTAATAATAAACGCCCGGCGCCAACTGATTGGCCGGAACCGCAGCCGAATGTAAACCCGCACTATACTCGCCGGCAACAATACCGGAAACCAGTTCGCCGCTCACATTATAGATATTTATTTCCGTCCAAACATCAAAACCGAGGGAGAAATATATATTCGCTCCGCTCGTGCCGGCGGGATTCGGATTCGGTTCGTGCAATGCAAACTCATCGATAGAGAATGCCACGCGGAAAATGTCGTTGGCACAAATATTCCTCAAAGCTACTCTGGCATCGTTTGGAGTGAAATTAGCACAAGTGTTCCCAAAAGATTCGACCTCTACGCTAATATCTGAGATTTGCGTAGAGCCATGGGGCAGATAAGTAAAAAACTCAAAACTGGCCAATTCTCCGGAGCCGTTCAGTGGTTCGCCAGTCACAAGCCGGCTCGACAAATCGAATGAGAATAATCCGTTGTTTCTGTCAATTTGAATATTGTCGATAATAAAACTACCTGCGGCCGGGCCTTTGTTAAGCGAGCCTTCGGCGAATTGGAGGAATTCATTATTAAACGAGACTGTTATCTTCAGATTTGTAATGTCGGCTTCTTCCAAATCGCGGCCAGGATTCAGATATATGCTGTTTCTCGCTTTCTGTTTTATCTCTATGGTTTGCAGCGCCGGAGTAATCGACACAGTCCTGTTGATTCTATAGGCCTTGCCGGCAATCTCCGATATATACTGATCGCCGGAAACGGAATCCTCGACAATTAATCTAACCGTTTTCAACCCTGCCTCGCTGCCCGGGTCGAAGATAATGCCAACCGTATAGGAGGTTCGCATTTTCAGAGGATAAGACTTCGAGGCAGCCCCCGGGTCGGCAAAACTGAATTCACGGATTGGGTCTTCAAACCTGAGCGGATTGAGTGTTAAATCAACATTGCCGTTGTTCTCGATAGTAATATAAACTATCTTTTGGTTGCCAATGCAAACCGAATCGTAAGCACTTGTTGCCGTAAACCCTTTCGCCGCTCCATCGCCGTTTAAAATTGCCGGCACATCGCCTTCGGCATCGGTTTCAAACAGGATCTCCGAGGAAAAATCGCCAACATCCGGAGCAAAAAATGCAGCTTCAAATTCATATTCCCGGCCCGGCAAAATGCGAAAAGGCTCGGGCAATGGCATATTAGACTTGTCGAATTTAAAGCCTTTTGCTCCGTATGCGGTCCAATCACCGGAAACTCCATCACCGGGAATAATGTCAATAATATTAAGAGTATCGGCATAGTCCCAATCGTCGGGGCCGAGGTTGGCTATCCTGATTGTCTGCTTGTCGGCTGACTTCTCGAGGCCGACGATGGTCGTATTGAATATGGCCGGACTGATTGTGTATTTCGGAACCACTCCGAAACCGCTAAGACGGGTATGGGTGATGCTGCCGGCATTGTCGATATATTTAATCGTCAATTCATGCAAGCCCAAATCCTTTGGGAAAAATTCAACGTCGATGGAATGGAATCCGCCGGGTGGAATCATAATAGAAATTTCAAAAGAATCAATCGGCTTGCCGTCAAACAGAAAAGCGTTGCCATTAGTTTCTGAAATAATCACGAAATCGGAAATCACCAAATTTTCGGTGCCGGTATTTTCTAATTTAATTGCTTCTGATTCGGGATCAACCGGATATGGGCCGGCCGGGAAATCGTCCCTATGGATTCTCTTTCTTCCCCAGGAATACGGTGGGCTTGCTTCCAGCCCGGGCTTGATTCCGTTTGCCGACAAAACCGCAATACTATCGCGGACTATAGCATTGTTTTCGAATTTAATGGTATCGCTGTATCTCTTTTCTTCATTAGGCCTAAAATCAACATAGAATTCAACATCTTCGCCGGGGCTGATAACCAATGGATTATCGATGCTAAAAGCGGGCAAGTCCCTTATTGTGAAAGCATTATCATAGGGGCCGGAATATCCGGTAATGAGTAAGTCGTAGTCCCCTTCATTGGTAATATAAATAGGCTTGCTTGAAGGTTTGTTAACTGTTTTATCGCCCAAATCAGCATCGCTTACATATATGATTGGTTGCCCGACAATTGCACTTGCTTCGGATGTATTGTAGAATAAGCAGGTGTCCCCGATCCCAATGGAATCCTTGAACACACCTGTTTCGAGAGCTGTAAATGTTATCTCGATAGGAGTGCTTTCCTCTTGTGCCGATAAAGTTACGGGCAGGCCCGCCGGCGAAATGGCAAAACCTTTGCTGCCGTACAATAATTCCAGCTTCGATATTGTGACTTCGGTTTCTTCCGATTCATTTATTATAGTGAATTCCTTTGTAATGCTATCGCCTTTCAGCAACAGGCCAAAGTCAATTATGTCCGGTACGATAGAAATTTTAACCGCCTTATACTCAACTACAACGTCTTCCTTATTGCCATTTCTATCGATAAAAGAAATTATGACACGGGCATCCCTGGTGGGGTCATCAACTTTAAACTGCCAATTGGCGGCTCTTTTGTCCTGGTCATAAACAAGGCTCCAATCGCTGTAATTATAGCTCGAACTTGCCACCAGCACATAAGTTGCCAGATTAGCTCTTCTTTCGGCATCATCCGGCAGGTCTGTAACCGTACCGGTAACAAACCCGTTGCACGAAATAGACCATTCGACCACCGGGGCTAAAGAATCGGACTTCTGCAAATCTGTCAAAGTCAATCCGGCCGGATAGCCATAAGAATCTTTTTCCGAGAATCCATAGACGTAAGCTGAGATTGGATTTTTATCCCTGATTCTATATACACCGTCATAAGGAAGCTGCAGTGTTCGCATTGCATAATATTGGCCCGCCGAATTAATTGCAAACAAGTCATCGTATTTCCTTATATTCCTCCATGTTGTCACCCCATTGCTTACGGTCCCGAATTCTATATCATCGGGTATGGTCTTATCTGCGTTGATTTTAAATATCAGGTTGATATAATTTTCGGGGAAGCCCGCCCCGCCCCTAACCGATGGGGTGGAGAACATTAATTCGGTTCCGAACTGCTCCAGAGGCGCCATTGAAACCTGGAAGGGGTCGCCGGGAGGTTCCGGGAAGCCGTCCTCTTCAATGCCGGTGTTGTATAGTACAACCATAATCGGTTTATCGCCGCTAACGACAAATGATTCGGGATTGGCCAGGTCTCTTTGCAATTCAAAATAGCCCTCTCCGTCAATTCCGCCGGCCTCTTTAATTTTATAAATCATATTGCCGTTCACCGCCACTGTTGTTTCCGGATATTTTGCAAATACTCTTACAACAGGGCTTCTTTGTCTCCCTTTGATTCTGCCGACATAATACGTTTTGCCCCATGAATAAGTTGGCAGCTGCATATCTACAATATAGTCGCGATATTTATTATCTGTGGGTATGTTCGTACTTTGATTAGCCGATACGACGGCAATGGGTTTATTGGAAACAACCTTACTTCCTGTTAAATCGGCAAGAGCCGTATTGTTTGATGCTATCGAGGCAAGCATCCAGATATCGCCTCGATTCAATACATTCGTGACCGAATCCCCATTCTTCAGGTATTTCTCAGAATTGGCGATGATGGTATTAATATTCCCGCCAAGAGTGAAAGTTACCTGAGTATTGTTCTCCGTGGCGACAACACCCACTTGGCTGGGCAATGAACTGTAGCGAGAATAATATATTGAAGCATCGTTATAAGACGCAATTATGTATTCTTTGCCAAGCACCTGGGCCGGCAGAGCTGTGAAACCATCGCTGGATTGGCGGTATCTTGATAATACATGTATCGTTACCGGCGATTCCGAAGTCACATGTGCCGCCATTGATTCATATATTCCATCCGGCCTTGCCGACGTGCCGCCAAAAGAGATTATATAAGGATTGATTTCGAATTCAACTGAAGAAAAGGCCTCGATATTTTTCGTTTTATAATAGCCCATGCCTGTGATTTCAACAGTTATCTTAGTTTTGGCATACGAGGTTGCGATGATTTTCACAATATTTTTGTCTTCTGCACCATCAACATTAAGGTTCGGTGGCACTGTGAACCAAAATTCCGTTCCCGCATTTGTCGGGCCGAAAATATTCGGCAGGCCCTCGGGTTCTTCGCCTTGCGCCAAGCATGTATGGCTGCCAAACGAAATTAAGAAAGACAAAGCAAAAACTATAGCACCCATCCCGGTATTAATCTTTTTCATAAATCATACTATGATAATTAATTTCAAACTAATGAAAATCATCGATATTTTCGAATTGAAAATAGCCCGAAAGATAAATTCTGCAACTTTCTATATATATACATAACACATTAAAAGCAAAAACGTCTCAGAATCCGGGCAAATAATTTCGTTTGCTGCTTTGCCGCAAAATCCCAAACGAAGGTTATGAGTTCTTTATGCTGCAATTTATACTTTCAATCCGTCATTTCACAATTTTTCTTCCGATAGCCGCAGGCCGCATTATCTGCGAAAATCGGGACTATCGGAATAGCAGGGCCATATAAATACCCCAAGATAAAATCCAATAAGCGCATATATATGAGATAAGTGGTTTTTTTTGTTCCGGGAATTTGATATTTTGCAACAGCAGACAAAATTGCATAATGGACGACTCCGCCGCAGGCAGTGGGGGAGGGCGAAATAATGCAGTATTTTTTTATAACCGCAGCAAGCGGCAGGCAATAAAACCCACGATGTGGGGGCAAATCGGAGTGTGAATATGGGCATTGAGATTAAAATTGTTAGAAACAATAGCGAAAAAAGGAAATTCATTAAGTCGCAATGGAATTTTTATTCGGGCGATCCGAATTTTGTTCCGCCAATTGTTTTCGACAGGATGAAACTCCTGAATACGAAAAAGAATCCTTTTTATAAACATTCGGAAATTGAGCTTTTCTATGCCGAAACGGATGGGGAAGTTGTGGGCAGAATTGCAGCTATAACGAATGAAAACCATAACAAAACCCATAATGACAAAATAGGTTTCTTCGGTTTCTTCGAATGCGCCAACAACCGGGAAGTGGCGGACTTGCTATTCGAGAGCGCCGCCGTATGGCTGAAGTCGAAAGGGATGGACACTTTAAGAGGGCCTGTGAACCCGTCGATGAACGACGAAACCGGATTGCTGGTCGACGGATTCGATTCGCCGCCTCGAATCCTGATGACGTATAATCCGGAATATTATATCGATTTGATTGAAAACAATGGATTTAAAACGGCTAAGAATCTGTTTGCTTATGAGTTATTTACTGAAAAGTATATGACTGAGAAATTAGAAAGGCTGCAGGGCATTATCCGCAAACGGCATAAAATCACTATACGGGAGATGAAATTCAAGGATAAAAAGCAATTCAGGAAAGATGTGGATACGCTGAAAAAGATTTACAACAGTGCCTGGGAGCCGAACTGGGGCTTTGTGAAGATGACCGACGAGGAGTTCGACTACCTTGCCAACGACCTGAAGCAACTGGCCTGGGAAGATTTTGCCATGATTGCCGAAATCGACGGGCAGCCGGCCGGGTTTGTCCTGACTATGCCCGACCTCAATATGCCTTTCAAACACAACAAGAGCGGCTCTTTGCCCGGAGCGATTTGGCATTTACTGACTAAGAAGAAAAAGATAGATGCCGTTAGGATTATTGTCCTGGGCGTGATGAAGCAGTACCAGAAGACAGGCGTGGATGCGGTTATTTATTACGAATGCGGATTGCGGGCGCAAAGGCACAATATTGTCCGTGCCGAAGCTTCCTGGATACTCGAGGACAATGAAATGATGAACAAAGGGCTTACAATGACCATGAACGGGACGCATTATAAAACTTACCGTTTATACCAGAGAAGTATTTGAATGAATTTGAGATGTAGGGGCAATTCGTGAATTCCTAAATAAAAAACAGGGGCATGCCGTAGGGGCAATTCATGAATCGCCCATACGGAATAATAATACGTAAACAAGGAAGGCTCATATTTCCACCGCTCTATCCGTTTGCCGGAATTTCATCCTACATAACACAGAATAAATTCTTATTCAATTTTGCCGTATTAAATATTTAACGTAAATTGTTTTTTCTAATGCTTAGGCTTACATTGAATACCAAAGCATAAAATAACAATTAGAAATTCACCTGATAATAAAAGTAAAATTTATGGAAGCAGCTACATCTGTAGATGTCCTTTTTTCAATCATTTTTCTTGTTAGCGGCACTATATTATTATACTTCGGCGCCGAAGGATTAGTAACCGGCAGTTCGACCCTTGCATTTCGTGTCGGCATAACCCCATTAGTTGTCGGATTGACCGTTGTTGCTTTCGGAACAAGCAGCCCCGAACTGGTTGTTAGTGTTTCAGCAGCCCTGGGCAAGCAAGGCGAAATAGCCCTCGGGAATGTGATTGGCTCTAATATATGCAATATTGCACTTATTATCGGCGTAGCTGCATTAATCCGGCCGCTTCATGTAAAGCCGTCGCTAATCAAAAGGGATATTATTTTGATGATCGGAATAACTATCCTTATGATAATTCTTGTAATTGACGGTGAAATTAGCAGGATTGACGGCGGTATATTATTTTCCGGTATAATTGCTTACAACGGCATCACTATTTATTTAGCCAGGCAGAGAAAGGTTACTGCCGGCGATTCGCCCTTCGAAATATTACCGAGAAAAGAAAGAAACCTTAAACTGAATATTACATTCATTGTTGGCGGCATAGCAATATTAGTTGTTGGTGCGGGCCTGTTTCTGGAAGGTGCAAAACAATTGGCAGTGTTCCTCGGTGCAAGCAAAGCCGTTATTGGCTTGTCAATTGTTGCTTTCGGAACAAGCCTGCCGGAACTGGCAACATCTATGGTAGCCTCGTTCAAAAATGAAGGCGATATTTCCATAGGGAATGCTATCGGTTCTAATATATTCAATATACTGTTGATCCTCGGCATTGCCGCATTTATCTATCCGATTATCTCGACCGGAATTGACAAAATTGACCTTGCCGTTGTTCTTTTTATCTCTATTCTGATTCTGCCTCTGGCTAAATTCGGAATGACTATAGGCAGAGCAAAAGGTTTATTCCTCGTATCGCTTTACTTCGGATATATGTATTATCTTTACACGCAATTGCCATGATGCACAATTTCATCTCATTCCCAAATTCCGAGGCTATGTGGAAAGGTCCGGAGGCTGTCATTCTGAACTTGTTTCAGAATCTATAAGCCAGTATTCATGCGGCATTTGGATCCTGAAATAAATTCAGGATGACATATTATTGTGTTCCCACACAGCCTTCACGATTTATGAATGCTGCTTTCCCGAAATCACTGCCTAACAATGATTCAGTGCTATAGTTATTGCTTTGGAAGTTTCAATCTGCCCCGAATGCCCGAAGCATCAAACACAAGGTAATATTCACCCTGCAGGAAGTTCGACGCATCAAATTCGAATTCGTATCTGCCCCGCACTTGTTTATCTTTACGCACCTCAGATATTTCTTCATCCGCAGTGTTTGCTATATAAATCCTAACATAGGCATCTTTGTTTAATTTATAACCGTACCCCACAGTTGACTTATCATTTTCAACAAAGCCAATTGTTACATCTGTAATAATCTCCTTATTCGCATATCCCCAATTCGTATCGAGTACGGTTCTGTATAGGTCTCTCCATTCATCATAAAAAATTTGCTCAAGCCCCGACACTTTCCTTCCGCCGGTAAACTCATAGAAATATCTTTTGTCAGGCACTATAGAATCCAGTGTATATATAAGCTCTTCCATATAAATTAGAGAATCATAATCATTATATCTATAAATCTTTTTATTGCTGTTAATCCACAGTGAATCCCTGGGGTATTGAGCAATCAATATTTTCGAATTATCATTACTTCTTTTAATCGTCAGATCCCTTGTGGCATCAAACCAATAGCTCAGGTTCCACCCCTGTTTTGTTACTTGTGTTGTGTCGCCTTTATATTCCGTTATCGTACGGTCGAGGTTCGAAAGGGAATCATCAAAATTTGATTGGAATAATTCCTCCGTTTTTCTTCCTGATTCGTCATAGGAATAATTTGTTTTGAAATTTGCCGCCCAGCCCTTTTCGCCCCAACTGCATTGGTATCTAACAACAAGGTTCCCGGATTCACCATAAATACTTTTGAATTGAAAGGCCTTGTGAAGAGAATCATCATACCAGTTATATTCGGTCTTCAGAATCTCAAGGTTCAGGCTGTCATATTCATATACCAGCTTGACATGATTAATCCATACCGAATAGAGCAAACCAAAAATCGATTCTTCTATCTTATTACTACGATTATCATATCTATACCTGAACCTCTCGTATTCCGGCCAATCATTATCTATCCACAAATACTTAGTCCGTGACAGCAGATTGCCTTCGGGCGAGAATATATTTACAATTTTCGAATCATTAATCCAATCCTCGCCGGTGAAAAGTTGCTTCACCCATACTTCTTCATAATTCACCAGCCGGTAGCCATCGCCAACGTTATTGCCAAAAGACTGAATGGAGGCACAAAATAAAATAGTTAATAGCAATGTTAATAGCAATGTTAATAGTTTCATGTTTTGATTGAGTATTGTTTATTAAACGTTTAGTTGTTGTTATAAGGCCGGTGATATTGATTCACAATTGATAGTGAATGCGAAAACCTTCCGAATATTTGCGTGCCGGAATAATGACATCGGCTCAAATCGGATTACCCAAGCCTGCCCTGGAGAATTCCGGAAACTGATAAGTCTTCATCTAATTTTTCCCAATGAAGCCCGGTACCATTACAAATTATTTCAACCTCCAGTAGGTCTTTAAGAGAAGCTTTCGCAAGCCTGCGGTTTTTAGAGACAAGAAATCTTATTTCTCTTTCATCCTCCAGCCGGATGCAGATAGTTCTGTTCTCGACCCATACTTTTGTGGCTTTAATTTCTATTTCGGTTACTGAATACGTCATTCCATTTCACAAAATTTTATCAATATACTAATCACAAGTTCCTCAGCCCTCGATAAATCCTTTGTTTTCATTCCCCTTGAAGATTCAAGCTCACCAGGTTCAATCCAAAACTTAGCATGCCCGCCGGCTTTTCTCACGTACACATGAGCAGGTTCATTACTTTCATTCGAATAGAAGAAAAATACGAACCCCTCAATTCTGAAGATTTCAGGCATATATATAAACTTATACTATGGACATTTATTTCAAATTAGAAAATATACGACAAAGAAATAAAGCGAAACCCAGGTTAACAATAAATTGTTTTATTTAGATTTTTTCATATTTCATATGCTACTGCGCCATCTCATAAATGATTGATAACTATTTTGTTATAGTTCAACCAATGCATGTGTAGCGGCAGGTTCGCAACCTGCCTGAATTTATGTTCTGCCAGGTGTTACAACTGGCGATATAGAAACTGCCGCCATTTGTCAGTTGTAACAACGGGCAATATAGAAACTCTCGTCATTCGTCAGTTGTTGCAACTGACGGAACGTTAAATATTAACTTATTGTGGGATGATGCACTACTAATATTTCTATGCTACTAATATCTTGTTGTCCGCTATTTGGGCAGCAGCCCAAAGAATTTATTAACCAGCTTGTGGAAATGATGAAGCCCAACGACCGGCCCGGCAAACATCAGGATGCACATTTTATATATTATATTCATGCCGTTTTGCTCTGCAAATTCCAACGCCTCCTTATTCTGCGCCCCCCTTTGTATCCATACCGATTTGATATTCCTCTGCGCCGCACTTCTTAGCACATCAAGAGTATTCGCCGGCGAAGTTACAATCAGCAAATTATCATATCCGCCGGGAACAGCGTCAAGCGATCTGTAACACTTCTGCCCGTTTATAGAATCCAGGTTAGGATTAACCGGAATTGCATCGAATCCCTTTTTAATTAAGGCATCGAATATTTCACGGCTGAATTTTTCCGGATTGCCGGAAACGCCCGCAACGATTAACTTCTTTGGCGACAAAAAATCTTCAATCATTTTCATACTTGCCATGATTACTCCAATAGAAACATCTGAATAATAGGAAAATTGTCATTCCCGTGAAAACGGGAATCCAGTATTCATGCGGAGAATGGATTTTCCCTCGCAGGCCAAGCCCCAGTCGAAGGTCCCGATATATCGGGGCTTGGCTGCACTTTTGTTCTGCCAGTTGTTACAACTGGCAATGTAAAAACTGTCGTCATTAGTCAGTTGTTACAACTGACTGAACGTTAAATATTAATTCAATATGCTCGAAAACCTTGAGGAAGTATGACAAGCCCTCTTTTTTAGGGGGAATCAAACTTGGTTATAATTTATCCATACGCTTTTCAAAAGGCCTTGCAGCAAGCAGCACCGCATAGCCTACAATAAATCCAACCGCAGCACCGGCAATCACATCCATCGGATAGTGAACGCCGACATAGACCCGCGAAAACGCTATTAATATAGCTATTGTGAGGAACAACCACCTATATGGTCGGAAGAAGTGGATAAGCACCACCGCAGCCGCAAAGCTGTTGGCAGCATGGGACGACGGGAAGCTTTTGCCCATGCCGCAATTAACCAGCAGCCGCAAATCGTCGAGAGTGTGGCAGGGCCTGATTCTGCCGAAATAATCCTTAAGGATATTACTATTTATCTGGTCGGACAGAACTGCGGTTATAATCAACAAAAACAAGATAAATACACCTTTCCTGCCAGAGCGAACCAATAGAAAGCCGCCAAAAAGATACAATAGGAACCAGTGCTTTGCTTCTGTAATAAACGGCATTAAAGAATCAAATACAGAATTGGCCAGCCCGGTGTTAATTAAATGGAACAGCCACAAGTCGAATTCTATAATAATATCAAGCATAAAAAATATCGAGTATAAAAATCAATATCGAGTATAAAAAATCTGATAAATAATTTTTAATTTAAGTTAAAATAATATATATTTCGAATTAAGATTAACAAGTGCTTTGTGGAAAACTTTCACTTCATTTAGATGGCTTTTTTTGGTATATTTTTCCACCTCGTTCGGGTCAATTATTCAAATGTAGTTAATCGTTTCACTTTTGATATGCAGCAAATATAATTAATATCTATTCGAAACAAAATCATTTAATTTAATTATGAGCCAAACCTCCGGAAATAAAGTCGGATTAATGATGCTTGGGTTTTTCCTTGCTTTTGGAATGGTACTGACGGCATTGATTTTGTCTGGCACCATTGAAAAAGTTAAATTGTCAAACCAAACGATCAGGGTGAAGGGTTATGCCGAAATGGAGATTAAATCTGACCTTGGTATATGGCGGGGTTCATTTTCCGCTTTTTCTCCAATCCTAACCGGCGCTTATGACAAATTGGAATCCGATCTAAGCAAAATACTTACATATCTCGAATCGCATGGTATCAAGCGCGATGTGGTGGATGTTTCGTCGGTAAATACTTTTGTCCGTTATAAATACAATGAAAAGGGGATTAGAACCAATATCAGGCTTGGTTATTCATTGAATCAAACGATAACGGTTAAATCTGACAACGTTGAATTAATCAAGAAAATATCTAATGAATCAACATCATTAATCAGGGAAGGTGTGGAGCTTGAATCATATTCACCGGATTATTACTTCACGAAGATAAACGATTTGAAAATTGAAATGCTCGGCAAGGCAACAAGGGATGCAAAACTCAGGGCAGAACAGCTTGCCAGCAACAGCGATTCTGAAGTAGGAAAGCTGAGGTCTGCCACCCAGGGTGTATTCCAGATAACACCTTTGCATTCGACCGAAATATCAGATTACGGGCGATACGACCTGGGAACAATAGACAAGAGTATTAAAGCTGTGGTTACTATCGATTATTCGATTAAATAGTTTTGATAAAATTCGATTAAATAGAATTGATAAACAGCAACGGCGCATTGGGGGGAATTCGTATTCAAAGCGTCGAAACTCAGTTAATATAACACATATAATAAAGCAATAAGGCAAATAATGGAAATCCGCAGAAGATTTACCCGGGACGGTATTAGCCCTTTTGATATGTTCAATTATACGAAACGCTCCTCGGTACTAAGAAATACCGACGGATCGCTTGTATTTCGCATGGACAATATCGAGGTGCCGACCCAATGGTCACAAATGGCCACCGACATTCTCGCCCAGAAGTACTTCCGCAAAACGGACGTGCCGCAGTATAATGAAGACGGCTCGCCGGCCAAAGATGAAAAAGGCAGGCAAATGCTTGGTTCGGAAAATTCTCTTAAACAAGTTGTAACAAGATTGGCCGCTGCGTGGAGATATTGGGGCGAAACCCACGGCTATTTCAGCAGCGAGGAAGACGCCCTGGCCTACTTCGACGAAATGGCCTATATGCTGCTGAACCAAATGGCTGCGCCGAATTCACCGCAGTGGTTCAATACCGGATTGAACCATTCCTATGGAATTTCGGGCAACAAACAAGGGCACTACTATGTGGACCCGGAAACAAAGAAATTAACCCAATCCAAAGATGCCTACACCAGGCCGCAGCCGCACGCCTGCTTTATTCAATCGGTGGATGACGACCTGCTCGGCGAAGGCGGAATATTCAACCTTGCCACAAAGGAAGCACGTATATTTAAATTTGGCAGCGGAACCGGAACGAACTTCTCGAGCTTAAGGGGCGAAAAAGAGCCGCTCTCCGGTGGCGGTTTGTCCTCGGGGCTGATGAGTTTTCTTAAGATATTCGACCGTGCCGCCGGTGCTATTAAATCCGGCGGAACCACCCGCCGCGCCGCTAAAATGGTGATCGTCAACATCGACCATCCCGATGTAGAAACATTTATCGAATGGAAAGCAAAGGAAGAGGAAAAGGTAGCGGCACTTGTGGCGGGTTCGAGGGTTAGCTCTAAATTCCTTAGCGCTATCCTCGAAGAAGCAATAGCTAACGGATCGGACATAAAAGCAAACATTGTGCTGAATAACCTGGTCCGAAAAGCACTGAACCGCGGTGTGCCGTTGAATTATATCCATAGGGTGATCGGCCTTGTGGAGCAGGGATATACATCCCTGGATTTTGAAGAATTCGATACGCATTACGAAGGTGAAGGCTATTTAACGGTCAGCGGGCAGAATTCTAATAACTCAATCCGGGTTACAAATGATTTCATGCGGGCAGTCGAGAATGACGAGACTTGGGAATTAAAAAGAAGGATAGACGGCGAAACGGCCAAACAGGTAATGGCGAGGCAATTGTGGGAAAAGATTAACCTAAGCGCCTGGAAAAGTGCCGATCCCGGAATGCAATATGATACTACTATTAATGAATGGCATACCTGCCCGAGCTCCGGCAGAATTAATGCCAGCAACCCTTGCAGCGAATATATGTTCCTGGACAACACGGCCTGCAACCTTGCCAGCCTGAACCTTATGAAATTCTTTGATGATGAGTTTTGTGATTTCCTAATCGATGATTTCCAACATGCCGTAAGGCTATGGACGATAACACTCGAAATATCGGTATTAATGGCCCAATTCCCATCCAAAAAAGTTGCACAATTAAGTTACGATTTCCGCACTCTTGGCCTTGGATATGCCAATCTCGGCACATTGCTAATGGTTAGCGGTGTGCCGTACGATTCTCCCGAAGCAAGGGCCATCACCGGAGCCATTACATCAATTATGAGCGGCAAATCATACGAGACTTCTGCGGAAATGGCGGGTGAGCTGGGTGCATTTTCGCAATATGAGCAAAACAGCAAGCAAATGCTGCGGGTGATGAGAAATCATCGAAGGGCAGCATACAATGCCAAAGCTATGGATTATGAAGGGCTTACGATTAAGCCTATTGGCATCGACCCGATCTATTGCCCGGATTATTTGTTGAAACCGGCAAGGGAGGTATGGGACAGAGCCGTCGCATTGGGCGAGAAATATGGCTATAGAAATGCCCAAGTGACAGTTATCGCTCCCACCGGTACAATCGGCCTTGTGATGGATTGCGACACCACGGGAATCGAACCTGATTTTGCTATTGTCAAGTATAAGAAACTGGCCGGCGGCGGGTATTTCAAGATTGTAAACCAATCGGTTCGAAAAGCATTAACCACATTGGATTATTCGGACAAGCAAATCGAAGAAATAGAAAAATATTGCAAAGGGCATGGCACGTTTATCGGATGCCCAGGCATCAACAAGGCTCTTCTAAAGAACAAAGGATTCACCGACGAAAAAATTGAAGCAATCGAAAAGCAATTAGATGATGTATTTCATATTTCATTTACCTTTAATAAATGGACTTTAGGAGAAGATTTTTGCAAGGTGCTCGGTTTCACCGGCCAGGACCTGAATAATCCCTCGTTCAATATGTTGAAGGCGCTTGGCTTTTCGGGCAAGCAAATCGACCAGGCCAATGACTATGTTTGCGGCACGATGATGATCGAAGGCGCCCCGCATCTGAAAGACAATCACCTGCCAGTGTTTGACACCGCCAACAGATGCGGCAAAAACGGCAAACGCTATATTCAATCCATGGCTCATATCCGGATAATGGCTGCTGCCCAACCGTTCATTTCGGGGGCAATCTCCAAGACGGTGAATATGCCGGCGGAAGCTACGGTGGCTGATGTTGGCGAGGTGTATATGAAGTCCTGGAAATTTATGCTCAAAGCTATTGCCCTTTACAGGGACGGCTCGAAACTCTCGCAGCCTTTAAGTGCATCAAATTATGATGACCTTGACGAAGTAATAATGCTTGGCGATGAAAACACCCTCGACGAAACTCTTGGCCCCAAGGAAGTTCAGGAGCAGATTGTCGACCGTGTTACGCGGGTAGCCGTGCGACAGAAATTACCCAAAAAACGCTCGGGATTTATTCGTGAAGCCGGGGTGGGTGGGCATAAGGTTTATTTAAGGACCGGTGAATATGCCGACGGTTCGCTTGGCGAGATTTTTATCGATATGTACAAGGAAGGGGCTGCTTTCCGCGGACTGCTCAACAGCTTTGCGATTCTGGCCTCAAAGGCGCTGCAATACGGTGTGCCGCTCGAAGAACTGGTGGATTCGTTCACATTCACAAGATTCGAACCGGCCGGCAGCGTGGACGGCCACGAGGCAATTAAAAATGCAACTTCAATCCTGGATTATGTTTTCAGGTCGCTTGGGTATGACTACTTAGACCGCAACGACTTCGTGCATGTCAAAGCCGTGGATGAAATTCCTGAGGTGGATACCCATACTAAAGATGAGCAAAGGGATCAGGATGAACAGAAAGAAAAGTCAGATTCCGCCGGGAATAAAGTTGAGATAACCACGGAATCTCCGGTTAGCAATACTCCGGCAGAGTCTGAGAGAAAAGCCGAGCTGGTGGCCAACGGCTCGTCGGGCGGGCCAGTGGCCAATGGCAATGCTAATGGTGCCGCTATGAAGTTGAAAGTTAAATCCGGCGAGGCGAAGAGCTTCGGATATACCGGCGAGCAATGCACTCAATGCGGGTCGATGCGGGTTAAACGCAACGGCAGCTGCACGGTTTGCGAAGATTGCGGCTCCACAAGCGGCTGCTCCTAAGATCATTCTAATGAATATATTAAAGGGAATAATTTAATGACTAACGATTTGATGAAACTGATGCTTCGGCGTTACTACGACAAGAGCAAGCATAATTTTATAACGACATCGCCCGATGATGTTGAGATTGAATGTTCCGATAAGGACATCGCTGCGGTTAACTCCCGGCTCGTGGAATCAGGGTATATTGAAACTAAATCTTTTCGTGACGATGAAACAGGGCTGAATATTACAAGCGGCAGGATAACGGAATCGGGGATTAAGGAGATAAAGAAACTAATGTTGTTTTAACCCAAATTTTATTGCAGAAAAACAGGGCTGCCTTCAAAAGACAGCCCTTATTATTTATCAAATCTTAATCATAAAATCCGAATCATCAAATCTTATCTTACATTCTTCTCACCTATTTTCTGACAACTATCCTGTGAATTTCGATATGGTCCCGGGCCATGATTGATATAAGATAAACACCTGATGAAAGCGATGTTGAATTAATCGGAATATTTTTTTCGCCGGCTTCCATGAAACCATTGGCAATAGTCTTAATATCGTTGCCGAGAACATCCGTTATTTTGATTCTCACGTTCGATTCTTCCTTTAATTCAAATTTCAGAAACGCAGATTCCGCAAATGGATTCGGGTATACGAAAGTAGTTGAGGAATTAATTTCGAAAGGCACAGAGGATGGCATTCCGGTTGTGAAGTTCCAGATTTCCGACCAGGGCGAGTTGCCTGCCTCGTTCCATGCCCGCGCTCTCCAGAAGAGTTGAGTATCCTCGGCCAAATCAAAAATGTTTATTCCCGTACTCCATACACTAAGTTCATTGGCAACAAGATTTTCAAACCCGTTATCGGTGGCCAGTTGGAAGTTATAAGCCTCGGCCCTGTCAACGCTTTGCCATTTGAAAACCATATTGAGCTGAGTCTTGTCCAAGTCATTGGCCGGCGATGTAAGCAATACCTGATCGGTGGGCGGAATGGCAATGGTTCTGAACAACCATACTTCAGACCAAGCGCTCACACCGCTGTCGTTAACCGAAGCAACCCGTCACCAATATTCCGTATAATTGGCAAGGCCGCTAGCATCATAAGAATTTGAAGCAATGCCGGTTTCCATGACAATTGGAGATGTAAACTGACGATCGTTGGCTACCTGCAAATTATAATGGTCGGCTCTATCGGCAGTTTCCCAGGCAAAAGTAACAGCTATTGGTATCAATGTCTCATCATCGGCCGGCGATACGAGCTCTGGCACTGCCGGGCCAAGTTTTCCGGTAGTGAAATTGAATACCACCGACCACAGGCTTGTTCCTTCCATGTTGCTTGCCCGAACACGCCAATGATATTGTGTTGTTATATTGAGGTTCTTCGGGGTGATAGTATTACTTGGAATTCCGGTTTTGCCTTTGCCCGAGACATGGTTTTGAAAATCGGAATCATAAGCTAATTCAAAATCATAAGTTACCGCACCTGCTGATTCTTCCCAAACTAAGGTTGGCGAAAGTGGTTGATTGTTTGCACCATTGGCAGGCAATAACAGTACGGGCGGAGCCAGCACTGTCTTTAACCACCATACTTCGGACCAAAGGCTCGAACATCCGGTGGATGTGGCTGTAACACGCCAATAATACATCGTGTTGAACCCCGGCAAAGTCGCTGAATATGAGTTTTCATTAAGGCCGGCTTGGTCTAACACAATATCATCAAAATCAATATCGGTGGCAATTTGCAGAAGGTATACCGCACCGGCGGCAATCTCTTCCCATACTAATGTAGTTTCTAAGGGTAATCCCGCCGTACCGTTTGCAGGGCTTGTTAATGCGGGCGACCTTATGGCCGAAACGAACGACCTTGCTTCAGACCACGGGCCTGTGTTGTTTACATCTTCTGCCTTAACTCGCCAGAAATATGTGGTCACCGGCGACGGCAGGGTAATCGAATGTGAATTGTCTGTTAATGCGGAATCGTTAATTATTATATTGGTAAAACCCGAATCGGTGGCAACCTGTATTAAATATGAAAGGACTCCCGGAATGGTGTCCCACATAACGGTAGTTTCCAGAGGAATACATTCGGCCGAATCACTCGGAGTGTTGAGTATTACCGGGGGGTACTCAGTAAGGAAATTCCATTCGCCCGGCCAATCGGACGTACAATTAGTGGATACCGAGCGAACTCGCCAGTAATGAACAGTGTTGTTATCGGTTAATGTAGCTGAATAGGCTGTTGAAGTTAAACCTGTTTCAGATATTAACGGGCTGTTGAAATCCTGGTCGTTATCAACCTGAATGTCATAAGTGCTGGCGCCGGATGTGGCGGACCATCCCAGGTCAAGGCTCAGGGGCATTCCAGTAATATTATCTTCAGGTGTGGAGAGAACCGCCGGTGCAAGAATGGATGTAAACGCAGTCGTAGCGCTCCACTGGCTTGAGCAACCTGCGAAAACCGCCCTTATTCTTATATAGTATCTTGTATTATAATCCGGCACCGTTCAGCTGTAGGTTGTGCTGCCCAGGCCGGTTTCATCAATAATCAATGTAGAGAAATTTTCATTTGCAGAAACCTGCAGGTCATAAGTGACGGCGGTGGGCACCGAATTCCAATTAAAGTTAAGGGTAAGAGGAATGCAGAAATCATCATTCTGAGGATAGATAAAATCCGGTGGTTCGTTTATTGTAGTAAAGCTCCATGGGTCGCTCCAATTTGTTATCGGGCCGGGGTAATTTGCCGCAGCTCGCCAGAAATATTGAGTGCCGGGCCAAAAGATTAATAATACATCTGTCTCGGCTATTTCCAAGCCCTCGTATAAAATATTACTAAAATCGGCCAGTTCGGAAACCTGGTAGGAATAAGAAATCGCACCGGGTTGGGTGTCCCAATCAAGCAATGCTTCCTCAACCACACACAAATCACCATTAACAGGCGCCATCAAATCGGGCGGCTGTGCCTGCAGGTTGGTGTTAGCTGCAGATGATATAAATAAAACTGCAACAAATGACATTAAGCGGAATAGTAATGATCTGTTCATTTAGGTTCCTCCTATATTTAAAAATAATGGTATTTGATTCTATGAGTTGGAAAAATTATAAGTTCGAATTATACTGCATATATATGGTGACGAACCATTCTTAATTTAAGTATTCTTAATTTATTTAATTATTTTAACAACACTTCGGACATTTTTTATAATGACTTGAAAAGACATGATAAATAAAACACTTACGAAGGGCTCAGGGTGACTATTTTAGTGTCATAGTGAGCGGAGTCGAACTATAGACACGATCGGCCTGGCTCAGGATAAACTCCGCGAAGAATCTATAACTCTATACATTTATAGTATTTATAGATACTTCACAACGCTCGGCTCCATTCAGAATGACAGTTTTCTATCCTGACGGTTGTTACAACCGGCAATTTGATGAAGTTGAATTTGGCAGGGGCAATTCATGAATTGCCCTTACACTTTTTACATATTTGTCATTTGCAACATACGATGACAAAAATGCCCGATCTGTTGTTTAAGAGACTTCTGAAAAATTCAATTCTTGCTGTCATTGCAACGTATGTATTTGTGTGAAAATTATTATTCGGAGCGGAACTGGGTGTAGCAAAGAATCCGGAAGCCGCATGGATACTGGATTCTGAAACAAGTCCAGAGTGATAATCTTTCAGCTATCTTACCTCGCACAATATTACGAAAATAACAAATTCACTATTTCCCGGAAGTTTCATTTATTTAGATTGCCCTCAAAAAGTACTAACTGTTTATTGTTATAGTAATTACGAAAACTATTCAATTAGAAAGTGCAAGGAAATGGATTTATTATGCCCTTATGCCTTGCAGATTGTAGGACAACCCCCTGCTCGCTTTG
>JAJRTW010000149.1 GCA_024278075.1 Bacteroidota bacterium | reverse complement strand
GGGCACGGCATGCCGTGCCCCTACAAATAGTAAATCAAATAAAACCGAAATAATCATCTCATCAATAATCATCTCACCCGATCGCAGCTTCCTTTTCGCCTTGTTCAATGCTGAATATATTCATAATTAATTTCTTGAAGAATGCCGTCATCGAAGCCAGCATCAAATAAGCCGCAGGAATCACCCAGAAAGTTAATATCGTCGAAGAGGCCAGCCCGCCAATACTTACGATGCCGAGTGGTATCCTCATCTCCTTGCCGGCATCGCCGATTCCCAGCGCCATCGGCAGCATACCAAGCATGATCGCCAGCGTTGCCATGACGATTGGCTTCAGCTTCACCGGACAGGCCTCGATCAATGCCTCCTTGGCGGATTTCCCCTGCTGCCGGACTAATTGATTCGTGTAATCCAGCATCAAAATAGCGTTGTTCACCACAATTCCAATGAGCATTATCACTCCCATATTCGCCGTTATGCCGAAATTGGTGTCGGTATAATACATTAACATGAACACGCCGATGAATGCAAGGAACATGGTCAAGAGGATCAACGCCGGCTGCATGAAACTCTCCAATATCGCCGCCAATAACATATAAGTCAGTAAAAATGCCAGCAGGAATGCAAATCCCAAATCCTTGAACATATCCTTCTGCATCTTCACCGTGCCGCCCCAGAGGATCCTGTAGCCGTCCGGCATGTTCAGGTCGTCAATACGCCGCCCGATTTCATCGATTACCGTGCCGGTCGGGACGTCCGGAGTGTTCGAAGCGCTGAATTTAATCGTGGTATATTTATCCCGGTGCAGAATTTTTGTGAAGCCAAGCGTGTAATCTATGTCGGCAAGCTCGGATAATTTATAAGGCCCGTTCGGCGAGACGACGGTAATGTTGCCTATCTTCTCCGGCGTGTCAACCGATTCATCGTCCAGCGTCACCTTAATATCATATTCGTTGCCGCCCTCGGAATATTGCGACGATACCATGCCCTCGATCGACGAACGCAGAGTTAAAGCTAAGTCCATAACCGTAAGCCCCGCCTCGGCCAGCTTATCTCGCTTCGGCAAAACGGTAATCTCCGGCTTGCCCGCACGCGAACTGTTGTCCAAGTTGACAAGCCCCGGCACATCCTTGATCTTATTCATTATCTGTTCCTTCAAATCCTCCAATTTCTCGAGATTCTGCCCCAATAAATAAAACTCTATCGGAGCTCCCGGGCCGGCCATCCCCTCTGCCAACTCGACCTTGATGTTTGCATTTGGAATATCCGCAAGGTCGTGAATGAATTTCGTGATATAATAAGATATACCCTTGCCGCGATCCTTCACATCCACAAGATAGACAATCATCCGCGCCAGATTAGTACCAAGATTTAACTCATCGATACGCCCAAGGCTGCTCAACATTTGCTTCACCTCAGGATATTTACTCAATCGGTTCTGTATGCTGGTAATCACCTTGGCCGTTTCATCAAGATCATAGCCCACGGGCAATTCCACGTCAACCTTTATCTGACCATTATCGGCATTTGGCATGAATTCCTGACCGAGTCTCGAACCATATATCATCGTGGTTACAACTACAAGCAATAATGATACGATTACAATACCCAAGCTCACATACCAATGCCGCAATATCGCTTCAAGTGATCTGCGGTAGAGGCGTTCCCACATCTTTTCGAACCTTATCATGGCCGCGCTGATGCGTCCAACCTTCGGTTTAGTAGGAAGAATAAGCGAGGCAAGCATCGGAGTGAGCGTGAATGACATTAGAAGTGAAAATATTGTCGAAAATACCGCCGTCAATGCCATTTCGCGTAAGAATTCGCCAACTACGGAACTGATATTGGCAAGCGGAACGAAAACGACTACGTTTGTAAGCGTGGCGGCGATAACCGCAATGGCTATTTCCGAGGTTCCCTTGTAAGCGGACTCCTTTTTACCGCTCCCGAGCTCGCGATGTCGGAAGATGTTCTCTAAAACAACCACCGAGTTCGATACTAAAACGCCCACGGACACCGATAGTCCCATCAAGGACATTGTATTAAGCGAAAAGCCAGCCAATTGAACTACGATGAACGTAGATATAATTGCCGTGGGCATCGAAAGTACCACAATTAGCGTCGATCGCAAGTCGTGGAGGAAGATTAGTAAGATGATGGACGTGAAAAGAACGCCGAGTAGAATATTATTCAAAGTGTCGTCAACGGTACTCTTGGTAAATTTCGACTTATCATTGACCACTTGCAGGCTTACGTCCTTCGGTAGAATCTCATTAATCTCCGGCAACCTGTCATGAACATCCCTGGCAATATTTATTGCATTGCCGTCGGAACTTTTAATCAAGCTGAGCCGAACAACGTTGGCATCTTCGGTCTTTTTAATGTTGTCGTAGAAGATTGCGCGTTCGCGGACGCTCTTTCCGGCGTCTCTGACCGTTGCTATCTGCCTCAATTTCTTCTTTCCAAAGCGCGTGGGAATCTCAAGATCACTGATTTGATCAATTGTCATGTACTTTCCTGATAATCGAACGGTCAATTCCTGACCGCGAATCTTGAGGTAACCTCCCGGAATGTCCATGTTCTGAGCTTTAAGTATCCGTAAGAGCTGAGGAAGGGAGATGGAGTTCTCAAACACGGTCTTATTATCAAAATCAACGTGTATTTCCCTCTCTTGACCGCCCACGATTTGAACTTGAGCGACCCCTTTGATCTGTGTAAAGCGATCTTTCAGCTCTTTATCGGCAATTTCATATAATTTAATCGGATCAAGATCACCACTAAGCACAAGGTCGATAATCGGAAAGGCCTGCATATCAAATTTCTGTACCAAGGGAAGCTCTGCGTCGTCCGGTAACTTATTTAGAATCTGGTCAACCTTACTTTTAACCTCCTGGAAAGCAACATTAACGTCCTTGCTCATCTTAAACTCGATCATGACGATGGATACGCCGTCCAAGGAATAAGATTCAAGCCGATTGATTTCACTTACCGTAGCTACCGCATCTTCAATGCGCTTACTGACTTGTGTTTCGATCTCCTTCGGACCGGCTCCCGGGTAAACCGTCATTATATTGATATAAGGTATCTCCACTTTCGGCACTTGATTGAGGTCAAGCCCCTTTCCATCCATCAATCCGAAGAATCCGTTGAATGAAATCATACCGAAGATAAGGAATACGATAATCGCCATGGTTGTCATCACAGGACGATTGATTGATAACTTAGCTAAATACATAAACAATACCTTAGTTTATTCTCAATTCTTAATTTAATTATATACATTGTTTTTACCATCTACTATCTTTCATGCTCCGATGACGGCCATGCACATTGATGAAATATGTTTCAATATAAAGTCGATTTATTTCGTACCTGCGTAAAGATAATTGCAATTCTAATAATATATTTTCTATGTTGATTTATCTGCATTTAATGCCTGATTACCTATCTTCATGTGTAAGTCAATGTTATTGAAGTACTTAAAGATAATTCCGTGGACTTTCGATACTCTTCCGTGAGCTTTCGATACTCTTCCGTGGGCTTTCGATGCTCTTCCGTTAGCTTTCGATGAGCTTCCGTTAGCTTTCAAAAGACTTCCGTTAGCTTTCAAAAGGCTTCCGTGGGCTTTAAAAGTGCTTCCGTGAGTATTCATTTTGCTTCCGTGAGTATTCATTTTGCTTCCGTGAGTAAACATAATTGTTTCACGTATATGATTTTATGATGATTTATATAGGATAATATTAATTGACAATATTAATTTTGGTGCCGTCATCTACCATTGAGGCGCCTTCGGTTATTAATTTATCGCCCACATTCAGACCGTCGGTAACTTCAATGTCCATTCCGCTGCTGTTGCCTGTGCTGATGAATCGCTTAATTGCAATTCCGTTATCTGCGATGTAAACATAGCTGCGCCCGCTGTGAGTATTGATTAAGTTGCGTTGAATTGTGATGGCTTCGGGATTGTTGTAAGTCCGTAACTGTATTTCCATGGTCGTGCCGCTTTTGAGGAGCCTGCGTTTGTTTGGAAATGTGATTTCGACGCCAAAGGCTTGGTGCCGTTTGTCTTGCGAGAGGGCGATGTCGGTTACTTTGCCGGTGATTATATTGTCATTGCCGCCGCTTGATTTATCATTTATATTACTCACATTATCATTTATATTGCTTGAATAATCATTTAAATCAATCGTTGCTCTCATGCCCTTGCGCACGTTACGAATCTCGTCATCCGTAATCCAAATCTTCGCAATCATCCTATCTAATTGCGAAACTTTGAACAGCGGAGTCGGTTTGCCTGGCATTTCGCTCACGATTATGTCTCCTTCGTTAACAAATATGTCTGTAATGGTGCCATCTATCGGTGATTCGACGAATAATGCACGATTAAGAGCGTCGAAGTTCTCTTTATTGACGAGGAATTGGGTTTCAATCTGGTCAAATTGCTGTTGCGATACGTCGCCTGCGGCCAGAAGATTCTTCATTCTATTGTAAGACTTCTCGATTGTCGATAATGCTATCTCCGCTTGCTTATAACGCAGCTTCGGGACGTCCGAAGGAAACTCCACGACGATTTGACCTTGACGCACGAAGTCTCCAACCTTAGCATTAATCTTTAAAATCTTATCCCCGACGCTTGAACCCTGAATCGACTCCTTGATACCTTTGAGCGTGGCAAAGAAACTCAGCGACTTGGACAGCGGAGACAGCGAAATTGCCTTTGTTTTAACTGGCACGCCATTTTCTTTTCGGAGTTGGTCCATACTTTTAGGCGGCGCCTTCTCCTCTCTCATGCAGCCGAGCGTTGAAAGGACGAGCGTGAGCATTAAAACTGCCGGCAGAGTTCTGCGAAAATGATTATTGATTGATTTCATATTAATAATAAGCTCCGATAATATATTAATTAATTTTAAAATTCATTGGATTAGTGTTAAAAGCATCCGCATCAGCGTTCAATGATGCTCCACATATATTAATGATAGCAGAATTTCCATTCGGATTGAATGCCTTAACATTCGGATTGATTCCATTTCCATTCGGATTGAATGCCTTAACATTCGGATTGATTCCATATATATAAATGATAGCAGAATTTCCCTTAATCATTACCATATTTCCATTCTCCATTCACAATTCTCCATTTATAATTATCCATTATCCATTATTTATTCTCGATTGGCAGAGCAAGATATTTGCTTTCGACTTTGCCGGCGAGATTTTCGAGTTCAGCTTTGGCAACTACGAAATCATGGATCGATTTGAGGACATTAGACTTAGCGATGTTAAGTTGATTGTCGGCATTTTTAATTTCAAGCTGGGTGCCGCTACCTTCTTTGAACCTGATTACGGCCAGATCGTATGCCCTTTGAGCCAGTCTGACGTTGCTTTGCTGAGCATCAATGACATCGCTTACCCGTTTGATGTCCATTAGCTTTGCATTGACCTGGGATTCGACATAATCCTTCAGCATTTGGAGTTGTTGTTCGGTTTGTTGGTATGCAATTTGGGATTGCTGCACTTTATTCTTCGTCCTTCCGCCTTGAAAGAGGTTGATTGAGAAGTTAATGCCGACGGTTGAGACATCATAATTGAGGAAGTTAAGATCATCGGACTGCCCGCCGTATGAATAATTGCCAAATGCGGCAATAGTAGGCCAATAGTCCGCTCCATTAATGTCAACCATCGCTTCATCGACCTTCAGTTTATTTGCAAGGGTCTTGATATCATAGTTCGAAGCCAGTGCGGCATTGACGAATTTGGTTTTATCAGCGGCGGATTCCTTAGAATATGCGAGGATACCATCCACTTCAATGTTCATATCCTGTCCGTATCCGAGGAGGATTTTCAACCCATCCTTAGCTGCTTGCAATGAGTTGCGGAGTTCGATTATCTTAGGCTTGATGTTCTCCACTTGAACTTGCACTTGCATCGCGAGATACTCGGAGGCGAGTCCTTGTTTGTACATTGCCTTTACGTTAGCGAGGTTATCTTCTGCGTTATCGAGGCTTGACTGCACGACATCGAGCAAATTCTGCAAAAACAGGACGCCATAGAATGCTTTCTTGACGTTTAGCACTGTCTTCGAGACGGAAGAGCGATATGCTTCGCGGGCAGCATCGAGATATATCTTGGAAGCTCCTATCCCTCGGAAGACAGCTGCATTGAATATGATCTGCGTAGCTTCTGCCTTTGCCTCGTAGTTGTTCGACAGGACGAAAGCCTGTAAAGTAGTTTGCGGTGGCTTCAACCGTGAGTTGTCTCTTGGTATCAGTCCTTCGTTCATCATTATTTCAAGGGAGGAAGTCTGTAGCATTGTCCTGAAATCAGGGAATGGGAAGACGGCTTTCTGTATGTAGTGGTAGAAATTAGCGTTGAACGTGACGGTTGGCAGTGCGTAACCGAAGGCTTCGTCCACGCGAGCCCGGGCTTTGTCTATTTCCATGAGCGCGATTTTGGTTTCTCTGTTATTTACAACTGCTGTCGATATGGCTTTGTCGAGAGTAAGCTTCGCTGCCTGTGCGTTGACGTTGTGAAATAAAATGACGGCAAGGATGCAACAAGCAATCCTGCTGATTTTGAGTATCCTTTGTTCTTTCATTAATTAACCGCTATTGTTTATTATTCAAATTATTAGTAAGGAATTTTTTATCGAAGTAAATCTATTTATTTAGTTCATTGTATTTCTTACGCCCTTCATCAGTTAAAACTCCGGTAAACAGCACCTCGGTTATTGATTCGACGACTTCCTTAGTTGTCAGCGGCAGGTTTGCCAGGATATCCGGGTTCATCACAGTGCTAAAGACAGATTGCTGGATAATAAGAACCAATTCATAATTTAAATCCGACTTGAATATCCCTCTTTTATTGCCAATTTCATATGTTTTGAAGAAAATAGATTTTAATTGCGATTCCCTGAATTTAGTAATTATGTCCCATGAGTCAGGCGATAATTTGTCAATATCTTCGTAGAATTCTTTTGTGAATGTTGACGAGGATTCGATATTAATTTTAATAAGATTTGCCAATTCTTCGACGAAATCCGATTTGTCGTTGTTAACTATTCTGTCCAAGATGGCCGAAATATCTTTTTCCAGCTTAATATGCGTATCATTAATAACAGATTGAAAAAGAGCTTCTTTCGACGGGAAATGTTTATACAGCGTTCGCTTGCTTATTCCGGCTTTTTGGGCAATATCAGAAGTTCTTACACGCCTGTAACCATATTTTGAAAATGATTCACGGGCAGTTTCTATAATTCTCTTTTTAATATTTTTACAACAGAACATAGTTTATAACAGAACATAGTTTAAATCAAAACATGGGTACTGATAAAACCAAATTAGTTTATTTGGTGCAATTTTATGTTCATTCACGAAATAGGCTGAAGTTTATTATTAGAAAAAATTAAATAAAATACGAAAAAAACGTATTTTTGTTTCGCAATGAATATCCAATAATGATAATGAATTAAATCGGGAAATAATGTGAATAGCAAGCTATATTCAGAAACAGAAGTAACTTTGGAAACTGCAATGGAATGCGGCCTTTCTGAGGCGGAATACAATAAAATATTAGAGATAATGGGGCGCCGCCCGACTTATACGGAAATCGGCGTTTACGGCG
>JAJRTW010000148.1 GCA_024278075.1 Bacteroidota bacterium | reverse complement strand
TTTTGCGAACGACTCCAGATTAATAATTCTTGTTTCTGCTGTTTGCTTATTGGTATTGCTTTTGATTTTCTTGCCATGTTGCAAATATAGCAATATATATTACCTTTTCAAAGGGATATTACACTAGTCAATAGCCGCGTGCTTTAGCTCGTCGATGATGATTCGATCTTTCTTTTACTTAAAATCGCCGGCTGCAAGTGACGTGTCAACTGTTCTATGTCATTCCGGACTTGATCCGGAATCCATGTTGATACATCCAAATAGCCTGTGAATACTGGATTCTTCACTGCGCCACAACCGCGTAGCGGTTGAATATTCATAAATACAACATGATAATCCTCTATTCTCAAACCATTAAGCCAATAAACGCACCGGAAACATTGATTAATCCCCGAAAACACAAATTTCCCTGCATAATTATTTTTCTATCCGATTATTAATAAATATTATCCGACGATTTCGTATTTTTGAAATTGATTTTTTCGTAACTTTTATTTTGCTTATCCGAATTAACGATTTAGACTATTCCTACTATAATAGTCAAGATGAAGATTTATGCAATAAATATAAACAAAAGGCTGTCTTTATAAATATGGCATATTTGAAATTTATCGTATATTGATACTATGGAAACTAAAGAACTAATAAAAGAAATACAACGCCTGCCAATCAATAAACAAAAGGTTCTCATTGAGCAGGCTCTTGAATCCATTCGCGAAAGTGAAATGAAAAAGAAAATGGAATATGCCGTTGACTCCTTGGTCAACGACTACCATGCTGACAAAGAACTGACTATATTCACCAATATTGATTTCGACAACTTCTATGAAGCAAAGTGAAATTTGGTTAATCAATCTTGACCCGACAGTTGGTGCGGAAATCAAGAAGACAAGGCCGGCTGTTGTTGTCAGCGATAATGCTTTAGGACGCTTACCTCTTAAAATCATCGTACCTCTTACCAACTGGAAAGATAGTTACGAGGTCGCACCCTGGATGGTTCAAATCGCACCAGATCGGAAAAATAATCTCATAAAACTATCATCGGCTGATTGTTTTCAGGTTCGTTCTTTATCAGAACATAGATTTGTTAAGAAAATTGGCATAGTTGATGCCAATACTCTTGAGCAAATACAAGACGGGCTGGCAAGCGTACTATCGATATTATAGAATGGGTATGCTCTCGAAGAGTATTTCAGGCGTTAATGGGGAATAGACGCTGGTAAGTAGTCGCTGGTCGCTAGTCAATAGCCGCGTGCTTTAGCTCGTCGATGATGATTCGATCTTTCTTTTCTTTGCAATCTTGACCCGACAGTTGGTGCGGAAATCAGAAACCCGACAATAGCAACTCACATCAATTCTCTCCTGCCCGGCGCTCCATACTCCCATCGGAATCCCCGAAAAAACAAATTTCCCTGCATAATTATTTTTCTATCCGATTATTAATAAATATTACCTGCCGATTTCGTATTTTTGAAATTGCTTTTTCCGCAAGTTTATTTTGCTTTTCAGAATTAGCGATTTAGACTATTTTAGTAATATAAATACTGCATTAAGCGGTTAATTCCGGGAATGAATATGCTTGATTTTGAATTCAAACCGTTCGACGAAATGACACCTGAAGATTATGCGAAAGTCGGGTTTAAATCCGGCCTGGAAGTGCATCAACAGCTGCTGACCGAGAAGAAGCTGTTCTGCCGCTGCCCCGCCGGCAAATATTCGCATGATTATGACGCCGAAATTCTGCGCCACATGCGGCCCACACTCTCCGAATTGGGTGAATATGACGGCACTGCACTGATGGAGTTTAAAACCAAAAAGAATATTATCTATAGAATTCATCACGATTCGGTCTGCACCTATGAAATGGATGACACGCCCCCGTTCGAGATTAACGACGATGCCCTGGACATTGCCATCGAAATTGCATTACTCATCGACGCAACCGTTGTGGACGAAATTCATATTGCCCGCAAGCAATATCTCGACGGCAGTATCCCGACCGGATTCCAGAGAACTGCAATCACTTGCGTAGGCGGGAAAATCCCGTATAAAGACAGATCAATTAATCTTATACAAATGTCGATCGAAGAAGACTCCTGCCGCGAGATTAGTGACATCGGCCACATGCGCGTCTATATTGCCGACCGCCTTGGTATGCCATTGATTGAGACAGTTACCCACCCGGAAATGAAAACACCGCAGGAGGTGGCCGAAGTTAATGATATTCTGCGAAGAATAGCGAGAAGTACCGGCAAAGTCAGAACTGGCATCGGTACCGGAAGGGAAGATGTAAACGTAAGTGTGGACGGCGGCACAAGGGTTGAAATCAAAGGTGTGTCGAAGATCAAAAGCATCCCGCTGTTGACTTATAATGAAGCCATGAGGCAATGGAACCTGCTCAGGCTCAGGGAAGAATTGAAATCAAGAGGAATCGACGAAGATTCATTCAGTGCAGAGTATCATGACGTTACAAAATTATTGCGTAAGACCCGATTCCAGCCTATTAACGATGCAATCGCAGAAGGCAAAATCGTCAACTGTGTGAAGCTCAGCGGATATAGGAATCTATTGAACTGGCAGACACAGACCGACACCTATTTCTCTAAGGAAATCTCCGACCGTGTGCGGGTGGTTGCGTGCCTTACCACTTTACCAAATATCATCCATTCGGACAGCCCGAGCGAAACGGTATCATCTTCTTCGTGGAGCAAAGTGAAGAAGTTCGTCAATGCCGGCGATAATGACACAATTGTATTGGTATGGGGAGACGAAACGGATGCTGAAACGGGTGCGAATGAAGTAATTATCAGGGCAAGGGAAGCGGCCAATGGAATTCCGCCGGAAACCCGCCAAGCCCTGAGCGACGGCACTAACGGCTTCGAACGGATTCTGCCCGGGCCGGAAAGGATGTACCCCGACACCGACCTGCCGCCAAAGGTATTAAATGTTGAAAGAATTGCAAAAATTAATTCACAGCTGCCGAAAAAAATATGGGACAGGGAAAATTGGTACAGGGAATTACAGCTTCCTGAAGATATTGTTATAGGCCTGGCATATTCCGACAAAGCAGAATTATTTGAAAAACTGGTGAAGATATTGAAAGTACCGGCAATGTTGGCCGGAGTTGCTTTGATGAATTATCCGAAAAGAATAAAAAAGGCCGGATTAAACATTTACGCTCTGGATGCTGTAGTTTATGAAAAGGTTTTTAATGCTTATCTTGAGGGCAGGCTCGCAAAAGACGGAATCTATTATGCACTCAAAAACATAGCAAAGGATGGCAAGTTCTCGATGGCAGCAATTCCTGTTAAATGCACCGATGATGAATTGGAAAGAACTATTGAGGAAGCCCGGATTGAAGTGAAATTAACGGAAATTATCAAGCCGGAAAAGACTGAAATGGTACTGTTCGGCATTATTATGAATAATCTTCGCGGCCGGGCCAGCGGAATAGATGTAAAGAAATATTTGAATGAGAATAATTCCGAAGAGGTGTAAATGTCACAGAATGAAGACAATACTCAGAATGAAGATTATAAAGGATACCGGGGCAAGGCCTTAGAGAAGCTCCGGGAATTTGAGGCTAAGATTTGGAGTGATGTGGAGATAGCAACGCCGGGCGGAAATTATGTGGGATTTATCCTGCCCCGCTCGGAAACCGCCGACGACCTCCATATTGTTGTTAAACTCAGAACCGGATATAACATCGGAGTCGCCTGCCGCAAGGTAACAGATATTAAAATCAACGGCAGGAAAGTTGCGAATTATAAGATTCCGGAGCAGGATTTCCCTTATGACAAAAGAAAGCCGAGGGTGAAATTATTCGGCACCGGCGGCACCATTGCAAGCCGTCTCGACTATAGAACCGGCGCCGTTATCCCGGCTTTCTCCCCGGGCGAGCTTTACGGCTCGGTACCCGAATTAGCCGACTATTGCAATCTGGAAACTGAGAAACTCTACGGCGTTTTTAGCGAGAACATGGGGCCTGGCCAGTGGAAAGGGATAGCCGAAGCAATTGCAAAAGAAATTGAGAAAGGCGTGCAGGGCGTAATAATCGGCCACGGCACCGATACCATGCACCATACCTCCGCCATACTATCTTTCATGCTGCAAAACACCCCCGTGCCCATTGTGATGGTAGGCTCGCAGCGGTCAAGCGACAGGCCGTCGTCGGATGCGGCCCTGAATTTAATTCACAGCGTGAAGACAGCCGCAGACAGCGATATTGCCGAAGTGCTTGTTTGCATGTTCGGGCCTACTTCGGATCAATATGGCCTGCTCCACCGCGGCACTCGCGTCCGGAAGATGCACTCCAGCTACCGCTCCACTTTCCGCACTATCGGCGATATTCCCATTGCAATGGTTGACCGTAACACTGTTACTCCTATCCGCAATGACTATAAACATCGGCGAAATGATAAAGATTTCATCCTAAAACCATATTTCGAAGATATGGTGGGCATTGTGTATTATTATCCGAATATGCAGCCGGATATTATTAATTCCATGATCGACAACGGTTATAAGGGCATAGTGATTGCCGGCACCGGCCTCGGGCATGTGAACAAGCCGCTCTACCCCGCACTGAAACGCGCCCGCGACGAAGGAATTGCTGTATATATGACAGTGCAGACTTTGTGGGGGTATGTTCAGATGTACGTATATGAAACCGGCCGCGAGATGATGGGCCTGGGAGTTGTGCCGGCTGCCAATATGCTGCCCGAGGTTGCCTATGTTAAACTTGGCTGGGCCCTGGGGCAAACCAGCGACCTCGATAAAGTGAAGGACATAATGCTGACGCCGGTTGCAGGCGAAATAACCGAACGCGAACCAAGCAACGGCTACCTGATCTATCAGGGAGGTATTCCCGAGGTCGAGGAGTTCATCTCGAAGTATAAGAAGTAGGTTGTTAGGTGGATAGGGGTTTAGGCTGTTAGGCATTGCCAGTCAGATATCCTCAATATTTTATAAATATTTCAGTTGATTTAAAGTTATGGATTTCGTACTATCAAATCATGCAAAAGAGAAAATCCAAAAAAGGGGAATAAATGAAGCCCTAATTTTTGAGGTTCTGAATAATCCACATCAGATAATCGCTCAGAATGGGAAAGAGGTATATCAATCTATTGTTTCAATAAATGATAATAAATTTTTATTGAGGATTTTCGTTAATACTCTCAAGAAACCGTTTATTGTTATTACAGCATACTTGACAACAAAAATATCAAAATACTGGAGTGAGAAATGAAAATAAGATATGATAAAGAAGTAGATGTGCTTGATATTATATTGAGTGATAAGCCGATAGTTGAGACCGACGAAGATAAGCCCGGGATGATCTTTGATTACGACAAAGACGGCAATATTGTCGAAATCGAAATCTTAGATGCTTCCAAAAAGTTCCCTCATCCAATGAAAATCGAATATGAGTATGCGTAATTTGTGCGCAACAAAGCTCCGATGAATACACTTCGTGTGCTTTTGATTAATTCGAACTGCGTTAAGGAACGATAGGTAGGTTTAATAAATTATTTTTCCATAGTTTCGTCTTAAACATATTGTTTTACACTGTGAAATTGCCATGAACATATCAGAAGCATCTGTCATAGACAGCACCCATCTTGAATTGGACAAACCTATAAATTTGCCCAAAGGCACAAAAGTCAGGGTTGTAATTGATCCGGATGATAGCAGTCTAAGCAATGAAGCTGATTTGTGGAGCAATTTATCATCCTCTTCTTTAGCAAAAGCTTATGGTATTAACGATCCGGAATATTCATTGAAAATGATAAAAGAACCAAACATGGACTATGAATCATGAAAGAAGGGGATATTGTTATAACCCCTCTTCCGCAATCAGATGGTAGAATCAAGAACCGTCCGGCTTTGATTCTTAAAGAAATGCCATCATTTGGAGATTATCTTGTTTGGGGAATCACATCTCAATTACACCATGAAATTAAGAATTTTGATGAATTGATTATATCTACTGACAATGATTTTGTTCAAAGCGGATTATTAGCGGATTCATTAATCAGATTAGGTTTTCTTGCCATCCTGAATAAAAAGAGAATTGCCGGCAGTATTGGTAATATATCAGATGAGAGGCACAAAAGGCTTGTAAATAGTTTGGCTGATTATTTACTTTATAAAGAAACTTAGCCTGCATTTAAAATACAAAAACACTTTTTTAGTTTTGAATAGCTAACTTTATGCAACAAAGGAAGCAGCTTATGAATAAAATCATTTCCTAATTGAATTGAAACAAATATTTTACATAACTCTTTACTAACTATACCCTTAAGGGTATAGGTAATTGCGATTTCAAGTAAAAAATGATATGAAATGGAGCCAGAGAGTCCTCCCTGCATTCTGACTGCATTGTATAAATCTATTGTCCAGCCGGTTGTGACAACTGGCAATGTATGAACTGTTGTCTTTCGTCAGTTGTAACAACTGACGGAACATTAAGAAAAGTGTTAGATGGAATTATTAATTAAATATCCAATATGCCTGACAGGTACACCCGATTGCCGGAAGTTGGTTAATTGAATTATAAATTATAAATTGTGAATTGCATAAGTGAACCTCTTACCGAAATTCCTATCGGACCCCAAGAACCGAAAGTCAGCGATTATTCTCTTTTCGGTGGGGCTGCTGCTTATTGCTGCGGGACTCATCTATGGGATAAATAATAATCTGCCCGGGATTGGAATTTGCTATGCTGGGATAGTTGTATTGATGCTTGCTTTCGTTCGCCACTGGCAGTCGGCCAAGCGTTACCTGAGCCTGTTCATTATATCCCTGATTTCGTTCCCAGTGTTCGCTATTTTGCATAATCTATTTGACGGATTAGCATTGATTGCCAAAGAAAATGCAATATTATTCGAAGTACTGAACTTTCTGTCGGCATTATGGTTCATCCTGGCTGTGCTGGTCAGCCCGCCCGGAGTTGCTATCGGCTTGGCCGGAAGTTTGTTTTACTATATCAAAAACAGGGAAATAACCGAGGTGTAGAATATCACTCCGGTTCCCTTGGTTTCTCCCCTTTCAGCCGGTAAAGGACTTTATCGAACCTGAAGTTAGAAACATACTTTTTGAGCAGCCTCTTGGATTCATAAACGGCATCGGAGGATGCAACGGCGAGTTTGTTGACAACCGGATTCGCAGAAAATATTGCAGAATTTGCCGACACCAGCCCTATTTCTTCATTAACTACACGCATCAGAAATTCTTTTATATTTGCATTGTCAACATATTTATTTACTTTATTGTCAACGAAATATGGCTGCTTGAAATACTCAGCATATTTATCCACATCATTATCCAGCTCGATAATTCGCTCAATCAATGCCTCATCGCTACCATAATCTGCATAATTCAGGAAGCTCTTCGTATTAAAATCCTTATGAACAAGATCATTTCCGTGGTAAATTCCTAAGGAATTGGCGAGCATAGACTCGAAGAGTTTCTCGGTTGTATAGCCGGGATGGGCCTCGTTTTCGAATGCAATTGTGAATTTATACTGCCTGATGAATTCAATTTTATTATCAATTCTGCTTCCCAAATTATTCAGCACCCTGCCGCCCGAATCTACCTCTTTGTACTTCGATAGCTTTTTGAAGAATTCTATTCTCTTCCGCGAGTTCGGATTAGAATATATGAAATTGCAAAACCTCGTTTTTTCGGCTATAATCTGCTCAATATCTTTCTTTCTCGTAAGAAGTTCAACGTCATCGAACAGGGCGTAAAGCGGCAACCTGTAATGCTTTGGGCTGTCTTCATTCAGGTCGAACGAGAAGGCATAATCGCATTTCCTGAAGTCGGGCTTAACATTCTCTCCTGTAAAATATACCCTCTTGCAATTGAAACGGGTATGATTATTTCCAAAATATGAAAAGAAGAGAATATCTGGGTTAAGGCCGGTAATTTGAATATCAAACTCTTCGCTGAGCAATTTCACGAAGAGGTTATCCTGCCTGTCAAAATTCGACCAGAAATCAGTAAAATATATCTTAAGTTTTTCGGGCATAACAATATATATATTTCAGTAGTATCAGGTTAATGTGGGATTATTTATTATCAGCCAGCCATCGCTCGGCATCTATAGCTGCGGCACATCCGCTGCCGGCGGCTGTCACCGCCTGCCTGTATACATGGTCCTGCACATCGCCGCAGGCAAATACGCCCGGAATATTCGTATACGTGGATTTGCCTTTGGTTATTAAATAACCCTCATCGTCCATATCGAGGATGCCCTCGAATACCTGCGAATTGGGGACATGCCCGATGGCAATGAAAGTGCCGTCAGTATCGTGCCTTGTAAACTCGCCGGTTTTAACATTCTTGATGCTCAGCCCGGTCAATCGTTTTATTCCATTTTGCTCCTCGCCGAGGAATTCTTCTATCACGCTATCGAGAACGAAATCCACCTTAGGATTCTTTTTAGCGCGGTCAATCATAATCTTCGATGCTCGGAACTCCTGCCGCCTGTGGATAACCGAAACCGATGAGGCAAAATGAGTTAGGTAATTTGCTTCTTCCAAAGCCGAGTCTCCCCCGCCCACAACGAACACCTTTTGGTTCTTATAAAAGAATCCGTCGCAGGTAGCGCAAGCAGAAATCCCAAAGCCCCAGTATTTCTTTTCGCTCTCGGTGTTCAGCAATCTCGCCGTGGCACCTGTGGAAATAATAACCGCATCGGCAGTGTAGTGTTTATCAGTATCCGACCACATTTGGAATGGCCTTTGCGAGAAATCCACTTTCGTTATCGTCTCATAGAATGTCTTTGTGCCGAACCTTTGTGCCTGCTTGCGGAAAATATCCATCATCTCAGGGCCCTGGACGCCATTCTCGAAGCCCGGGAAATTTTCTACTTCTGTTGTGATTGTCAATTGTCCGCCGGGCTGCTGGCCCTCGAATACCACAGTCTCCAGATTCGCCCGGCTGCCGTATAGCGCCGCTGTGAACCCAGCCGGGCCGGAGCCAATGACTATTAATTCATGATGCTTGCTCATTGTATTCCTCATTTGATAATTTATTTAGATTACCCTCAAAAAGTACTAACTGTTTATTGTTATTGTAGTTACAAAAGATATTCAATTAGAAAGTGTAAGGAAATGGATTTATAATACTCTTATGCCTTGCAGATTGTAGGACAACCCCCTGCTCGCCTGGCTCACTTCCCCCTTTTTTAAGGGGAATAGTTGATCAAATTCCCCCTTAAAAAAGGGGGATTTAGGGGGTTGTTATTCTACTTAAAGCATAAGCACTAAAATCTCTTTCTCCGATTACTTTTTGAGGAAACCCCATTTAAAGTATTGTAATATTTTGAAATGATTGTGTATTGCCATATTCCTCGATGGTAATGTGACGTATATGCCAACCTGATATTTACACACAGCCATAGCACCATGTGATTTTCAATACTCACAACTCACAACTCACAACTCACAACTCATTACTCACTTACTCACAACTCAAAGCCTTTGCATTCCTTTGCAATGTAGCAAGTTTTGATCTTTTAATCGTCGACCCCCGGAATCGTTCCGAGAATTCCTCTTGAGTCATAGACAAAACGCTATTCAAATTTAACGATGTTTCACCGTGCCGCGGCAGCAGGCGGGTATCATTGGTTGGCTTCTGATAATTGATATTCCATGGGCATACCTGCTGGCAAATATCGCATCCGAACAGGCAGCCGGACAGTTTGCGGCTAATTTCATCCGGGATTTCCGATTCGGCCCTTGCCTCGATTGTCCAGTATGCAATACATTTATTGGCATCGACAATTTTTGGTTTGACAATGGCTTGCGTAGGGCATTTATCCATGCAGATAGTGCAGCCGGCGCAACGGTCAACCGCCGGCTCGTCCGGTTCGATGTATTCGGTGGTAACGATCACACCAAGAAATATCCAGGAACCGTAATCCCGGGTGATGATGATACTATGCTTGCCCTGCCATCCGATTCCTACTCTTTCGGCCCACTGCTTCTCCATCACCAGGCCCGAATCATTAAAGCATCTCGACTCGGAACCGGGGTTAAACTCTTTTATCGCAGAAGCCAATTGCCTCAGCTTCGGAATGATAATACCATGGTAGTCATCTCCCCACCCATACCCAGACAACTTGCCATACTCCCCCGGCTGGGCATTATCATCATTTCTTTCGGAGAAGTAATTATATGCAAGAACAATGACGGATTTTGCACCGGGCAGAAGCCTTCGCACATCTTCTCTCTTCTCCGGCGACCTCCTCATCCAGTCCATATCAGCCGAATATCCCGAATCCAGCCAATCCTTTAATCGTCCATATTCTTTTGACATAGTCGATGCTTCTGCAACCCTGACCTTAGCGAAACCCAAATCCAAGGCCTTGCGGCTTAATATTTCTTTTAAATTATCCAAATTCGCTTCCGTAATCCATTGGCATTATCTTCGCCATTTTGGAATTGCCTTTATATCCGGTTTCTCAACCCAAACATAACCATCCTCCTCGAACACAGCGTATTTGGCAAGATTCTTCCTCCCCTGCCTTGGGTCTGCATTCTCCCCGGATTCTATGAAATAAGTCCAGCCATGCAGCGGGCATGTGACTTCGCCGTTTCTAATAATTCCATCGTGCATCCTGTCGGCATGGCGGTGAGGGCAGATATTATGCAAACAGTGCACTTTGCCGCCAAGCCTGAAAATTGCAATCTGCATATCAATATCCTCGGCGAAGGCAATTCTTTTGCCCTGTCGCTCAAATACATCTTCCGACCGGCATACGCGCGCATAAACCACGCCACCGATTTCCTTTTCCGGGAACTTGCTTTCTTCTATGTCATCTATATAGGGCATTTTAAGCGTCCGGGAATTAATTGTCACTTGTCATATTTTATTGTATGCTGTCAATTATCAATGCAATAGTAATTAACATGTGGCTTCATGCCTTACTTTTTATTACTATCTACCTGACACCGAAAAGTATGTTTCCATCTAATTGAAATTAAGGAAAAAAGTGGGATTGGCAAAGCAAGTTCAAAAATGTGTCCACAAAAATAAAGGTATATGACATGCTGGGCAATGAAGTGGCTGAACTTGTGAATGAATATCAATCCGCCGGGAGTCATCGGGCGATATTTGATGCTATGAAAACAGGCAATCGCCTGCCAAACAGGCTGTATTACTATAGAAATGAACTACCCCGTCGCAAGCAGCGGGGTATCAATGTTTAACAGAATTTTATAATCGTAGCAAGCAGCGGGAAGTTAAACCCACAATGTGGGATTAAAATAGGAACGCGAACCGAACAGGGTAAATTATTACTTGTAAGATAGGCCTCCCCAGGCCCTCCTGACTTAGGAGGGGCCAAAGGGAACTAAACTCAACGTATCGCTGCTACTTCATCATTCTTTTCGGGCCGACGTCGGCCACATCTTCCGGCACGCCTTCGGCGAAGAGCTTGAAATTCTCGATATAGCGGGCGGCGAGTGCGTCATATCGCATCCAGTACTCTTGCTTACTGCCCCAGGCATTCGAAGGTTCAAGCACATCTTCCGGCACGCCCGGGCAGGTGAGCGGCACCTCGAAACCAAATAGCTTATCGGTGCGGTATTCCACATCGTCCAGCTTGCCCTCGAGAGCAGCATTCAGCATATTCCTCGTATGTCGGATGCTGATACGTTTGCCCACGCCGAACTTGCCGCCAACCCAGCCGGTGTTGACCAGCCAGCATCGCGAGCCGTGCTTCTCCATTTTCCTTCGCAGCAAATCGGCATAGAAAAAAGGGTGGTGAACCATGAACGGCGCCCCGAAGCAAGCACTAAACGTGACCTCGGGTTCGACGCCAAGCCCAATTTCGGTGCCGGCTATCTTAGAGGTATAACCGCTGATGAAATGATACATCGACCGGTTCAGATCAAGCCTTGCAATCGGCGGTAAAACACCATGGGCATCACAAGTCAGGAAGATAACGTCCTTTGGGTGGGCATTCACCATTTTCTCCGGCACAGCGTTAGGAATAAAATCCAAGGGGTAGGACGCGCGCGTATTCTCTGTCAATAATTCATCGTCGAGGTCGATATACCGCGAGGCCGGGTCGAAAACCACATTCTCTAATATCGTACCGAATCTGTGTGTACAAGAAAATATCTCCGGCTCGGCTTCTGCCGACAGGCGGATTACCTTGGCATAGCAGCCATTCTCAAAGTTGAATATGCCTTCACTGCTCCAGCCATGCTCATCGTCGCCGATCAGCTTTCGCTTGGGGTCGGCCGACAGGGTGGTCTTGCCGGTGCCGCTCAATCCGAAAAATAGTGCCGGGTCATTCTTTTCGCCCACATTAGCCGAGCAGTGCATAGCCATTATACCTTCCAAAGGTTTCAGGAAATTCATTACGGTAAAGATTGATTTCTTAATCTCGCCCGCATAATGCGTACCGGCCACGATACCCAGGCCCTGGCCGAAATTCAAGGCAATGGCAGTTTCCGAGCGTGTTCCGTCGATTTTGGGGTCGGCCTTGAACGATGGCGAAGCAATTAATGTAAATTGCGGGACATGATTTTTCAGTTCGTCCTTGTTCTGCGGAATAATGAACATATTCCTTGCGAACATGCTTTGCCATGCCTTGTCCGTGATAATCCTGACCCGCATTCTATAGTTCGGGTCGGCACCCACATAGCCGTCCTGCACAAACAGCTCCTCGCCCTGCAAAAAAGCCATCAGCCGCACCAGCATGCCGCTGAATTTATCGGGACTCATCGGCCGGTTGTGAACGCCCCACCAGATTTTGTCCTCGGTCGTATGCTCACGAACGACGTATTTATCATTAGCAGCCCGAGCCGTCCATTTACCGGTATTGACTATGAATGGGCCGCCATTGACGATATTGCCCTCGCCGCGAAACACAGCTTCTTCGTAAAGGGCAGCTGTCGGCAGATTCCAAAACACACGATCGAGATGGCTGAGGCCATGATTAATTAGTTTATAATCACTGGCCAGTTCGTCGGCATGTTTAACTGCAGGTGTGTCGAATTTTAAATATTTTGTCATATCCAGTCCCTTGTTAATTTTCGGTTGCCAATGTAAAGCTCATTCGGAGAATTCGGGTCGAGCGCCCATTTAATCCTCTCGATACCCTCGGTGATTTCTTTAACACTACCGCACGTAGACAACCGCAGGAAGCCGTCCATGCCGAATTCAACACCTGGCACGACCGCAACCCTGACCTTGTCCAACAGCAGGTGGGCAAGCCGGGTGGAATCTTTGCCATAAACACTGAAATCTGCAAAAGTATAGAAAGTTCCGTCCGGTTTATAAGCCCTTACGCCCTCGAAAGCATTCAGCTGGTCCATCATAACGTTGCGGTTATTTTCGAGAGTCATTCTAAGGCTTTCCACACAGCTTTGCACGCCGTTGATAGCACCCACGGCGGCTTTCTGCATCACCGATGACGGCCCGGAAGTCTGATGGCCCTGAATATTTGTCATCACCTCAATTAGTTTCTTATTCGCCACCGCCCAGCCAATCCTGAAGCCTGTCATTGAATACTGCTTGGAGACCCCGTTGACCACTATCAGCTTGGAATTCTCCGTGTGGTCTTTGGCGTAATTATAACTGTTGATTGGCTTTTTGCCGTCGAAAATCAGCCGGTGGTAAATATCGTCCATAATCAGGTACAGGCCTTTGCGTTCGCAGAATTCAACTATTCCGGCAATGAACTCTTCGGAATAAACTGCCCCCGACGGATTGTTCGGGCTGTTGATTATCACTGCTTTGGTGTAGGATGTCACTAACTGCTCGATATCCTGCAAACGCGGATAGAAAGTGCCATCTTCGGGATAGGCCGGCACCGGTATTGCTCCGCATAGCTTGACCATTTCGGGATAGCTGACCCAATACGGCGCCGGGAAAATCACTTCGTCCTGCGGATTAAGGATAGCCTGCAGCGCAACCATCAGCGACTGCTTTGCACCGCCGGAAGCCATCACATTTTCAGGTGCTATTTTCTTGTCATAGAATTCTTCCGTATACCTGATAATGGCTTTCTTCATTTCGGGCGTGCCGTCGGCTGGTGTATACCTGACAGCGCCAGTATTCATATAACCCGTAGCGCTGACGATAGCGTCGATTGGTGCGCGGGTTTTTGGTTCGCCGCCACCCAAATGAATAACCGGCTCGCCTTTTGCTTTCAAAATGGCAGCCATTTCATTGATCTTGAGTGTAGCCGATTCATTGATGGAGGCTCCGATTAGGCTTATGCTCATAGCTTTGGATTCACCTTTATTCTTTAACAAAATTATTCGATAAAATATACTTATCAAAATTATCACTAAGTACTGATTTATCAAAGCTAATTTCTAACTATCGAATGCTGGCAGCCTTTAATAATAATCAGCAAATTTCTCAAAAAAAGGTTGAATAAAAAACAATTAATCGACACAACATAAATCTTTGTAATAACTATGTTGTTTTCTTTGTCAGGTCAGGTGCTACCTAAATTCCCAGAGTAAAACACGGAGAAGTGACTCCAATTTGTTATATTGCAATTAGTTAAACAAAGAATAACAACAAATAAAAAGTCACCTATCCGATGAAGAAAAATAAGAAAAAAAGAGCAAAGAGCATAGA
>JAJRTW010000147.1 GCA_024278075.1 Bacteroidota bacterium | reverse complement strand
TTTTTCTTCATCGGATAGGTGACTTTTTATTTGTTGTTATTCTTTGTTTAACTAATTGCAATATAACAAATTGGAGTCACTTCTCCGTGTTTTACTCTGGGAATTTAGGTACTATATAATCCTAACTATGGCCATATAGCATAATTCAATGCCTTTATCCAATAGTATAATTCACTACTTTTATTCAATAGCCACGTGCTTTAGCTCGTGGATGATGACAGTTGATATTATTTATCTTTTTCTTTAATATATTTAAGCCGGTGCTTGGTTGCAAAGATATATTATTGTATTAATCAATGTCATCAATCTATTAGTTTTATCTTCTTAATTATAGAACTATTGCCAATCATAACCTGGTAGAAATATGTCCCCTGAGGCAATGCCCCCGGCGGCCACAGATAGTTATAAGCCCCGGCCGGCTGCCAGCCTCTGTATATCACCTCGACGGTTTCGCCCAGCATATTAAGCACCCTGACGGTAATATCCGCATCATCTTTAAGTGTAAAACTCAGGTTGATAGACGAATTAAACGGGTTCGGATACGCTTTAACCGAATTCGGGAGTATAAAATCAAATACAAAAGTTCCTTCATCGGCAGTTGTAAAACTCCATATCCCGGACCAGCCGCTGCCTGTTTCGTCGTTATAAGCCCTTGCGTGCCAGTAATATGTAGTCTCAACCTCAAGCCCCGAGATGTCTTTTTGCAGATATGTGAGCGAATCGGCTTCATATATTATTTTATTCATAGTGATTTCATCGGCCACCCTCAGGTGATACCATTTTGCACCCTTTACGGCAAGCCACTTCAGATACAGATCGCTATTTTGATTGGTGGCGCCGTCGGCCGGTTCACGCAATTCAGTAACCTGCATTAACGTTTGAAATGCCCACACCTCAGACCAATAACTTGACCTGTCGCCAACATTAACCCTAACACGCCAATAATAACCGGTATAATAATCCAGGCCATCTACTTGGTACTCAGTATCTGCTAATTCGGTTTCTTCTAATACTATATCGTTGAAATCCGCATCCGTTGCAAATTGAAGATGATACGAATCGGCAATATCATATTCTTCCCACGTTAGGTTCACCGACAATGGAGCATCTATCGTCGTATCTGCCGGGCTGATCAACAGCGGTTCCTGCAAAGCGGTCAGGAATGTCCACGCCACAGACCACAGGCTTTGCCCGTCATCATTGCCGGAAAGAATTCTCCAATAATAGTCTGTGTTATATTCCAATAAAGTGAAGAAATGCGAAGTATCCGAATCTGTTTTGCCGTCATAAATCACAGGCATAAATTCTTTATTCTTCGATACCTGTATAAAGTATTGATTCGCTGTAATAACAGTATCCCAAATAAAATTAACCTGTGGGAATATATCCTTCGAATTATCGAGCGGGAATCGCAAATTCGGCGGTGGCAGAATAGTAAAGAACTGCCACTGCTCCGACCAAAGGCTGCTAGTAATATCGCTAAATGCCATCACACGCCAATAATACATTCGAAGATTTTCAAGCCCTCCGATTTGAAATAAAGTATCGGCAATATCTGTCTGATCCAGAATCAAATTCGAGAAATCATCCGCGTCGGACACCTGTAAAGTAAAACGAATCGCCCCTTCAACCGGATGCCAGGACAATACCGGGTCCACCGCAACCCCCCTGGCACTATCGGCAGGCAAATCAAGATTCGGCGGTGAAATAACCGTATTGAATGCCCTGACTGCCGACCATTGGCTTAAAGTAATGTGATTCTTCGACCTTACACGCCAATAATATTTTTTATTATGCTCCAATTGATAATAAATCGTCCTGGAAGTATCGGAAAGAGTAACCCTTTCGACAACGCCGGTAAATGCATCATTGAACGACACTTCCAATTGGTACAATTCTGCATTATCGGCAGCATTCCACTTCAATTCGGGATGAATCTCAATGCCCCCGGTATTATTATCCGGATATAATAACGTGGGAACAACCATGCTGCTTTCGTCCACATGGCGGAACATTGAATTCATCGTAACAAACATGTCGTCGCCCTCGGTTAATGCCATAGACCCGAAATTCGCTATTGTCAGGTCCGCATTATAATTCTCCCAGCTAACGCCGTCATCGGTACTGTAATACAGGCCCTTGTAGTTATCTATTGCAAGGTAGATAGTGCTGTCTTCTCCAACAGAAATGGTTTTGATATATGGAACGCTCGACAACCCGGCATTGGAAGAAGTCCAGTTCTGGCCGTTATCGGTAGACCGGGAGAAACCTTCCATGCTTGCTGCCAGCAATTCATTGTCATGTTTGAAGGCGAAAGAATAAATAGCAAAATTGCTTACCGCGTATGTTCCCCAATTTTCACCATTATCGGTAGTATGCCATATCTCATACGGGAACAGGCTGGTATAGACATCTCCGTTCCGGCCAACAGCAAGCGGTTCGATTTTGTCGTTGTTTACCAATACGGTGTCCCAATTAGCCCCGCCATTGGTCGAGCGGTACATCCAGGCATTGCTGTCTTTGGCTTCCGGATCAAATGTAGTGGCATATACATGATTATCAGTGCCGGCAACTACTTTTATTGTCTTATTTTCATCGGGATAAGAGGTTGTTGAGTTCCACGTCGCCCCATTATCAACGGATTTAAGAACCCCTTGGTCAGTAGATGCATAAATAGCTCCGTTGTCGGCAAAAGAAAATCCTCCGGTCAGGGTGGCGGGAAAACTCATCAGCGACCATGAATTGCCAAAATCGGTGGAAAGATAAATATTATCACCAAGCCCCATGGCCAATATATAGTTTTTGTCTCGCATAAACACCCTGAAGTTCAGGACGTATTGCGACAAGCTAACCCCCTGCCAGCTTTCGCCGTTATTCGTGCTTTTCGAAAGGCCGGATATAGGCATAGCTGCATAAATATGGCCCGAGGAATTGATTGCAAAAATATCTGCGCCGCTGGTTCGGATATTAGTCGTCCGAAAATCCTCGCTAAGTATTGGGTTTACCCAAAACAACCCCTTGGACCTCGTGCTGGCAACCAAAGCGCCCTCGCTGTTAACAATTACTGCCGTTGTGTTCAAATCAGCAATAGTAGTGTCCACCTCGGCCCAGCTCAATCCATGATCTATTGACATAACGATGCCACGCCCGTTGGTGGCCGCAAATATCTCGCCTGCTGAATTTTGGTGAAAATCATGAATGAAATAGTTATACAGCTGAGAATTCGACCTCTTCCAGGACTGGCCATAGTCCGAAGAGCGGTACATACCACCGCCGTAAGTTCCCACCAGCAGATTGCCGTTTCTCGGGAAAGTAATATCTTCGATGTCAAGGTATTTAATACCGCTGCTGATGTTGGACCATGTGGTGCCATTGTCTTCGGAGCGGAACACACCGCTGCCGTAGGTGCCGGCAAATACATGGCCGCTGTCGTTCACCGCAACCACTTTCACATTCAGGTTGGTTATCCCGTTGCTAGCGGCAGTCCAGGTTCCGCCGTTGTCGGTGGACCTGTATACACCGCCTCCGAATGTACCGGCAAAAACATCATTATCCGAATTAAAAGCAATCGACGATATATACTTATTGTCCAGGCCGGTGTTAATTGTATTCCAGCTTGAGCCGTCGTTATCGGAACGCTGCATCCCGCCGCCCCATGTGCCAACATATATTATGTCGCTGGAATTAATTGCAAGAGCCGTTATCTCTCCGCCATTGGGCCCTTTAATGCGGCCAAAGTAATCCTGGGCGGGCAGCCAATCCGGCAACAGCAGATACACCAAACCAGCTATGAATATTATCAATGTTTTGTGATATTTCAGATGGGCTGAGTGTTTATTCATTTTTTTCACCTATTGAATTATTATATAATAATTATATTAAAATTTCTTATTTGATATTTATTTAGAAATGAATTAAGAATACTTATATAGCTGCTTTCATACAGACAACAGATCGGATATTTTTGCCATTCTGAATGGACCCGAGCCACTTGTGGCGGAGCGTAGTGAATAATAAATAAACACCTAAAATGTATAGAGTTATGGATTCTTCGCTTCGCTCAGAATGACATTTCGTAAGTGCTTTATTTATCAAGTCATTCTAAAAAATGTCCGAAGTGTTGATACAGAGTAAACAGCAATATAACTTATTCTCCATTAATATTAACATTAGAACTACACTTTAGTTACGATTTCGTGACAAAATATATTAAAATAATTCTGTTTTTGAATCAAAAATCACCTAATTTTGCTATTCGCTCAATGACATACTAATACGAAGTAATAATATGCAAATAACGGAGTTATAAAATGCAAATAGGCATAGTCGGGCTGCCCTTCTCGGGGAAAACCACTTTATTCGGAACATTAACCAACACACACATCGACCCCGATGCTTTTCAGAAAAGAGATTCCAATATTTCGATGGTGAAAGTGCCGGATTCAAGATTAGATAAATTAACTGCGATTTTCAATCCTAAGAAAAAAGTAAATGCCACAATAGAATTTGTCGACTTGATTGCCATCCAAAAAGGGGAGCACTCGTCTTCCCAGTTCTCAAGCCAGTTCCTTACTAAGGTAAGGACCAACGATGCCTTGATTCATGTCGTAAGGGGTTTCGAAGATGATACGGTGCCTCATGTGGAGGGCAGCATTAATCTGTTGCGCGATATTAATACTCTCGAGGAGGAGTTCCTGCTTGCCGACATGGCTTTTGTCGAAGGCAGGTTCGAAAAACTTGAGAAAGACCTGAGAAAGCCGAAAAGCAAGGACAGGGCATTAAAGGAAATTGAAGTGATGAAACACTGGCAGCAGGCCCTGGAAAACGAACAACCACTGCGGGCAATTGACATTAGCGATGCTGAAATGGAATACGTTAGCAATTACCAGCCCCTGTCGGCCAAACCTATGCTCCTGGCGCTGAATCTTGGCGAAAATGATATAGCCGGCAGCCGTGACATAATGAATAAAGTGCTGGCAGAAACCGGCGACAAAAATATTGCTGCCGAGCCTTTTTTTGCTAAAATCGAACTTGAGCTTGCCGAACTCGACGACGAGGAGAAGGAGATGTTCATGGAGGAGTACGGGATTGCAGAATCCGCCCTTAGCAGGTTGATTGGCAAAGCCTACGAATTATTGGGCTTGCAGTCCTTCTTCACCGTTGGCGAGGATGAATGCCGCGCCTGGACAATCAAAAAAGGGATGACCGCCCAGCAGTCAGCCGGTGTTATCCATACGGATTTCTACAATAAATTCATTCGGGCCGAAGTTGCTTCTTACGATGATTTCATGGAGCACGGCTCGCTGGCAGCTTGCAAGGACAAGGGATTGCTAAGGCTCGAAGGCAAGGAATATGTCGTAAAAGATGGCGACATACTTAATATCAGGCATGGATAATTTTTTCATTTATAATTGTCAATTATCACAATACTTCGGGCATTTTTGTCATTCTAAAAAATGTTCGAAGTGTTGATACAGTTAACTATTCTAAGTTGATTTACCAATGGCAGAGCAATCTAATTTGAACTGACAATATGAGACGGTTCAAAGAAAACAACAATATACAATGAAGATAAAGCAATATGTATGAAGATTCCGCGGGAAGAATAAATTGATTACATCCGATGAAATAAAAGAGAATTATTCCAAAATTTCACATAATGTGGAAAGCATTTGCAAGAGACTGAAAAGGCCTCCGGCCTCAGTTCGGATTATACCTGTATCGAAAACCCACCCGGCGGAGGTCATCAAACTTGGCCATATAGCCGGACTGAATATTTTTGCTGAAAATTATGCCCGGGAAATAAGAGACAAACACAAAATATTAGACGAATTGGGGATAGCCCAGCCGGAATGGCATTTCGTTGGGCACCTGCAAACGAACAAAGTGAAATATGTAGCTCCTTTCGTCAAATTAATTCATTCTGTCGATTCGGCAAAACTGGGCAGGGAGATAAACAAACAAGCATTGAAAAGCGATAGGGTGATTGATATTCTAATACAGGTGCATACCTCCGGCGAGGAATCGAAATTCGGCTGCCCGCCGGGAGGCCTGCCAAATCTGTTCGAGGAACTTTTGCCATTGGAAAATATTAGGATAAGAGGGTTGATGACGATTGCGGGATTGTGGGGGAACAAGGATCAGGTTCGGTCGGAATTCATGCTGCTGCATGATTTGAAGGATAGATTCAATCAGGATTTCGGTATTAATATGGCCGAACTGTCTATGGGTATGACCGGCGATTATGAAATGGCCATTGAGGAAGGCTCTTCTATGATAAGAATTGGGACTGCCATATTCGGCCGAAGAGGCTGAATGATATTTCGTAAGTGCTTAATTTTTCAAGTCATTATAAAAAATGTCCGATCTGTTTATACTTTAAAACCCCATTTTTCAAAGGGGGTGGTGTCGAAGGAACTATTGTTCCGTAGATGCCGGGGGTTTTGATTTGATTAGGATTCCGGAAGGTGTCCGGAATGACACATTGGAATGTTCCGTCAGCTGTTACAGCCGACGAAAGACGACAGTTCTTAAATTACCAGTTGTAACAAATGGCAGAACAAGAAAATTGCATCTAACCCAGTATATTATAGGACAAAATGAACCATATAGCTATGTTTCAAACCATTTTGCTGCTTTTTTACCGGACACTGCTGATATGATATATGTAATTCCGGGATTAGCCAATTTGAATATCGAATAAAGATTAACGACTTAAGAATTAGGAAGTCAGGTAAGATTATTTGAATATATTTAGGGTTCCCTCAAAAAGTAGTCAGGAAAAAGATATTCATGCTTCTGCTTTAAGGAGAATAACAACCCCCTAAATCCCCCTTTATTAAGGGGGAATTTAATTGGCTATTCCCCCTTAAAAAAGGGGGAAGTGAGCAAAGC
>JAJRTW010000006.1 GCA_024278075.1 Bacteroidota bacterium | reverse complement strand
GTCAAGCATATTTTGACGGATATGCGATTAAGTTTTCAGCACTTTGTCAGTCATGGTGACTCTAAGTAGTAAATTGCTCGTGAATATTGGATTCATCTGTTCCGGCAGTTTCTGCATTGCCAGTTGTAACAACTGGCAGCACGTTATATGTTAATTTATTAAGACTTCTGAATAATAGACAATCTGAACCCTTCGACTGAGTTTATCCTGAGTCCTTCGGCAGTTTATCCTGAGCGAAGCCGAAGGGCTCAGGATAAACTGCCGAAGGGCTCAGGGTGACTATTTTAGTGTCATAGTGAGCGGAGTCGAACTATAGACACGATCGGCCTGGCTGAGGATAAACTCCGCGAAAAATCTATAACTCTATAGATTTAAGTGTTTATAAATTCTTCACTACGCTCCGCCACAAGTGGCCCGGCTCCATTTAGAATTACAAAAATGTCCGATCTGTTGACTCACAATAAATCAGAGTAAATTAAATCCTTAAATACTGACAATTCGCGTGCAAGTATAATTGCACTTTGATAATGTCATGCAAATTTGCTAATTTCAGCGGATTATCTCGAGAATTCTAAATATCTATTATTTCTTGATACCCAAAAATAATGAACGCAGCTCGCAGGATTAATAAAAAAATTGCTATCGCAGGTTCGACCGGGCTTGTGGGCAGAACCATGTTGAAAATATTGGAAGAACGCAGATACGTGTTTGATGAAATAAGGTTATTTGCATCCGAAAAATCATCAGGCTCAACTCAGCAGTATCTTGGCACAAACTTATTGGTTGAGACACTCGGCGAAGATTCATTCAACGGAATTGATTTTGTCCTTTTCTCTGCCGGTGGCGGGGCCAGCCGAAAATTCGCCCCGATTGCAGCCAAAAAAGGATGTATTGTAATTGATAACTCCAGCGCCTGGAGGATGGAGCCGGATGTACCGCTCGTCGTGCCGGAGGTGAACCCTAAAGCAGCGGCCGGCCATAAGGGAATAATCGCCAATCCGAATTGTTCGACCATTCAATTGGTTGTGGCGATGAAACCCATCCATGATGAATTCAGGCTCAAGAGGCTGATTATATCTACATATCAATCAATAAGCGGTGCCGGCCAAAAGGGCATCGACCGGCTGATGAATGAAATTGAAAACCCCCGCGGCTTGGACGAAACCGCCCCGATTGCTTTCAACACCGGCTTTCATCCTTTCGAGGGTGATGAAGGATTTACCGTTGAAGAAATTAAGATGAAGAATGAAATCAGGAAAATATTTGGCACAGATGATTTGAATATTGCAGTAACATGCGTGCGGCTGCCGATATTGGGCGGCCACGCTGAATCAATTAATTTCGAAACCCGAGAACCATTCGACGTTGGGGATCTAAGACACTTAATCGATAAAAACCCTAATGTTGTCTTAATGGACGATACGGAAAATAATATTTACCCTACCCCGAAAATTGCCGGAGATACGGACCTTGTTTATGCCGGAAGAATAAGAAGAGATGATTCCGCTGAGAATGCAGGCTATATCTGGGTTGTAGCCGACAATCTTCGCAAAGGGGCAGCTACGAATGCTGTGCAGATACTGGAATTGCTGATAGAAAAAGATTACACAAAATTCAACTCAATATGAATATAAAAGAAGAAAGAAAAGATTTTCTGATTGCTTTGATGCCTGACAAAAACGACCTCGAAATTCTTCTAAGGGAAAAATGGTACCGCATTCGCACAGGTAAAAGATCGCCCAAAAGCGTCCGTGAAAATTATATTAAACATATTGCTTTTTACCAGCCCGGGAGCTTTGAGCATGACGCATACATCATTGGCTGGTGGGCAGAGGTGCGGAACGTTACCAATGTAATGCGGGAGGATTTATTTCCGTATATCAGTGCCGGCGATAAATCCGGTATGGAGTATTATAAAGTTGATGTAGACAATATTGAAGAACTGCCAAATCCGATTTACTGCCGGCGGCCGCGAAGAATCCTGTTTATCAATTCAACGTACAATCAATTCAAAAAGGCGAAGGAAATTAATGATTTATTCATTGAAAGCCCCATTGAGGAGAAATTCTGGGGTGCTTTGAAGGAGAACAATATTTTTGCAGAAAGGCAATTCCCGGTTTCATCCGGCAAGACAAGGTATAGGCTAGATTTTGCACTGTTTTGCAGGGAAAGGAAATTAGCTATTGAGTGCGATGGCGACCGCTATCACACCAGCAAGGAGGATGTGTTCAACGACAAAAACGTGCAAATGTGCTCGAGAGCATAGGGTGGAATGTGCTGCGATACACAACTAAAGATATTAACTATAATCTCGAATCTTCGATTGCTCAGGTGAAGGAAACAGTGAACCGCTATGGCGGGTTGGAGGAAATCGATAATAGTTTCAGGTATTTGTATTCTAAGGATGACCAGCAGGAAAGGCTGTTTCAGTAGCATTTATGGATGCTATTTTCTTCTTTATTCCACGAGTAAATATTCGTAAGTATTAATTTCCTAGTGTAGCTATTCGTAAAAAGGCTTAGTATATTCATCTCATTCCCAAATCGGAGATGCTGTGTGAAAATAAGAATAATTATTTTTAAATTCATCAATTGCTCATCAGGAAAACCCCCGGTTACTTCGTAACCACCCC
>JAJRTW010000146.1 GCA_024278075.1 Bacteroidota bacterium | reverse complement strand
GGGTCCGGAATGACAAGTAATATTATTATAATTGCTATGATACGAAATTGTATCTAAACCAGCGTTATCTAAGGCAAAATACAGGCTATAACTGTGATTACCAATTATTCACTGCTTTTTAACCGGACACTACTGTTATCAGTAGTAAGAAATTGCAATGCATTGAAGGCATTTATGAAAACATCTATAATTGTATCACTTATTCTTGTCTTTAATATTAATTATTCGCTTGCACAGGATTCATTGTGCTGCAATTCGATCTATCTAACAAAGACCGTGACGACTGATTGTTGCGTTGAAGCAACTATCCATTATCCGGAATGCGACACGGCGCCAACTGTTATTTTTGAAGAACTTAGCCTTGCCGATTCAACGTATTCGGTGGGAGCGATTATTACTGGCGATCCTAACAGTAGTGTTTCGTGGGTATATTGTCCGTTGGATACTTTTCAAATAGCGGCATTTCGTATAAGGGTTGTCAATCCGGCGGATACTTCGCAGTTAATTTGCGATACTATTGTCAGTAAATATGCTGGTGAAATAGTTGATCTCTCCAATTGCTGCCCATGCCTGTTGAACTTAGACGATTTGGTGAATATAACAACAATGCCGGATACGTCCGAGTGTGATAATTTTGGCTGTTACGTTTCGATTGCGTGGAGTATCCCGACCGATTCTATAGCCGGTTGTTATCAGTATTTCGTATTCGAAGATATGGATTCTAACAGAACCGGAATGCTGAATGTCGAGACCTATCCGCTTTCCAATCATAATTTCTGCCTGCCGGCAGGGGAATCGGGCAGTTTTAAAATCTTTTTAATTACCGACGGCGACCCCAGGGATACATGCGTAATTGAAAGAACGGTTGAATGCCCCGAATGTGTATGCCCGCCGGATAAAAATGATTGGCTGACTTATTCACTTAGAAAAACAACTTCATGCCCGAATAATGGATGCAAAGTACAGATGAATTTCGATTTCCCCGATGATGGTTCGGCAAGCTGCTTTACAAATTATATATTCGAAGGTATTGACAATGCGCAGTCTCCGGCAATGAGCGTTGCAAATGACCCGATATCGGGTTTTAATTTCTGCATCGACGGGGACGCCACCGGCACGTTTAAGGTTTATTTGTTAACCGGACAGGTGCCGCCCGACACTTGCGTGTTAGAGCAAACGGTTTTTTGCGATACTTTAACGGATTATTGGCCCGATTCTATACCGGCGCCATGCTATACGGACTGCACCGATGACAGTTGGACCATTGAGGAACCCATAACATGTTCGGTTGATGGCTGTTATTTCTCAATTACGTACTCATCTAGAGATGCTTGCGGCGTCTGGCAGGATGTGCAAATACTTGGGATTGAAACTCTTAATACTGCATGCTGGTATGTAGCGCCAAAGGATATTTTCCAGGCTGCTATGAAATGTATAATAGAAGAAAATGATATGAATTTTAAACCAAATGCAGATTCTTTGGGTTGCTACGATATATGGCGATTCAGTTCGCCTGCTTGTTGGCAATATGGCCGTACTGTCGCTTATCCCTCCTATCGGCCATGCGATTCGGCTGATTGCTGCCGGCAAAGAATGAAGGTTTGCCGCGATTCGTCAGGCAATGTATCAATCGAACCGATTGGCGAGGGTTATTCAACCGATTCTATCGATTGTCCGACCTGGGAAGACTTGTATGAGAGTTTCCAGCCGGATTCAAATATTATGGATGAATGCTGGTCAATATGCAATTGGTTCAATTATTTGCTTACTTATCCCAAAATAGCAACGGGCGAAAAACCTTATGATCCCCTTACCTTCAGGGACGTAGTGGTTGGAATGGATCGGCGAAAAGCAATGTTCTGGGTGACTACTCCGGAGAAGGGTGAAATTAATATAGATATATTCGACCTGCGAGGGAATAAAATCTTAAGCAAAACCCGGCCGATTTCAGGATATGAAACCGTCATTGACATTGATATGGGTCCGTATGTTAGAGGTGTATATTTTTATAAAGTTGATATAAATAACGGCCAATTGGGGAGCGGCAAGTTTATTGTTAAATAATTAATTATCCCGGGAGGGGGCTGCCCCCTCCCTTTTTATTTTATAATCGGAGATGATAAATCATGAAACAAATTTACATAATAATCTTATTGCTGTTATGTTCTTCGCCTTGCCACACCCAGGATGTCAAATGGGAGCTTAAATGGAATCTCGGGAGTTATTTCAAAGGTATTGATAATTATGATTCATTAAATATTATGGCAATATTTAATAAAAATGCTGCATTACGCCGAATAATTCAATCAACCGATGGCGGTGAGACATGGGACTATGTTTATCAGGACGATGACTCACAGTTTATATGGCCGCGCGGCAGGGATATTGCATATCCGGCAAAAGATTTCTGCATTGTCTCATGCGATTCCAGCGAGTTTTTGAAGACCACCGATGGCGGCCAGAATTGGGAAATAATAAAGACTGAATATGGGATAAATGATAATGATGGATTTCGTGAAATTGACATGTACGACAAGAATTATGGGATGATGACTACGATATTCCACATGATAGTTACCAGTGACGGTTTTAAGACCTGGGATACGATACCGCCTACCGGGACAGCGGGCGATTACTATATTGTTCGTGCAGAAATGCTTGGCCCGCAAACAATTGCAATGATAAATCGAGATATAGTTGAGAATAATCTTCACGACTGGCAATTTTATCGTTCCGAGGACGCGGGTAAGACCTGGAATGAATATCCATTTCCCAACTTAGGGACACCAAGTAACCTACAGTTTGTTGATTCGTTAGTTGGTTATAATATAGGTTCTGTATCAACCGGTATAGGTGATACTAAAAGTGATATTGTTTTCAAGACAACCGACGGCGGGCAATTCTGGTTTAATGTAATGGATACGCTTATTGAAGGAGCATCAAACTTCGGGCTCAATGATTTTGACTTTTATGATCGTGACAACGGAATTGTTGTGGGTACTTACGGAAAAATATACTGGACTCATGATGGTGGTGAGACATGGGAGTATAATAAGAGTGAAGTAATCAATAGTGAGAATCCGACCGGAATGCGAGTCTGTATGCTTAGCAAATACTCTGCAATAATTGTTACATCGAATTATGTCTTCAAAGGCCAGTCCGGCACTTCGTTCGTAAAAACATACGACTCACAAATACAAAGCGTTCCGGCCTATCCGAATCCGGTATCTCCTGCATTGGGGGCTGTTACTGTACAACTTCCCGAGGGGCCGGTTGTAAGCGAGGCGATTATTTTTGATATGTCCGGCCGTTCAGCCGAATTGAAGGGCTGGCAAATGCTTGGGGATGGTAAAATATTATTTGCATTGCCAAAAGATATTAGCCCAGGATTCTACTCCATTATGATTACAACCCAAAAGAAAACATTTAGCGTGAAACTGCAGGTGATGGGGGAATGATAATTATTAATAAATACTAAAAAACCATGAAAACAACATACCTAATTATTTTGCTTTTAATATTTTTACAGCCTTGCCACACGGAAGATATTGAGTGGGAGATGAAATGGAACCTGGGTTATTATTTCAAAGGTATTGATAATTATGATTCATTAAATATTATGGCTATATTTAATAGAAATGGTGTATTGCGCCGGATAATTAAATCAACCGATGGCGGCGAGACTTGGGATTATGTTTATCAGGACGATGACTCACAATTTATGTGGCCGCGCGGCAGGGACATAGCATATCCAACAAAAGATTTCTGTATTGTCTCATGCGATTCGACCGAGTTTTTAAAGACTACCGACGGCGGTGCCAATTGGAGTAAAGTAAGGACAGGTTTTGGCATTAATGATAGAGGTTACAAGGAAATTGATATGTATGATGAAAACCACGGGCTTATGGCAACAGCGTTTCACATGATAGTTACTCAAAACGGTTTCAAGACCTGGGATACTATCCCGCCTACCGGGACATCGGGTGATTATTATATTGTTCGTGCAGAAATGATTGGCCCGCAAACAATTGCTATGATAAATCGGGATATTTTGGAAGGCAATAAACTTGATTGGAAATTTTACCGCTCAGACGACGCAGCAAAGAACTGGGACGAACACCCCTTTCCCTTTCCAAATATAGGCATACCTCAACGCTTGCAATTTGTTGATTCGTTAGTTGGCTATAATGTTGGTTTGGAATATACAGATATAGGCGACACAAGTCGTGATATTGTTTTCAAGACTACCGACGGCGGGCAATCCTGGTTTAATGTACTGGATACTTTTTTAAATTCTCGGTTCGGATTGCAGGACCTGGACTTCTACGACCGGGACAACGGCATCGTAGTAGGCCAGTTTGCCAAAATATATTGGACTCATGATGGTGGTGAGACATGGGAGTATAATAAGAGTGAAGTAATCAATAGTGAGAATCCGACCGGAATGCGAGCCTGTATGCTTAGCAAATACTCTGCAATAATTGTTACATCGAAT
>JAJRTW010000145.1 GCA_024278075.1 Bacteroidota bacterium | reverse complement strand
GAGATTATAGAAATGTGCTACTATTATCGTCATCATTGAATCGCTGTTTGCGTTTGCCGAAGAGTACTGCTTCATAAGGCCCCGGCTGACTTCGGTTAAGTATTGTTTATCATATTTATTCACCTTAATAAAAGAAAAATAAATATAGGCATTCGAGTTGCTGTCAACAAAAAAGTCAACCACTTCATGCCGCGGCCGCAATATTTCCATCGTAGTAATTATGCCGATCACCACAATGGCGAATGCGACTAATATTATATATATTTTCCTTGTATGCTTATTCAAAGTAGTGTCGTTTTGTGGGAAATTGATAATTGATAGATAATAATTGAAAACTGTATTCCCAAAACGGAATTTGGCAATGATGTAAAAATTAATTTCCCCCTTTGAAGGGGGATAAAGGGGGATGAATGTTCACTTAAGGCAAATGTTGTCCAATTGCCTGCTATGAAACAAACATCCCCCAAATCGGGAAATAAATCAAATTATACCAAAAAACGAATCCGCCCCCGATACTGCAATGGCCCCGATGATCCACATTACGATCCCAACCGAAAGCGGCACCGAAAGATTATCATCCATTTTCAACACCGACGACGAGACTTCGCCGAAACCGCCAACAATTGCTCCGGCAATTCCCGCAAGAAAATACAGGGGCGGTGCATCGAAGATAATTCCGTAAAGCACGACTATCGCAATGGCTGAGATGATAAATGCCATCAGGCCTTCGAGAGATTTATCGAAGATAGCGTGCCGGCCATATTTTCTGCCAATCAATGCCGCCATGATGTCGGAGACAATTAATATCGTAAATCCCGTCACCATGATTATCTTAGGAAATATTAAAACACAGACAACCGCCGAAATCAGTACCCACGAAGCACCATTGAGAATTATTCCGCCACGCTGCTCGTGTGGCCTTAACATATTGCCAAAATATTTATACATAATATCGTGAAGAATGAAATTTTTCTTGCTAAGTACGTCAATTAATACTGCCGTGACGGCCATTGGAATCAGTATCGTGAGTTCGGTCTCTCGGCTGAAGAAAATATATGATATGGGAATCGATAACGATAAGAGATGAATGACTTTTCTTAAAATCTCATTCTTATAGCTTATTTCATTTTTTTTGATCATTGCGGTAATTTAATGATAAATTGTTATGTAATAATAAAATTTATTAAATGAAAAGCTTAACAATAAAAGCGCCGGCTAAAATTAACCTCGGATTGCAGGTCCTGAACAAACGTAACGATAATTTTCACGAAATTAATACGATTTTCCACTCTATCGGACTATCGGATGAAATCGAAATGGAAATTAGTGATAATATTTCACTTGTAACAATACCTACTCTCGGTATTGACGAAAAAGATAATTTAGTATTTAAAGCTGCAAATTTATTAAAAGAAAGATATAAAATAAAATCAGGCGTGCAAATAATTCTTAAGAAAAACATTCCGGCAGCCGCTGGCCTCGGTGGAGGAAGTTCCGACGCCGCCGCCGCATTGACTGCCCTCGCCGAATTATGGGAAATCGATGTGAATCGTGATGCTTTGCTCAATATTGCAGCCTCTATCGGCTCGGACGTTCCCTTTTTCCTCAGGAAAGGAACTGCTAAAGCCCGGGGACGGGGCGAGATGCTCGAGTATTTTGATTTTAAGCTTCCGTATTGGCTCTTGGTGGTCAATCCGGGGATTCCTATCTCCACGGAACGCGCATATAAAGCCCTCGGCCGTGGTTCCGCCAGCCCGATTCCAATAAATTACCGTGATGCGCTTACCTCTGCCGCCCAGAATCATAAATTTATGAGAAATATTCTCACCAATGACTTCGAGGAACCTGCTTTTAAACTGCATCCGCAACTGCCGGCCATAAAGAATGCAATGTATGACAGCGGGGCAGCATTGGCGATGATGTCGGGAAGCGGTTCGTCCATCTTTGGACTGTTCATTGACGAGGCGGACGCTCTCTCCGCCGGCCGGAAATTTCCTAATTACTTCACTTATCTTGATTCGCCCGATTCGGATTGATCCCCTGTGGATGCCAAACGATCGTCCGGCGACGTTAATCGCAATATTATATGATTTATACGTGATATTATAATCATTATTCTTAATTTTGATATTATTATTACTCATTTTAATTGGCATATAATTATGAATATACTCCTTATCTCGGCCGAAGTCACCCCGTTTGCTAAAGCCGGCGGCCTGGCAGATGTTACCGCCGCCCTTCCCGCTGAATGGAAACGTATGGGACATAATCCTATCATCGTTATGCCCAAATATGGCTTCATTGACGAAAAAATGTGGAACATGGAACCTACTTTTCTGACCCTGAACGTGCCCATGGGCTACGAGACGGAATTCGCTCACCTCTGGCACGGTACTTTGCCCGGCTCGGAAGTTCCTATTTACTTCATTGAATTCAATGAGTACTTCGCGCGAGATGGTATTTACGGCGATCCGAATGAGTTTTTCGACAATGACCGCCGATTTATCTTCCTTAGCCGTGCTGCGTTCGAAGCGGCGAAAGCTCTGGACTTCACGCCGGATATTATTCACGCCCATGATTTCCATACGGCCTTCGCGATGGCTTTCCTGAAGACCCATTATCGGTATGATATGCGATTTGCACGTACTGCCGGCGTCTATACCATTCATAATCTCGCCTATCAAGGTAAATTTAACCCATTTAGAGCTATGGAGTTCTCCGGGATAGGCCATGATAACTTCTATAAAGGCTCCTGGTTCGAGCATAACGGAACTGCTAACGCTATGAAAATTGGTATTATGTTCGCGGACAAGATTACTACCGTCAGTCCGAACTATTCGAGGGAGATTAGAACTCCTTATTACGGCGAGGGACTTTGTGATGAGCTCAATTACCGCGGCCCGGACCTCATTGGAATCCTCAATGGCGTCCAGTATGATAAATGGAACCCCGCGATTGATGATGCCATCGCCGTTAAATATACTCCGAATTCCATCGAAGATAAAATGAAGAACAAGATTGATTTCCTGAAGGGATATGGACTTAATGATAATGACGGGCTGGATATTCCATTGATCGGGATCGTTGCACGATTGACCGAGCAAAAAGGTTTTGACCTCATTGAATCTGTTCTTGAGAGGCATATATCCGAAGGGGACTTCCGGTTTGCATTGTTGGGCAGCGGGGAGAGAAGATATGTCGATTATTTTAATTATTTAAAGAGCAAGTATCCTGCCACCGCCTTGATTAATATTGGTTATGACGAGACGATAGCTCATAAGATAATTGCGGGATGTGATTATTTGCTCGTTCCGTCACGCTTTGAGCCTTGTGGACTAACTCAGATGTACGCTCTCAAATATGCGACCATCCCGATAGTACGTCAGACCGGCGGGCTGGCCGATACGGTCAACGAGTATTCAAAAGTTAGCGGCACAGGCACAGGTTTTGTCTTCCTTCATTATGATCCGGACGACTTTGCATTTGCTTTGAGGCGCGCACTTTCTATTTATACTTCAGAGCCGCATTGGTCAACCATCCGTCAAAATGCAATGGCCATGGATTATTCATCTGAGAGGTCAGCGCTACAATATATTAATGTCTTTGAATGGGCTATGGAAAAGGTTAGATAATCTTTTAACTACATGGACAAAGCCTCCACCGAACTTATACTCACATAGACACACCGGAAACGCACCACAATATTCAATATATCCCGAATATCATCCCTGATCATTAGGTCAGGGATTCAGAATCATATCACAATATACAATATATGCCGATCATCAACCCCGAACATTAGTGCGATGAAACAGATACATATCACAATACACAATATATCCCGAATATCAACCCCGAACTTTAGTGCGATGAAACAGAAACATATCACAATATACAATATATGCCGATCATCAACCCCGAACTTTAGTGCGATGAAACAGAAACATATCACAATACACAATATATGCCGATCATCAACCCCGTCCTTTAGGGCGGGGATTCAGATACATATCATAATACACAATATATGCCGATCATCAACCCCGTCCTTTAGGGTGGGGATTCAGAAACATAATACTATGAATCAGGAACATGAAACTATGAATCAGAAACATGAAACTATGAATCAGGAATATTAAATGATAAGGCAGGAAACATAAATAATATATCAGGAATCATAAATGATAAGGCAGGAAATACAAATAATATACCAGGGATATTAAATAATATGTCAGGGATTTCAAATAATGTACCAGGAAAGCAAAATAATATATCAGGAAGACGAAATAAACAACATCATAGCACATTCAACGGCGAAATGGGCAGAATTATGGGTATTCAGATATGATATAATGAAAATATGAAAGGAATTACAGGGAATAATAGATAAAAGAAGGGAAATACACGAGAAGGCAAATCATTTATTACCATACATCGCATCGATAAAAGCAGCATATTTCTTCTCAACCACATGTCTCTTGACGCTCATTTTCGGGCTAAGCTCGCCATTAGCAACGGAAAAGGGCTCGGCAAGCATTGCAAACCTTCTAACTCTTTCGAACTTAGCCAAATCATTTTGTATATAGTCGATATCGCGCTTGACATGGGCGATAATTTTATCATTAATGATCAATTCGGAAGCTTTCTCGAAGGCAATGCCAAATTCCGCGGCGAGGGATTCGAGTTGCTCGAAGTCCGGAGTAATCAGCGCGGTACAATATTCACGATAATCGCCGATAAGGACAACTTGCTCGATGTATTTACTTTGAGTAAGGAGGTTCTCGATAGGTTGCGGGGCGATATTTTTACCAGCATTGCTCACAAAAATATGTTTCTTTCGGTCAGTAATCTTTACATTGCCCTTAGGAGTAAAAATCCCGATGTCCCCGGTATAAAGCCAGCCGTCATCATCAATGGCCTCGGCGGTAGCCAGAGGATCCGCCCAGTACCCCTTCATTATATTAGGCCCCCGAGCAAGAATCTCGCCGTCAGGAGCAATTTTAATTTCGACATTAGGGAGTGGCTTGCCGATAGTACCAATTTCAATGTCGTCAATTCGATTGCAGGTGAGGACGGGAGAGGTTTCCGTGAGGCCATAACCTTGGATAACGGTTATCCCCGCAGCGAAAAAGAACTTAGCAACATCATCAGTAAGGGCGGCACCTCCGGAAACGAACATCTTCAAGCGTCCACCGAGCTTAGTTCTGATTTTCGCGAAGACTAATTTATCTGCAATTTTGTATTTAGCAGATAAAGCGATGGACGACTTACCTTCCATTTTGTTCAGGGCGTATTTCGTGCCGGTAGCAACTGCCCAATGGAATATCTTTTGCTTTGCCTTGGACTCTTTTGCAATTTTATTGTATATTTTAGTTTTTACCTTCTCCAACAATTTGGGTACGGTGGTCATCACCGTAGGTTTAATCTCGATTAAATTAGCGGCAACGGTGTCCACAGATTCGGCAATGGCCATCGTAGCGCCGACAGCGAACATCTTGTAGTATCCGGTTGTCCTTTCGTAGCTATGACAGAGGGGAAGGTAGGAAAGCAGGAGGTCATTCTTGTCGAAATGGATGGAGTCGATGCATCCCTGGATGTTGGATGTGATATTCCGGTGCGAGAGCATGACTCCCTTGGGATCGCCTGTGGTTCCGCTGGTATAGATGAGCGTTAAAAGGTCATCGGGCTTGACTTTGGAGCATAAGTCGGCGAATATACTTCTTCTTTGCGAAGGATTCTTAAGCTGGCTGCCGCGGCGGATGATACTGTTCATGGATTTAACTGCTACGTCGTCGCATTTGAAGTCATCATTCATGACAATTATATGCCGAAGGGACGGGAGCCTGTCTTTAAACTCCAACACTTTGCCGAGCTGGAAGTTATTGGAGACAAATATTGCGGATGCCTCGCAATTTCCGAAGATATACTCTTCCTGTTTGGCTGTCAGTATGGCAAAAACCGGCACATCGACTGCCCCGATACCGGTTAT
>JAJRTW010000144.1 GCA_024278075.1 Bacteroidota bacterium | reverse complement strand
GCTTTGCTCACTTCCCCCTTTTTTAAGGGGGAATAGCCAATTAAATTCCCCCTTAATAAAGGGGGATTTAGGGGGTTGTTATTCTCCTTAAAGCAGAAGCATGAATATCTTTTTCCTGACTACTTTTTGAGGGAACCCTAATTATTTCCCTACAAAATCTTTAACCGATAGCCCGGATGCTCTTATTAAACTTCTTAGCCCGAACATTTCGGGATTTTTATTCTTTTGCATTGCATCCATCAGAAAAGCATCCATCAGAAAATACGGGAGTTAGACTAACAGCATCACAATTATTATTGGCTTGGGACTAAGGGTTTAATAACACGAATTATCCTTTACTCGTCGTACTTCATGGATGTTTCAAAAATGATAAGGGATAAATTCCCTCTCGCTATTTCCTTATGGCATAGGTATTGATATGGCCCTGCCAAAAAAAAATATACACAATGATTATTTCATTATTAGAAAAAGGCTCAAAATATTCGGCCCAAAATTGTATATTCGAATTCCTGATATATTGAATTATTATATTTTCAATTTTATTGTTCCTAATCTTTTTATTCCAAGTTGATTTTATGCACATACTTTTAATAGGCAGCGGCGGCAGGGAACATGCCCTTGCAAAAGCGATTAAAGAATCTCCCGGAACAGGAGCATTATACTGCACGCCCGGCAACCCGGGGATATTCCAACTTGCAGAGAAGGCCAGGCTGAACCCCGATGACTTTCAGGCAGTGAAGGAATTCTGCAAAAATTATCAGATAGGCATGGTGGTTGTCGGCCCGGAGCAGCCATTGGCAGATGGCATAGCCGATTATTTGGCCGGCAATGGAATAGCCGTATTCGGGCCGTCGCAAAAAGCAGCCCGGCTCGAATCATCCAAAGGCTTTGCCAAAGAATTTATGCGGAAATACTCCATTCCGACTGCTGAATATATGACGTTCCCGGACGCCGATATTAAGCTGGCACATGATTATTTGGATTCCCGGGAATTGCCGGTAGTTATCAAAGCCGACGGCCTTGCGGCAGGCAAGGGTGTGATAATCGCTGAAACCGCCGAAGCGGCGCATGAAGCACTCGATGATATGTTTGGCGGCAAGTTCGGCGAAGCGGGCAATACGGTTGTCATCGAAGATTTTATGCAGGGCGAAGAGGCATCGATACTTGCAATTTCCGACGGCACAGATTTCGTCACACTTGCTTCATCGCAGGACCACAAGCGGGCTTTTGATGGCGACGAAGGCCCGAATACCGGTGGAATGGGGGCCTATGCACCGGCACCTGTAGTAACCGGTGATATCATTAAAGAAGTACATTCCGAGGTGATAAAGCCGGCGATAGACGGAATGGCAAATGAAGGCTCGCCGTTTATCGGCTGCTTGTATGCGGGTTTGATGATAAAGGACGGCGGTGTGAAAGTAGTGGAGTTCAATGTCCGGTTTGGCGACCCCGAAACGCAGGCTGTTTTGGCTGTATTCAGGGGCGATTTCGCCGGGTTATTATATAGCGCTGCCATTGGGAAATTAGATAAAAGCAAAGTTGTAAGCAAGTCCGAAGGGTCGGCCTGTGCGGTTGTGCTGGCCTCTTCCGGCTATCCGGGATCGTATGGCAAGGGGCATAAGATTACAGGAATAGAAGATGCCGAGGAAGGCGGGGCTATTGTTTATCAGGCCGGAACCGGCATCGGAGATAACGGTATTGTTACTGCCGGCGGGCGTGTGCTGGCCGTAACGGGGGTTGGTAGGAGCTTAAAGCAATCAATCGACAATGCCTACGCGGCTGTGGATAAAATTAGTTTTAATAATAAATATTTCCGAAAGGACATTGGCAGTAAAGGGCTGAAATAATGTTTTTTCAGAAGTCTCTAAACAATTATTATCCGAAACAATGATAATATTGATTTAGGTGTCTATAGGCATACCATGTTATAATCAAATGGCTTACTATGAAAATATTATCCATCCGGCTGTTTTTATTTTTCGCATTTATTTGCTGCCTGCATTCGAAGAATACCATTGTAATCAATGAGTTATGCCCATCAAACTATGCATCTTCATTTGACGATGAAATGGATTCCCCCGATTGGATTGAATTATATAATCCGACCGATAGCGACGTCCAACTCGAAGGTTATGGCATATCCGACGGCAATGACTACGGCACGGCATGGAAATTCCCCGCCAGAATATTGCCCTCGAAGAGCTATCAGCTAATATATGCTTCGGGCAAAGATAGAAAACTGCCCGGTAATCTGACAATAGAGGCTTCCGGCTTCGGCGTGTCGAATGTCTATAATTATGACGGATTTCGGTTCGAATATGTAGAGGCCGAAGGTGATTTTGATATTCGCATTCGTGTCGAATCCTTCCGGAATGCCGAGCATTTTGGCACTGCCGGGCTGATGATACGCGAGGAGCTAAGGAATAATTCCAAATATGCCGGAATATTTTGCAGGCCGGAGGAAGTCCGCTGGATAGTTTTCCACCATAGGGCCATGCCCGAAAGCCGCGCCGAAATTAAAGGGTCTTTGTATAAGCCGAACTATCCCGACCGCCGTTTGCGGCTTCGCAGGCACGGGGATTCGATAACGGCAAGCATGATAGACAAGGACTCTTACGATATAGAAAAATTTACGATTTACTTTCCGGCGGCACAGAAATTATATGTAGGTATTGCTGTGTCGGCTGCCTCGAGAACCCGCCTGGCCAAAGCGGTAGTGTCGGAAATGTTCATGGACGGCTTGCCACTTGATATGGATGATTTCAGCATCGAAGAATTCAATACCGACTTCCCCGGCAGAAAATATATATCAGACGAATTGCATACCGATTTCAGGCTTAGCAAGTCCGGCGAGACGGCCTACTTATTTGCTCCGGACGGCGAAATAATTGACAGTGTCCGATATGATACCCTACGCACGGATATTTCCTATGGGCGATTTCCCGACGGCTGGGATAATTTCGAATTTTTTCTGCCGGCAACTCCCGGCACAGAGAATCAAGAAGGATTCAAACGAATTACCGGCCCGCCACGGTTCAGCATCAGCGGCGGGTGGTTCTCTTCGCCGCAGCAGGTTGCATTATCTCCGGCTGCCGGTGGCGATGAAATATATTATACGCTCGACGGTTCGCTTCCAACCAAAGACAGTGCCACACGGTATGAAGACAGCCCGATAGCGATAGACTCAACAACGGTTGTCCGGGCCGTGGCATTCGGCTCTTTCGGCATTCCGAGCCAGGCCGAAACCTATACTTTCTTTATTAATGAAGAAACCACTCTGCCGGTTTATTCTCTATCGACAGATCCGAGGCTCTTATTCAGCGAAGAGGAAGGGTTGTTTCATCCCGGTAATATTTGGCCTTCGCGGCAGGTGCCACTGCATTTTGAGATATGGGACGGCGGCCGGCTGGAGTTCTCCGGAACCGCCGAGGCTCGCCTGAGCGGGAAGGTTTCGAGGACTTATCCGCAACAATCCATTAGGTTTTCAGCAAGGTCGAACTACGATCTTAATAATTTCGAATATTCTTTTTTTGGTAATAAATCTTTGGGCGGGTATGAGCATTTTATACTGAGGAATTCGGGGCAGGACTGGGACAGAGCCTTCATAAGGGACGCCTTTTGCATGATTTTGGCCGAGGGGCTTGGCAATCTGGGAAAAACTCTATACCGCCCCGTCATCGGCTTTGTCAATGGACGGTACTGGGGCATATATAACCTGCGGGAGAGGTTGAATGAAGACTTTCTTGCGGAGAAATATAATTTACCGGAAAGGCAGATTAATATAATCGAGCAGCGCGACTACGTGGTGAACGGAACGAGCAAAAGTTATTATGAAATGCTCGATTCAATCACTTTATTCAGCGCCAATCCACAGGAATCGCTCGAAATTGCCAACAGAAGAATCGACATGGATAATTTCCTTGACTATGGAATATTCAATATTTTTTGCGGTAATTTCGATTGGCCTTTCAATAATACCAAATACTGGAATTCGGAGGAGTATGACGGGAAATGGCGATGGTATCTCTATGATATGGACTGGACATTCGGCTTGTTCGGATCCGGCCCGTATAATAATGTCCTGGAAAGGGCGCTTAATCCCGACACATCGGAATACTCGCGGCTGCTGACAAGATTTCTGCTCGACGACGGCTATAAGCATTTATTCATTAACCGGTTTGCATACCTTCTGAACACACATTTCCTGCCGGATAAAGTTGTTGGCATATTGGACAGCCTTATGCTGGATATTGAGCCGGAAGTACCGAGGCACAAAGCAAGATGGGAAGACAGCATGAAGGATTGGCAGGCTCAGGCCGATAGAATCCGCTGGTTTGCCAAAGAGAAGCCCGGGTACGAAAGGGGATATATAATCGATCAATTTGATTTGCCGGGGATGTCGAATTTGCGGCTGAATGTGATTCCCGAGGGGGCAGGCTATTTTAAGCTCAGCACAATCGAAGTCGGCGATCTTCCCTGGGAGGGGATATATTTCCAGGGTGTTCCGGTACGGCTCGAGGCATTGGCCAACAGTGGCTATGAGTTTTCGGCGTGGTCGGATTCGGAATTCGGCACAGAAAAAGATATTACAATTTATTTTACTAAAGATTTGGTATTGACGGCGGAATTCCGTGAGAGTGAAACGCCCGAAGTATCGATTGTAATAAATGAGATAATGTATAAATCTTCCGAGGCTGCCGCTTCGGGCGATTGGATAGAGCTGTATAATTACGGCAAAAGCCAATTGGATATTGCCGGGTGGACGATTAAGGACAACAATAACGGCAACAGCTTTACTATTGCAGGTGGTACTATTATTGAGGCCGGTGGATATATCGTTATTTGCCGTAGCCCAGCCGATTTCAAATCTGCTTATCCCGGAATTAATAATTTTATTGGTGAATTTAGTTTCGGCTTCGGCCCGGAAGATGCGGTTCGTTTGTTTGATTCGGACGGGAAATTGGTTGATATTGTCGAATATACATCATCGCCGCCGTGGTATCCGCAGGCAAATGGCGGCGGGCCGTCGCTGGAATTGATTAATCCGAAATCAGACAATGCTTTGCCAAATAATTGGAATGTTAATATCGACATAAACGGCACTCCGGGCAAGGTAAATTCCATATATGACTCAGTGCCGCAAGCCACCGGCAAGTTTGCCGCTATGTGCTTCCCCAACCCGGCAGCAGGCCTGCTTGCTATACGGATAGATGTGCCGGTACGGTCAATCATTTCCATCAGTTTAATAAACAGCCTCGGGATAACAGCCTCGGAAATTGAGCGTTCCAAGGCCATAGAGAGCGGCGGGTCAATTCTAACGGCCAATACGGGCAATCTGCCGCCCGGCGCCTATTACTTGAATATTTATTTTGAGAGTCCGGCAGCAGAGTCAATAGTAATCCCCATCACAATCATTAGGTAGGTATAGAATGAACATTACGGCGCCAGATTGGACGCATCCGCCAATATCAGTCCAAAAACCCACATTTAGATTCCCGAAATTTGAAAGAAGGCAGTTAAGTAACGGGGCGGAATTATTATTATGCAGGGATAATACTCAGCCGCTGATTAATTTGAAGATACTGATTGATAGCGGATCGGTTCACGAAGACATTCCCGGCCTTGCATCTTTGGCTGCTCAAATGCTTCTGCGCGGAACCGGCAGCCGCTCTGCACGCGAGATAGCCGAAGCAACTGATTCGATAGCGGCACAAGCCTATTCAACAGCCACCTGGGACAGCACGGGGCTGGGATTTAGCTGCATGGCGGATTTTGCCAAACAGGCCTTCGATGTAATCGCTGATTGCCTGTACGATCCGAAATTCGAGGATAGCGAAATCGGCAGGCTAAAGAAGAAAACCATTGCGGACATCCGCCACGAAAATGCCGATACGAATTATTTGTCGGGCCTTGCATTTGGCTGCTCGATGTACAAGGGCCACCGGTACGGCCATGCCCGCGGCGGCACGGAAGCCTCAATTGGCTCTATATCGAGAAGCGACTGCCTCGGCTGGTATGAGGGCCGGCTGATGAATTCCAAATTATCTGTGATAGTATCCGGCAATTTTGACACAGATGAATTAGTTAATATGCTGGAATCAAAAATATTAGAGCAGGGCAGCCCATCGGCTGACACAATACCGGCGCAGCCCGAAATTGCCGGCAATAATGTTGTAATAATAGCAAAGGAAAAGGCGCCGCAGACTACCGTCAGGATTGGCATGCCGTCGATTGGCCGTAATAATGCCGATTACCCCGCCCTGCAGCTGTTGAACACGATTTTCGGCGGGTACTTTATGTCGCGGCTGAACCATCTGCTGAGGGAAACCAAAGGCTATACTTACGGCGTATTTTCGTCGGTTGCCGCCAGGAAATACGGTTCGGCTTTTGTTATTAGCACCAACGTTGGCAACGAACATGTGGCCAATGCCATTGGCGATTCAATTTCGGAGATGAAGCATTTTGCCGGCGGGAAGCTCGATCACGAAGAGGTGGAAAGGGCAAGGCAATACCTGGGTGGGTCTTTCCTGCGCAGTGTGGAATCGCCCAAGCAAATTGCAACTATGCTGAATTCTTTGCTGCTCTACGGGCTGCCGGATTCTTATTTCGATGATTTTTTCAGGAAAATTAATGAAGTCACCGCAGGCGAATTGCCAGAGGTGCAGAAGAAATACTTAGAGCCTAACGGCCTGGTAATCGTAGCCGCTGGCGATCCGGAAGTGCTTCGCCCCCAGCTTGCCCGATTCGGCGATGTGAAGCTATGCGATACCGAAGGGGCTATAATCAATTGACAGTTACTAATACATTCCCCCTTCGAAGGGGGATTAAGGGGGATGACTCTTATAATAAGTCGTTAGTCGCTGGTCATTTGTCGCTGGTTTTTGCAAGTAATTAAGAAGGAGCTTGCGACTGAAGCATCCATTGTTTTCCGTCAGGACGGGAAGTCCTTACTACACGCTAAATAACAATGTATGGAAGAACGGCCGTTCGCCCTAACGAATCATTAGGCATCGTCAAAATAAGAAATTACTTATCTCCGTCTAATCCATATAAATTACCGAGAACAATATACTCAATATAGATCAACCCTTTTCTCAACTGTATATGAGCCTGTTATGTTTAAGAAAATGATATTGGTGATTATTGCTATAATAGCAACTAGTTCTGTCTGTGCAAATGAACCAGAAATAATATGGTCAGTTGATCCGGGTTATGGTATTTCACAAATACAAATATCATCCGATGATAAGTTCATCTATACTGCAGGAGGTCTGTATCGTTTAAGAAAATGGGATGCTGCCAAAGGCGAGGTTGTTCTTGAAATAGGCGATACGATCACTGGCGCCGGCCTTGAAGAGATTTCATTGAATGAGGAACTTGATATGATTGCGGTTACTAATGGTGCCGGCCAAACAAGGATTTACAGCACTGAAACAGGAGTACAGTTAAAGTTCATAGATATACCGCATGAAGAAGGAATAGTAGCAATATGGAAAGCACAATTCACTCCAGATGGCAAATACTTAATAGCATTAGCTTTCCGAAGCCTTGACGTTAATGGTGTTTTTATTTTTGATGTTGATAATTGGGAACTTGTAAATTTTATTCCAGCCGATGGTACCGATGGTGCAAGTTTGTTTGATATATCACCCTTAGGTAATTATTTGATTCTTGGTTCAGGTTATCATGGGACTGGTGATAATAGGCCGAAAAATCGAATTCTGTATTTTATTGACCTCAATACTTTGGAATACACCCCAAAAAGAATTAATCACGATGTAGACATCTTGGCAATAACAATCTCAAAAGATGAAAGCCTTATAGCTATTGGAGACAATAACGGCCTTGTAAAAGTATATAATTTTTCGTCATTGGAGCTTTATACGGAAATGAAATTTGGAAACAATAAATGGGCTCCTGCTGAAGATTTGTTGTTTTCAAATGACAGTAACTTTCTGATATTTAGTTCCACAGCGATACACAAAATGATTATAAAAAATATCGAAAACGATTTTACCTATGAATTTGGCCCCATTACTGCAAGACAATTCAGTCTGTCACACAATTCTGATTTCCTTGTTGTAGCTACTTCCGATAATTACGACCCATTTTACAGAGGCCTATTTGTCTTAATGACGGATTTTCTTTCCAGTGTTACACCTAAAGTTGAATTTGGAATAAAAACATTATACCCGAACCCGGCAAATAGTTTAATTTACATACCTTTAGATCAATTCCTGAATGATAACATTAAAGTAAATATTATAGATATTTCAGGAAATTTGATTGATAATGTTTACGTAGGTTATGTAATTGAAGACAATAAAATAATATCGTATAATTGCAAAAAATTAAGTTCTGGCAGCTATATCGTAAATATTCAATCTAAGAATAATCAGAGATCAATAAAACTTATCAAGGAGTAGGGGTAGCGGAAGTAATTCACAATTATAGAATTAAGAATGGATACCGGATTGAGCCGGAAATGATAATTCTAAGTTACCTACCTTAAATCAATCACTTCAACATCATCACTTATCTTATAACTAAACATTCTATCATTGAATTTGGGGTTAATTATTAACTTATTGATCTTCCATACCTGCTCCATATCGCCGGCCACAAAACCAACGGCGCTGACCCGCCCCGAATTTGGCTGCATCCATATCCGGATCAACCCGTTATCACCTTTGGCCGGAGCTAAAGTTAATACGAGGGAAGTGCCTGCTGCCGTACTGCTTTCCTTAACCAAATCGATAGGCTTATAATTCTCAAGCGAATTGAAAAAGAACTGTTCGATAGAAATATCCGTGTGTTCCTTGTCGAACGTACTGATAACAACATTGCTGTCAATCTTAGAAATATTCCAAATCGTATTGCCGTCGCAAACGATCTTCCTTCCGGTGAAATCCATTACGTATTTATCACCCTTTTTGGCAAGGACCAAGCCGGTGATGTCGGGATTGTCCGCGAATTCAAAATCTATTTCTAACGATTCTATCTTCGAGAATCTATCTTTGAGGTTATTAAACACCTTAACCTTATCGTTCTGAGCAAGGGAAACGAAGGCAGAAAGGAGAAATATTATTAATACGATATTTCTAAATAACAGGCATACTGTTATTGCCGTGAAAACAGAAGACCGGTATTTAAGCAAGAAATGGATTCCTGCTTTCGCAGGAATGACAAGAAAAACTAAATATTTCTGAAGACTTATGTGTTTACTCAATTTTCGCATTCACCTTGCCTCGCACACCGCTGTATCGGGTCAGTTCCGCCCCTACATATCCGATAAGAATTTTAGTCGCCACCTTGACGGGAATCTTCCGTTCATCATCTGTCAGCCATATAACTATCCTGCCCTCATTCTTGAACAGGCCGCCCTCCAACACCAAAGGCTCGATTACTAAGCATCGGAATTCCCCGGCGTCAACTTCAATAGTCTGCCGCCCCAAATATCGAACGCCAAGAGTATAGGTGGTATCATCAAAGAAATTATTCAAATATAAAGTAGAATCCTTTTTCATTTTCCCGATGTCGAGTGTTCTAACATAGTAGAAAGCCGAGACGATATCGTGAACATATTCCGGCGTGGGGTATTCTTTGTCTTTTACTTTGGCAATATTGCGATTTTGGTCGAACATTGCCTTGAAATCCCTTTTGTAATTGCCCTCCCGTATATGTTGCTCGAACTGCCAGGGGAAAATACCGCCAATATCAATCACCGAGCGGTAGGTATCTCTAACCCTGAATATCCACTCCAGGCTTTTCAGCGAACGCACCTGAAAGCGGACATCATAGCATTTCCGGCCGCTTCGCATCAAAGGTTTCGGAAGTATATGGAAGTATCCGGTGCCGGCGGTAATAAACTTATAGCCCACTTTGTATTCAAGGCGTTCGCCAAGCCCAAAAGCCTGGTTCGGAACATATCGGAACGTTTTCGATTGCCCGGATGTGCTATTTGGGCCGGGACCGTCCTGCGGAGCAAACGCAAACAAGGCAGCGCTTATCAGAATCCCGAAAATCAGCAGAATATATGATTTTATGTATTTACTTGTCATTGTAAATCTAATTTAATAAATTTAATTTAATAAAAATGTAATTAAAGTTGTTAGTAATATTTCCAATATTTTTATTGACAGAATTAATGCACTTGAGTATTTTATGTATCCATGTTCTGTCAGATGTTACATCTGACATATAGCCTCAACTTTATTTAAATTGCATTATTCATACAATATCCGGGATACCTGACAGGCAATACCTGACAGGCAATACCTGACAGGCAATACCTGACAGGCATCGGATAGTAGATGTTATTAGATTCTCAGTTTTGAGTCAAATATGATTACAATGCTATCTGCCAAACCCATATCATATTTTAGGCATCAGGGCGGGAAGCCCCGGCACCACGAAAAATGTCGTGGACGGTTCCAAACCGTACCGAACAGAGAGCGATATTGTTTTTGGGCAGGTTGCGAACCTGCCCCTACGTAAAAGGCTCGAATTATTCGGCTCCCTTTCTTATTTAACGGATAATAAAGAAAAAGGTTATTAAAACATTCATCTCGCCTCCCATATCCTACCCGGCTGCTACTATGAAAAAATTTAAAATAATAATATTAAATTTGCATTATAAACAAAAATTCATTATAATTGCAATTGCTAACAATTGTTAATCTTCAATCGGATTTATGGCCAATTTTTACCTCGATTAGTTTTCTAAATTTACCTCATTTAGCATTTTAAGGATTTATATTAGCAGTTTTGACTATTTAATTAGTAGCTTTTAATGCTTTTCGTAATTAAATATTATTGCCTGAAATAACGAAAAAATGTATTAACTTGCATGGTTTGTCTGTGAAAATTATCTAATAAAAACAGATGTTGAACTCATTGCAGGGAAATATGAATTTTGGCTTAATATTTGTGCGGATATCAATAAGGGCAATATCATATACTCGTCAACAGGATTGCGCCTATAGGGAGAGCGGTACACGTTCAAGTATGTTGAATTCATATTAACTGCTAATGGAAACCTTAACTTTAAAGCAACTGTCTTCCATTCTGACGGAAGAACCTACAACTGCATTGCCAAAGCGCAATGACCTGCTAAGAAAGGCCGGAGCGGGGGGGCTTTTTCTGGCAATGGATTTGTGTGTGCTCGCATTTTCTATTCTTGCATCTTTATATCTGAGGGACGCACTTTTCCCCGGTGAAGTAGTTCTGGCGAATTACGTTTCGGTGATTCCGCTTTTCATGCTGCTGTTCCCGGCGGTTTATTTCCTGCGTGGGCTATACCCCGGGTTCGGAGTTGATGCCATCCGTGAACTCAGGACATTAACTTTTTCTACCTCTTTGGTTTATGGCGCCATTGCTATTCTTACATTCTTCATCAAGGATGACTGGTTTTATTCGAGGCTCGCATTTCTGTCATCGTGGCTCTTGTCGCTTGGATTGATTCCATTGGGCCGTGCTGTGGTTCGGAAAATTTTCGGATCGAAGCATTGGTGGGGCATACCGGTAATTGTAATTGGTGCCGGAAAAGCCGGCGAGAAAGTCATTAAGTCAATGCATAAGCATTTGCATATCGGCCTGAGGCCTATCGTTGCCGTGGATGACGACATCGACCGGTGGGGATATATTGATGGCATCCCCGTTATCGGCGGCCTGGAAGTAACGCCGGACCTGGCTTCAAAGCTTCAGGTTGACCATGCCATGATTGCCATGCCGAGTGTGCCAAGCAAAAGGCAAAAAGAAATAATCTGGAAGTATTCGCGGTATTTTCTGCACACAACCATTATTCCGGACATATTCGGACTGTCCAGCCTGTGGGTATCGACAAGGAATATTGGCGGTATATTAGGCCTTGAAGTTCGCCAAAGGCTAATTCGCAAATCATCTCTGGCCACCAAAAGAGTCTTCGATATTCTGCTGACCACACTAATAGGAATAATGGTTTTGCCTCTTATATTGCTCACGGCACTTTTAATATTTATTGATTCTCGCGGGCGAATATTTTTCCGTCAGGAGAGAATGGGTATAGCAGATTCGCGTTTCGAAATGATAAAATTCCGTACCATGCACGTTGATGCCGAACAAAGGTTGCAGGACTTGCTCGACCAAAATCCGGAAATGAGGGCCGAATACGAAATATACCATAAATTACGGAACGACCCGCGGCTGACTCGTGTCGGGAAATTCCTCCGGAAATTCAGCCTCGACGAGCTTCCGCAGTTCTGGAACGTTATCAAAGGCGACATGAGCCTGATTGGGCCGCGTGCCTATATGCCGTGGGAGAAATACAAGATGAACGGCCAAGATGAAGTAATCCTGAAAGTAAAGCCCGGCATCAGCGGCTTGTGGCAGGTGACAGACCGCAACGCTTCCAGCTTCGAAGAAAGAAACAGCACCGACGTATATTATATTCGTAATTGGTCAATGTTTTTTGATATTTATATTGTTGCCCGCACAATTGGCGTTGTGCTGACGGGCAATAGCGGGTATTAGTACCTTTAGTTTTTAGATATTATTACACATATACTATTACACATATACTATTATACATATACATAAATAGCCACGAGTTTTAACTCGTGGAAGAAATCGTTTTCTACGGGACACTATTGTTATCAAATTCAAATTGCAACTCAAGATTACAGTAACGTTCGCTCTGCCGGTTGTTGCAACTGGCAATTAGATGGGGGTTACGTTAATAAATAGAATAAATTCAAATTGCAACTCAAGAACAAAATAGCATTAATAACTGGTGCTTCTGCCGGAATTGGCCGGGCCTGCGCCGAAGTATTTGCCGAAGCCGGGGCAAGGTTAATTCTAATTGCCCGGCGGAAAGAATCTATCGTTAAACTCGCCGAAGAACTAAAAGAAAAATTCTCCACTGATTGCATGGTTTTCTGTGAAGACGTTCGCGATTACGACAGCCTTAAATTAAAGCTCGATAATCTTCCCGATGACTGGAAGCCCATAGACATTCTCGTCAATAATGCCGGCCTTGCCCGCGGGCTGCATAAAATCCACGAAGGTGTATTGTCCGATTGGGAGGAGATGATTGACACCAACATCAAAGGGCTGCTCTATGTTTCGAGGATTGTCCTGCCCGGAATGATTGAGCGGGATTCTGGCATTGTGATTAATATCGGGTCGATAGCCGGCAGGGAAACTTACCCGATGGGCGCTGTATATTGCGGAACAAAACATGCCGTGGTGGCCATTTCCCAGGGGATGGTGATTGACCTGAACGGAACCGGAGTGAGGGTGACGAATCTGGAGCCGGGCCTGGTCGAGACTGAATTCGCACTCGTCCGCTTCCATGGCGATGATGAAAAGGCGGCTAATATTTATCAAGGTTATACGCCGCTGCAGGCAATCGACATCGCAGATGTAGCGTTATTCATCGCAACCCGGCCGCCGCATGTCCTTATCCAGGATATACTTATAACTCCCACTGATCAGGCAACCACCACAATTCTAAATAAAAAATAATCGATAAAGAAATAATGGCCTTAGATATTTCGCCATATTTTCTCTTTTTATTAAAATCTAAATTATCGTATATTTGTTTTCCTAAAATGGAAGCAACACCGGAGAGGTGGCCGAGTGGCTGAAGGTACTGGTTTGCTAAACCAGCGTAGTGTTTTATGCGCTACCGTGGGTTCGAATCCCACCCTCTCCGCAGTATAGATGGCATGGACAGGCTGATAGTCCGTGCCTTTATCTTCGAGTTGATATAAAGAGTTTTTCGGGTTATTTTCGGGTTAATAGTATCTGCCAGCCGCTGGTATAAAAATGAATTTTGATTTAGGTTTTTAGGATTTCCTTTCATGCTTCACCGGAATAATTAGTTTGCAAGGTTTTATACAAAATTACCCTTTTTCTCG
>JAJRTW010000143.1 GCA_024278075.1 Bacteroidota bacterium | reverse complement strand
GCCGGACCCCGATCCGGCATCCATCTTAATATAGCCAAACAGCCCATGAACACTGGATTCTGAAACAAGTTCCGCAATGACAAGTCATAGTATTCAGGTTTATATTAAGTACTGCTCTCATTTTTAACCGGACAGTAGTGAGTGGGAATCATTTTTTTTGATCAAAGTCAGTCCGAATGATGATTTAATGTTCCGCCAGTTGTTAATGCCGGAGAAGGATTCCAGCTCTTTAAAGTCAGGTGTAACATTTGACTTTTCGCAAATTAGAATCATATAACAACTTATTTTTAAATATATTTACAAGGATAATCATGGAAGCAATGCACAAAACAACACTTACGGATCTAAAACTGCTGAAGCAAGGCAAAGTTCGGGATATATACGACCTCGGCGAATATTTGCTATTAGTTGCCACAGACAGAATCTCGGCATTCGACGTAATAATGGACCAGCCGGTGCCGGGCAAAGGAAGGATTCTATCCACAATTTCCAAATATTGGTTCGACAATACAAAGCACATTATTCCCAATCATCTCGTATCGTCAGATGTAAATGACTACCCCGAGGCCTGCCGTCAATATTCTGACTATCTCGAAGGCCGGTCGATGCTGGTGAAGAAATGCAAGCCCCTTGCCGTCGAATTCATTGTACGTGGCTATGTGGCTGGGTCGGGCTGGAAGGAATATAAGAAGAGCAATACGGTATGCGGCATAGCTCTGCCCCAGGGATTGCTGGAATTCTCCAAGCTGCCCGAACCGGTATTCACTCCGTCCACGAAGGAAGATACAGGCCATGACGAGAACATTAACTACGAGCAGTATGCCGAAATTCTTGGCGAAGCAACGGCACGTAAATTAGCTGACATATCGATTGCACTATATAATTTCGGTGCCGATTATATGAATAAAAATGTAATAATATTAGCAGATACTAAATTTGAATTCGGCTATTACAACGACGAAATAATTCTGATAGACGAAGCTCTGACTCCGGATTCATCACGGTTTTGGCTTAAGGAAACCTATAAGCCGGGAACCCCGCAAATGCAGTTCGACAAGCAAATCCTTCGGGATTACTTGGAAACGCTCGACTGGGATAAAACACCGCCGCCGCCAAAACTCCCCGCAGAAGTTTTGGACAATACTCTAAGCAGATATAATGAAGCATTGAACCGAATTAAAGGACTTCAGGACGGTAAGTCCTGACGTTACGATAACAGAATTGAAGGACTTCAGGACGGTAAGTCCTGACGTCACGATAACAGAATTGAAGGACTTCAGGACGGTAAGTCCTGACGTCACGATAAGTAAATTGTGAAATAAAAATATCGAATCAGATATAGCATCATGGCTCAGGATTATACGGGAGGACTAAAAAAGTCGATTGCCAGCTATCTGGACTGGACGACGGTGTTTATAGCGATAATGCTGATAGCGTTCGGCCTGATCTCTATCTACAGTGCAACTTATGATTCAGCTATGAGTTCGTATTTCGACCGGCAGCTGCTTTCTTCGGGAATTGGCCTGGTGATAATGTTCGTTGTAATGTATATCCCCGAGCGGTGGCTGTCGTCAAATTCGTATCTAATCTATGCCCTTTGCATCGGGTTGTTAATCGCAGTATTGTTCATAGGCATCGAAAGCCACGGAACCAAAGGATGGATTCGGCTTGGTTCTTTCACGGTGCAGCCGTCGGAAGTAGCTAAGTTGGGATTGATATTTGCTATTGCCAAATATTTATCTGTCAAGGGCAATGATATCAGGACGATAAGGGATGTTAGTATTGTCATCATACTCACGGTGATTCCTTTCGTATTGATTCTACGCCAGCCCGATATGGGTTCGGCTACGGTTATGCTTGCCTTGTTGTTTGGCATTTTATTTTGGTCGGGGTTCGATTTATTCATCCTCTATTTCTTCGTGGCATTGCCTGTAATAATCCTGATGGCATTGAAAGGAAATATATATTTTATCTCTGCGGTAACGATGCTTTCGGGAATTTCCTTCTTATTCCGCCGTAAGATAGTGCTTACTATTATCGCAATATCTATATTTATTTCGGTAGGTTCGATAGCTCCGGTGTTTTATGAGAACCTGCAAACCCACCAAAAAGCAAGGATAGAAACATTTCTGAATCCCGGGAGCAATCCGCTCGGCAGCGGTTACAACGTGATGCAGTCGAAACTGGCGATTGGCAGCGGAGGCGTCTATGGCAAGGGCTTTTTGAAGGGGACTCAAACCCAGCTTAGATATATCCCGATGCAATGGACAGATTTTATTTATTCGGTGCCGAACGAAGAGTTTGGCTTTATCGGAGGAGCCTCAATTATTCTGTTGTATTTGGCTTTGATATACCGTGCCATTAAAATCGCCAATGAAGTTGAAAGCAAATTCCACAGTATTCTTGCCATCGGCTCGGCCTCGGTTTTCTTATACCACTTTTTCATTAATATCGGCATGACCATTGGTTTAATCCCGGTCATGGGAATTCCTTTGCCTTTTATGAGTTCCGGCGGGTCGTCGATGATACTCAATCTGACTCTTGTGGGATTATTGCTAAATGCTTATCGGAATTATAAGTTGAACAGGTAAATTATTTATCCAAATGCCTTTAGGTGAAATTATGAAAATCATTGTCAGCATGGGTGATTGCAATGGGATTGGCCTTGAGGTTTTCTATAAGTGCATAATTGCCCTGAATAAGAATTATCAGGAATTTCATGGCATTAGTATTTCGCTTTCTGGCAATATTGACATCATCAGGGAATATTTTGACAAGGCGGGATATGCGGCCGAATTTTATGGTTCCAATATAAGCATTGGCACCAGGACATGCCCGGTAATTCCCATCGAAGCATATTCGCCTGTTGAATTTGGCAGGAAATCGAAGGCGGCCGGGAAATTAGCCATCGAATCAATCGAGGCTGCCCTCGGCAGGACAATTGCAGGCGAGTTTGACGCCCTTGTTACCATGCCAATTTCTAAGGAAACGGCGAAACTGGCAGGCTTTGAATTCCCCGGCCATACCGAAATGATAGCCGACAGATGCAATGTGCCGCATCCGAACATGATTTTATGCTCATCCAATGTCAGGGTGTCGCTTGCCACCATTCATACCGCCTTGAGAAATGTTCCGCCAATGGTCACAACCGATGGATTAATCGGCCACATTGAAGAATTCGCTCATACTCTTAGCAATGATTTCAATATAGCCGCTCCAGGGATTGCCGTTCTTGGCCTGAACCCCCATGCCGGCGAGGATGGCGCCTTTGGCAATGAGGAGATAGAGATACTAATTCCAGCAATCCGGGAATCGCGCAATAATGGGATTGCTGTTGACGGCCCGCATCCGGCCGATGGATTTTTTGCCCACGGAATATATAAAAGCTATGACGGTATAATTGCCATGTACCACGACCAGGGCCTGATCCCGCTTAAGCTGCTTGCCGGGGGTGCGGGCGTTAATTTCACAGCCGGCCTGCCGATTGTTCGTACATCGCCGGACCATGGCACTGCTTTTAATATCGCCGGCAAGAATCTGGCCGATGAGAATAGCACTGTCGAAGCTGTAAAATTGGCGATTGATATTGCAAGGGCAAGAAGCAGTTAGCTGCTGGTGCTGCATCTCGTTGCAAGCCCGTAGTAATTGAAAAAGTGTAAATGGCCCCGTGTTTTAACTCGGGCGAAAAGAATGAAGATTATAATTTAGTACACCGTCTCACAAAGATTTAATAGCATCGTTTCCGCAGCCAAATGTTGGGCTTGCCCCGTGAGGAAAAGCCATCAGGACGGGAAGTCCTGACTGCACGAATTTGGGAATGAGCTAAAATAGTCAGTATAAATTGAAAACGCCTCTCATATTAATCCGGACGGTAGTGACATCATAATAAAGAAGAGCAAGGTTCTTTTCAGATGGCTATCCACCATAGAAGCATTGTAATTAAGGTTTCCTCAAAAAGTAGTTGGTGAAAAAGATTCTAATGCTTATGCTTAAAGGAGAATAACAACCCCCTAAATCCCCCTTTTTTAAGGGGGAATTTGATCAACTATTCCCCCTTAAAAAAGGGGGAAGTGAGCCAGGCGAGCAGGGGGTTGCCCTACAATCTGCAAGGCATAAGAGCATAATAAATCCATTTCCTTGCACTTTTAAGTTGAATATCTTTTGTAACTACTATACCAATAAACAGTTAGTGCTTTTTGAGGAAACTCTAATTACGATTCTGCTTCAGCATCTCATAATAAAACACTAATAAATACGACAACAGGTTATATAATAAATATTCGATTGTTTATATAGAAAAATATTTGCAAATTGCATATCGTATCCCTTAAATCTTTGATCAAAAAAATGGTGCTTAAATGAAACTCAATCTTCATGCCTTAACCTTCGTGATATTGCTGGTATTTATTCTTGTGTCATGTGAAGAATCCCCGGTGGAACCTGAAGCGACTTTGCTAACTATTCAGGAAATAAATGATAATCCGGGATATGCGGGGTTCGAGCCGGAAGCCGATAATTATCAACCCGATTCCGGTGTAGTTGAAGAAATCAAAAATGCTTTTTTGGGAAATGCTCATTTCTTCTATTTATTCGTAAAACCATCATGCACTTGCAGCGGCGCTCATAAGGATTTTCCGCGGCTTGTAAAAGTTTTCCGCGAGTCCGGCATCTCCGAATCTTATTATGAGATATACTCAATGCTGGAATTATCCAATAAACATCCTTTCGCCGATAAGTTTACAATCAATAAATTGCCGTCATTCATTGTGATGAAGTCAGGCACACCGGTTTTTTCAATTCTCGACACATTGGATGCTTTTGTTGGAAGAAGCGACAGCATTTCAATTGAAAAAGCTCTGTTGCAGGCCCTTCGAAAGTAACCATGTCTGCTGATATATGGATGCGGTATATCAAGCTGCAAGTGGTATATCAAGCTGCTATACAAGATTCGGAACATATTTATCACGGATATTTAACGTCCAGTCTGTTGTTGCATCTGACGAAAGTCGAAAGTTCCTGAATTGACAGTTCTGGCAATTGGCAAAACGTTTGGCAATATCAGCCGGCTATCTGAGCTGATATTTCTTCGGCTACTCTAAGTGCTTCGGACGCCTCTTCGGCACCAACTAAAACCGGCTGATTATCTGTAACCGAATTCACAAAGGCTTTGTGCTCTTCGGCAATGGCATTTAGCTGTGGAATCACAGGTTTCTCGTATACTATCTTCTTGTTCTTCAGGCCAGCCTCGATTGTCCCCAACATAGAAGCAGAAACCATCTCCGAAGCATCGTCATATTCTTCATCGATTATTCGGAACACCTCTACGTCCGGCTTGCCGAAATCTATAGAGATATACGCTCCCTGCTGGAACATCCTCATCTTTCGCATTGGGTTGGCAGAAATTCTCGAGGCGGTTAAATTAGCAACCGCACCATTTTCAAATGTAATTCTTGCGTTTGCAATATCCGGCGTTTCGGTGATGATACTCACACCGTTGGCATCGATATTGCTTACTTTCGATTTAATCGTCCACAGCATAATATCTATGTCGTGGATCATCAAGTCGTGGATAACCGAAACATCTGTGGCTCTTGTGGTGAACTGGCTTAGGCGGTGGGCTTCGATAAACAGCGGATTCAGGTCGTAGCCCGACAGCGAGGCAATCGCCGGATTGAACCTTTCCACATGCCCCACCTGGATGGCCACATTACAGCCTTTTGCAAGTTCAATCAGCTTTAATGCTTCCTGGTAGGTCGAAGTAACGGGCTTCTCTATCAGGCAATGCTTCCCGGCTTCGATAAATTTTTTGGCCACATCGAAATGTACATTAGTCGGAACGGCAATTGTAACAATATCGGAATTATCTATCGCCTCGCCAATCGATTCGAAGAAATGGCAATCAAATCTATCTGCAACCTCTTTTGCTCGTTTCGGGTCTATATCATAAACACCGGCAAGTTTCGTATTCAGGTTCTCTTTCCATAGCTTCGTATGAATTGCCCCAAGATGCCCCGTGCCGATAACGCTTACTTTTAACTTATTCATTTCGCTGCCTAATATAATTAATTTTTATGTTGATTGGTTATTACTTACAAAATTCTGAAATAAACAACGATAATAAAAATATAATCCGCTGATAGCTGGCCTTTGTAATCAAATGTGTATACTGAATCAAATCCGAAAAAGTAATTACATATTATCACGCCTTGGGATGCGCCTTTTTATAAGCCTGCTTCAGCCTTTCTATAGACACATGGGTGTAGACTTGTGTAGATGACAGCGAAGAATGCCCCAGCATTTCGTATACTGCAGTTATATCGGCGCCATTGTCCATCAGATGAGTAGCAAAAGAATGGCGGAGAACATGAGGGCTTTTCTGCTGGGCTTCGGTAATCCCTTTCATCGCCCTGTTCATAGCCCTGTATGCCCCGGAAGAATCCAGTCTGTTGCCTCGTGAAGTTAAGAACAGAGCTTTTTCTATATTGTTTTTCGCAAGCTGCCGCCTAAGGAGAAAGTAATGCCTCAGCGCCGACAATGCCTTATCGCCAACGGGAACTATTCTCTCCTTGCCGCCTTTCCCGGCCACTTTAATTAATTTAGTGGCAAAATTTATATCGGAAATATTCAGAGACAGGGCTTCGCTGATTCGCAATCCCGAACTATATATCAATTCTGTCAGGGCAAGGTTTCTGGCTCCTAAGGGAGTCTTGGTATCGAACTTATTAATCAGGCCGGCAATTTCCTTCTCCAGCAGAAATGAGGGCAATTTTTTGTCCCTTTTTGGTGTTTGAACTATCGATGCCGGGTTGCTATTTATATATCCCTTCCGGTGGCAGAATGAAAAATAAGATTTTACGGCGGAAATTTTAATCCGCAAAGAATTTTTACTAAGGCCCTTGTCGTGGAGCCACCCTAAGAATGGCCTGATGTCCTCGGTTTCGATTTCACCCAAATCGGGAATGTTGTCAAAATTCTCCGACAAATAATCATAGAACTGGTTCAATGACAGATCGTAATTCGCTACCGTATAGGGCGAAAAATCCTTTTCGGATTCGCAATATTCGGTAAACAATTTCTTTGCATCGAGTATGGTCATCAATATTCTCACTGTGTTGAATTTGAATATACGCATCAAAATCCAAGCCAATATAATGGAATGGCTATAACATATTGGTGAATTAGGAGATAGAGAAGAGGTTCGTTAAATCAAAAAGGTTGGATTATTCCTTTGAGTCTTCTGATAAATTCGATTTTTTCTGTCATTGCTGCCCTTCGGCTTCGCTCAGGATAAACTTCAGCAGGAATCTATTTGCCGCATAAATACTGGATTCCCGTTTTCACGGGAATGACAACTTCCCTATTATTCAGAAGTCTCCCTTTATCATCCCGTTTATCTCCACAACGCTTCGGATCAAATCTACGGATTTTTCACGTAGTTATTAATAAATAAATTTTGTAAATTATTCCTCGGGAGTTTGACATGCGTTACTATAAAAGTTTTCTTGTTTTAGTTTCTATATTAGCATTTACATTGATGACCGGAATTGAGGCTAAGGCACAATGCCCTACCGGCTATTCTTTTCAAGCCTTGACTTTGACTGTTCAGGATTGTGACTACCTTGTCCAAATTTGCTACCAATGCAATCCAACAAATAACTCGATGTCTGTAAAGGTTACTTTGTTTGGATTAGTTGATCCATCTTGCATACAGGATCCACCTCTGACCCCTGAGGCAATACTCGGCGATATATATGCTCAATTAAATGATCCGGATTATATTGAAGATCTCTGTGGCCTTGATATACCGCCGTGTGTTGGGCCGGGTTCGGGTACATTAGATTTATCTGAAGAGCGGCCGACTTGTTGGCGAAAATATAATAATAGTGGTAATTATATTTACGAAGTTTGCCCTGATACCGAAGATGTATATTGTTTAACAATTTTTAAATGGTGCTACGATGCTAATATCCCGGAGTATCGTTATACAAGAACCACACCTACTCAATATGGCGATACGGATGAATGTCAAAGTGAGTACGAACCTGATCCTGTTCCAGGACAACATAGTTATTGTTTTAGAATAATTACCATATGCGATTAAATTATTATTATCAATCCGTTCATCCGGTGGCTATATGCCATCGGATGAACATACTATTGTGAACAAATAAAGGAGCCTCCCAAATGAAAAAACTACTATTCTGCTTCTTAATCATTATTGCCTTTTGCAAAACTATGATTGCTGAAGAATTCGTTTTCACACCCTTGAATGTCAATTTCTATGGAATTGCAGCCAAAGATAATATAGTGGCTGCCTATGGCGACTTTGGCTCCATGCTTATCAGCTATGATAATGCTGCAACATGGTCACAGAAAAGAGTATTTGACCGGGGAAGTATTGTTAAGATGTTTTTCTCAGATGACGAAATGCTGGCATTTAGCGATATAGGAGAGATTAGCATATCCGGGGACAATGGCCGTTCGTGGCAAACAAAAGCAAATTTGGAGGATTCAATACTGACGGTAATTAAGTATCCAAACGGATATTTCCTTCGGAGCCGGAAAAGATTAATGACACTTACCAATTATTATAAACCCAATGCTGAATTTCCACTTATATTAAAGCCATTTACTTCATGGTGGCGGAATATAAAATATCGCTCCTCTCTTGCATATTTTAAAGGGCATTTAATTGCTCAAGCCGATACTTCAAAGCATATAAGATTAGACAATAATTTGATCCCGGTTGACACTCTTTATTTAAAGGATTTTGGCTTTTGTGAAACTAAATGTTCGAACGGCTACGAATTATCTACCGATTCGAATTACTTGTACACTACAAGTAATAGAAGTGTTGACAGTATAACAAAGGGAATAAATATTTACAGAACTGAAGATTTTACAACATTTGAAAAGTTATACGAAGGATCAAACAAATTTTTTAAGTTTAAGGCCATCGAGGATGAATTATATTATATCGAAAGACATCGTACTTATGGTTCAACACTGCTACGAATAGAATTGCATAAGGTTGTAATGAAGGATTCCTCAAAGTTTCTCGCTGAGTTTAAGTATAGCAAATACTACGATAGAATTGTATATACAGACTTCACGATTGTCAATAATAAATTGATACTTGCCGGTACAGATAAATTTTTAGCCACAGTAGATATTAGCAGTGGTAAAACCGTAATAATTTCCGAATTTTCCGGCAATTCACTTTCATCATTACCCGACAGAATAAATAATACTACCTACCTGTTTTCTGCCGGTGATCTAAAAGGGAGATATGAAAACTTTGTTCATATTACCGACGACAATGGAATAACTATCAGATCAACGGTGGACTATGATGCCAACAAGAAATTTAGAGAATATTCGCTTATGTTCCGGCTAAAATATTACGACAAAGAGGAGAACAAGCTTATCTTCGGCGGCGGCATTGACGCAATGGGGCCTGTAATACGGGGTGGCATATATATATCGAGTGATTATGGCGAAAATTTTGAGTATAAACCCATGCCCACTTTAACTTTCAACTATAATTTCCCATACCCCAGCCTGCATAATGTTTATAAGAATATAAGAAATGGCACTTATATAACAGCTGACTTTAATTCTTATAAAAATAAATATTACAGCAAAATACATACATTCGATAAGGATTTCGATCAGGTCAGCCGCTATGTAGATTCAAATCTGGTAATTGATTATGTGAGTTCAACCGACACAAATTCTTTTCTGATTCATTGCCAAAATACATTGGACTATACCTTTGAGATTAAATATACGACAGACAAAGGACTCAATTGGGAAATCTTAAAGAAATATTCTGATTCGGTTCTTTTTTCTTATTATAAGGAAATTGAAATTGATAATAGAGAAAAGCTGGCCGTGTTTAACTACAATGATTATAATAATGTTTTTACTATCGATATTCTTGATATTGAAGACAGGAGCATTAATCAAATATATGAAAACAGGCTGCTGGATCCTTTTAATGACGGAAATTACCGCAGTCATAGCATCAGCAGCGATGGCGGTGTGGTCTATATAGCAGCTATGGATACGATATTTTATGCTAAGGATATATTTGACAGGGGGAGCTGGGAGTATTATGTCATGCCGAATAACGGCAGAATAACACGGCCATTCAATCGGTACGGCAATAGATTTTATGCCCGCTATTCGGATGATATTCACTCCGATAATCTTTATTGGATAAGAGCTAAAAGCGATCCTTCAACTTCGGTAACTCAGTCGGCAACCGAAGTCAAATCATATTTGTACTCAACTCCGCCCTACCCGCTGCCGGCCACAAACGAAGTGCGTTCCTTCATATATTGGGACCCAAGTTATGATATTGATGCCGGCCGGATTTCGGTATATGATATTTACGGAGCGAAAGTGAGCGGCAGAGGAGACATCACTATCGATAAACAGTCGTCATATAACGGATACCTAATTTGGGATTGTTCGGGTGCGGTATCCGGAATATATTTCATTCATATAAAGCATGGTACAAATTCCAGGACATTGATGGCAATTGTTAGTAAATAGTATATAAGACTGATAATTCCAATGTAAAAATCATGATCAATAATCCCCTTACATCTTCACCGAACCCAGGATTCCTATTTGGGTTGCAGAGATAGTTTTTGTTCTTATTGATTAATCATCCCGTTTATCTCCACAACGCTTCGGATCAAATCTTCGGCTTTGTCTAGCGGCAGTTGCGTTGCAGAATCACTTTTAGCCCGGGGCGGATCGGGATGAGTTTCGAAGAATAATCCGTCAATTCCCACTGCGGCAGCCCCTCGCGCCAAAGCAGGAATGAATTGAGGCAACCCGCCGGATTGCTCGCCAATTGATGGCTGCTGAAGTGAATGCGTTGCGTCGTATATTACCGGATAGCCATATTGCCTCATAATTAGCAGCGACCTGAAATCGACAACGAGGTCATTATATCCGAAAAATGTACCTCGCTCGGTGAGCATAATATTGCTATTGCCCGTTGCCAATACCTTTTCGGCAGCTTTCCGCATATCGGCCGGAGCCATGAACTGGCCTTTCTTGATATTTACAATCTTTCCCGTATTGCCCGCCGCTCGCAGAAGTTCGGTCTGCCGCGCCAGAAATGCCGGGATTTGCAATGCGTCCACATATTCCGAAGCAAGTTCCACTTCCGCCACCGAATGTACATCGGTCAGAACCGGCAAATTATATCGTTGGCCAATATCGGCAAGCAGGCCTAATGCCTTTTCGTCGCCGATGCCCGTAAAGGATGAATTGCTGGTGCGGTTCGCTTTTTTATATGATGATTTGAAGAAGAATTCTACGTCATATTTTGAGCATATCCCTTTTAAATAACTTGCAGTTTCATCAAGCATTTCGCTGGATTCGACTACGCAGGGGCCGGCGATTATAATAAATTTATTGTCTTTCATTTAGTATTTTTGATTTAACCTGCATTATTGATAAAATATCCAAAACACCAGACTGGCAAAGGATAACAGATATTATTTCATTCTTTATTTTTGACCAAATAATAATTTCTGCGGTTTCTGTCTAACTCTCATATTTCCTAAAGTTACGAAGCTCTTGAGTAAAAGTCCCGCAATATGCGGGTTAAAATATAACAATCACATTTAGCAATATATAACCAAAAGCAGATATAAAAAATTAAATGTTTTGTGCCGGTATTGCTTTTAATCATAGAATTTGCTAAATTCGGATATTATTTACATCACTTAGCAGCATAAGTGTATCCTTAATTATATGATTCTATGGCATTTCCTTTTAATTTAATCATAGTTTAATTTTGAATATCATACTAGAATATCATATAATTATTGTGTAAATTTCAACCGGAGTATTCTATTGTTGAACCACTCCGGCGCAAGATCTGAAGAATCTACGTGGTGCATCATCTCACAATAAACTAATTATTAACGTTCTGTCAGTTGTTAGAACTGACTAATGGCAATAGTTTTTATATCGCCCGTTGTAACAACTGGCTGGACAAAAGTGTAGCCAAGCTCCGATGAATCGGTATATTCGACTGGGACTTAGTTGCAAGATTTAATAGAGAAATTGTTTCTGAGATAATGCAGTGGTATCAAACGATACGAAGTATCAAATATAACCAAATTTAATAATCGCCCCGCGCTACAGCATGTAAAGAAGCGGGGAATAAAACCCACAAAGTGGGATTCATGGGGGGGGGGATAAAATGCCTGGTTTCGATGATATTATCATTCAAAGGGTAAAGCCGAAGAAAAAAGGAAGAAGCCTTAAGGGCAAACAAAAAGTTAAGAGCGGGCCTGCAAATAAGCAGCCGAGGAATTATGACAAGCAATTCAAACTGTTGGCAATATTATTATTTCTTTTTTCAGTTCTCTTATTCTTAGCGCTAATTTCGTACACGCCGCGGGATGAGGCCAATTCACAGATTTCTTTTGGCGACCTGTTCGGGCTTATCAGCGGGGATGAGGCGGTGCTTGCCAAAGCGGAAACAACCTACAACTGGCTCGGGCTTTTCGGTGCATATTTATCCAATATGCTCTATAATTCCACAATCGGCTATTCGATAATACTGCTCCCCTATTTTATTGCATTATGGGCGAAATATCTATTCACCGGCAGGAAGTTATCTGACAGATTGGTCAAAGGCTCTATCACTTATCTGACGTTGGGAGTGCTGGCATCCTCGCTGCTGGGGACGATGCAGAATATAAGCTGGCTATTCGATATATCCAAGGAATGGAGCGGCGCTGTGGGCGATTTCCTCTATTCGGTCACCTCGTCGCTAATCGGCACAATCGGAGCATTCCTGCTATTTTTTACCGGCATAATCGTTACACTTATCCTTGGCACAAATATTAAAATCGATGGCTATATCCATAAGTTAATATTGAAATACGAGGGACTGACGGGGAAAGCTAAGGATTATTCCAAGGGCCTCATCCAGAAAAAATTCGACACGAAAGCTAAAGGAACAATCAAAAAAGTTCAGCCTGAAAGCTCGCCGGATATTAATGCAGTAAATAAAACTAAAGCCGTTGGAAATGAAATTGAAGAAATGGCCAATCCTTTCTACATTACAAAAGCCAAAGGCTCGCCCAGCCGGGATGATGCGATTGAACCGGCCAAATTCATCAGGAAAAATATTGATTTGAACGCCCAGACCCGGGATAGCCGGCATCCGGGTTTAACATATATGGAGGATAAAGACTCTGGCGACAGCAGCAAGCCTGCTATTCAACCGAAATATACTAAGGAGTACAACCCCTTAAGTGCTGAAGGTGAAGCAGATAATCGCAAAAATAAAATTGATAGCCAATCGCCGGAAATCACTTCAGGCCACTGCGATAATCGCAATTCCGATGACAGAATTGATATAGAATCCCATATCAAAACAGGGGAAGATGGCGCCGCCGCACTCAAGGCAGATGGTTCAGTAGATGCGGAATTTAATGTAGTCGACGAGCTGGATGATTTCATGCGCAATACCGGCATTGCCAGCATTCAGCCGGTTACTGCGGATAATGATGATGATGAGATTAATGATGAGATTGAGATTAATGATGAGATTAATATTAAACGCACTGACAGCCCGGCCGATGATTTCGAGGGTGCGGCAGGTGGTGAATCCGATGATATTACCGAGTCGAATACCACCGGCAAGAAATTAATCCTCACCGTGAACGAAACCGAGCAAGAGGAAGAAACCGAGTTTAATTCCCCGATATCCACGGTTATTCATGATGAAAAGATTAATTACAGGCCGCCGACGATAGGCCTGCTCGGCACCGAAAGCCAAACCCATGAAGTTAATGACCACGAGCTGAAGGAAAATGCAAAGATATTGCAGGAAAAGCTCGAGACTTTCAAGATATATATCGAGAACCTGTCGGTAACGCCCGGCCCTGTGGTAACGCAATATGAATTCGTGCCGGCTGCGGGAATCAAAATTAGCAAAATCGAAAGCCTCTCGGACGACCTTGCAATGGCTCTGAAGGCGCGCGGCATCCGAATAATTGCTCCCATTCCCGGCAAAGGCACCGTCGGCATTGAGATACCGAACAGCAACCCGTCGCTGGTTTCGTTCAAAAGCGTTGCGGCTTCGGCTGCTTTTGCACGCAGTAATTTCGTGCTGCCGCTGGCCCTGGGCAAGACCATTGCCGGCGAGGTAGAGATTGCTGACCTTGCGAAAATGCCCCACTTATTGATTGCAGGCTCGACCGGTTCCGGAAAAAGTGTCGGGATTAATACGATAATAGCTTCGCTGCTCTATAAGAAGCATCCGAACGAATTAAAATTTGTGATAATCGACCCGAAGAAGGTGGAACTTCAGCAGTACAAGCGGTTGAAGAATCATTTTATGGCCGCCTCGCCGGACCTGAAAGATGTGATAATTACCGACCCGATGGATGCTGTGGTGGTGCTGAAGGCAGCTGTGGCCGAAATGGAGCTCCGCTATGATATTCTATCGCAAGTGGGGCAAAGGAATATTGGTGAATATAACGAAAAGGTGAAATCCGGCAAAATTAAGAACAAGGATATTGACCACCGCCCGATGCCCTTCATCGTTGTCGTGATAGACGAACTGGCCGATTTGATGTTGACTGCCTCGAAGGACATCGAGGAGCCTATAATCCGTTTGGCCCAGATGGCGCGTGCCGTTGGCATCCACCTGATACTTGCCACCCAGCGGCCATCGGTGGATGTTATCACGGGCATTATCAAGGCGAATTTCCCGGCAAGGATGGCTTACCTTGTGGCATCGCGAATCGATTCACGCACAATATTGGACGGACAGGGCGCCGAGAAGCTGCTTGGCAATGGCGATATGCTGTTTCTGCCGCCCGGCCGCCCGAAGCCTATCCGATTGCAGAATTCGTTCATCAGCACCGATGATGTTGACGATATTTGTAATTTCATTGGCAATCAGCGGGGTTATTCCACTCCGTACTATCTGCCCAGCCTGAACGCCCGAAAGGATTCGGCCATGATAGACGCCTCCCACCGCGACCCGCTGTTCGAGGAGGCCGCCTACCTTATCATTCAGCATCAGCAGGGTTCGGTCTCGCTAATCCAGCGGCGGCTGAAGGTTGGCTACGCCCGTGCCGGACGCATTGTTGACGAACTGGAGGCCGCAGGCGTGGTCGGCCCCTTCGACGGCAGTAAGGCACGCATTGTGCTGATGGAAAGTCCCATGGAACTGGAAGCGGTGCTGTAGCCATTGATAGTGGCTTTTGTTATTTTCCGCCGGCTTCTATAACCGGTGATAGGGGTCGATTTGACAAAAAAAGTACCGGCAATGTAGTTAATTGAGAAAACGTGCAGTGAAATTCAAAGTGGAAATCACGAAATCAGCCGCTAAAGATTATCGCAAATTAAATGCACCTTTAAAAGAAAGAGTATAATATGCTTGAGTTCGAATGGGATAAGAATAAAGCAAAATTGAATTTCGACAAACACAGAGTAAGTTTTGAAGAATCCAAGACTGTTTTCCGGGATTTCAATGCTGATATTTTTGATGACGAAAGGCATTCTACAACCGAGAAACGTGAGTTGATTATCGGCAAATCGAATAACAATCGCCTGCTGATTACTTGTTTTACCGTAAGAGGCCATAAAATACGGATTATTAATTCTCGTCTAACAAATAAAAGGGAAAGGTATAAATATGAAGAAAACAAGAGAAAATATTGATTTACAAGCAGATGATGAAATGCCGGATCATTATGAATTTGATTACAGCAAAGCAAAACCAAACAGATTTGCCCCCATATTAGCCGAGCAACACGGTTATATTAAACTTCAGGATGATGTACACAAAGTCTTCAAAAATTCGGAACAAGTAAATGAAGTTCTTAGGGCTATTATAGCCACCTACCCAAAAGGCAGGAAAAACACTGCATCTAATTGATTCTTCAGATCATGATGGGCCTATACAATTCTAATTCCATTGTCGAGTATCTCTTTTACAAATGAATTGCTCTTGTTAAAATCTTCAGGGCGGTATGGATGCGTTTCAATATCAATGTTCGTTCTTACTCTTGATTTACCCAGCTTGATATTATCAAACAATCTAATTCCTTCAAAATCTTCCGAGACAATAGTAAGATCAATATCGCTCAATTCGGTATTGGTTCCCTTGGCATAACTACCAAATAAAATCACCTTAGTAATTCGGATATTCTCTTTCAACGCTTCCTGTACAAATTTGTTTATTATTGCAATTATTCTATCAGAGACTTTAACCATAGAAATTTTTCCTTGATTTCTTTCAAATTGTCAGATGTGAATTCCTTTGTGGCTATTTTATATAGTTAATTTTTTGCTTCAGCATATCTTGCTTCTAATTGAAATGTATTTATTCTATCGAGAAACAACTCTTGATCTTCTGTTAATGTTAGGTTAGATAAAGATGATAATTTTCTTAAGTTATGAATTTTTGGCGGCACTTTATTGTTATTTGATTTGACATATAATGCCTTTAAGACTTTCTCCAGAGCCAGATGGCCAATGAACAAACTCCAGCTATAGCGGCCGACTTTGAATATTTCAAATGCCGATTCCAAATCATATTCAGCACTGTCAATCCAATAATCTATATGTTCGCTAATTTTCATTGATGATTCATAAAAATATTTTATTCTTAAAAGATTAAATAAAAAATCAGTAGTGTCCGGTTAAAATGCAGTGAATAATTACGAATCGTCGACGTGCTCTACATTTAGCCCAATATTGTGCAATTATGGATACAATTTTGAAATATAACTGTTTTGTATTATGGCTTGTCATGGTGAGAGGAGTCGAACCATAGACAACAAATGCACCCTTCGACTCCGCTCAGGGTGACTCTATGCAGCCAAATGAGCCATAAACACTGGG
>JAJRTW010000142.1 GCA_024278075.1 Bacteroidota bacterium | reverse complement strand
ATGTTTATGAAGGTAACCGGCACAAAAGGCATCCTCAATGCCTTCATCGGAAGGAAAAGCGATAAGATTATACTTCAACGTGCCGAGAAAGGACTGCTTGATTTCATCAAAATAAGGGGTAAATACTTAATTTATAAGTGAGATTAATCAATTACCAAACTTATCCGAAGTTTTAAACTTTGGATAAGTTGAACCACAAAGGATTTTACACTATTTATAATGGAATGCAGGGCCTGTTGATTGAATAACACCAACCTATGAAAGCGTTTCCGCATCTGCCGGTCGGGATTTATGATCATTTTGATAAATTAAATAGTCTTTATACCTGGCATAATTAACATCATACCAAATTATTTTGCCTAATGAACTATACATTTTTATATTTGAATAAAGTTCATTAGCAGCTTGGGTTCTTTCATTGGCCTTTTGACTTCTAATCGCTTTGTTCTGAGCCAATAAATTCATTTCATCCTCAAAATCATGGGCATTTGAGTCCAATGTATCAATATCGGATTGAGTAAGACCAATCGCTGAAAGGATTGAGAGATTATCCGAAGCCGCTGTGACAACATTATAACAAGCAATCAGAAAATTATTGTCCGTCATTCCGCTGACTCCCTTAATTCTAAGCAATTTATACTCCGAACTCTCACGTCCCCATTTCTGTTCGAAGTATCCTGAGATAAATATAACGGATGCTAATGCTCTGTTGCGGGCTTCTTTCTTCGATTTGGCAATGCCGTAGATCAGTGCATGATAATATGTGTCCGATAATATATTCTTAAAGTTATTCACAAGAGCTTCGAAAGCAGAAATATCACCTGCAGAGACTCCTCGCCCGGCAAATAAAGATGCATCACGTTTCATGGAGGATATTAAATTGATTGCAAGCATTATAAGATTGGCATCTGGTTTGTTATATTTTCTTGATAATCCCATTATATCTTAATTTTATTTAATTAAATTTATTATTTATATGATATTTTTTAATAACGAGTGAATAGATTTATAATTGTAATGCTTGGATTTATCTTCTGAACGCTTAGATTTATCTTCTGAATGCTTGGATTTATCTTCTGAATGCTTGGATTTATCTTCTGAATGCTTGGATTTATCTTCTGAATGCTTGGATTTATCTTCTGAACTTTTAGATTTGCATGAAATGAGTTTAGATTTATCGAAAATGAGTTTAGATTTATCGAAAATGAGTTTGGATTTATCGAAAATGAGTTTGGATTTATAATAAATGGGATTGGTAAATAATACAATAGTATAAAATTACGGTGGATGAACCTACGATGATGGGTTTATTCTATAAGATTAACATTCCAATGTGATAGACGAGGAAGGATACTATCCAGGCGATGGTGGTGGAGTATGTGACGCTGAATAATGCCCATTTCCAACTGCCGGATTCACGCTTGATGGCCGCTACAACACCCGTGCAAGGGAAATAAATCAGTATGAAAAGCATAAATGTGAATGCGACGAGCGGGGTTAGAACCTTTTCGCCGGCTCTTGGGCCTGAGCTGTATCTTTGTTGCTTTAATCTGTCGATTAATGAGGCATTGTCGCCCGAACTGCTCGATTTGGCCTGGTATAATACGCCCATGGAACTCACAACAATCTCTTTGGCGGCGATTCCGGTGATTAAGCTGACGCCCATTTTCCAGTCAAATCCCAACGGACGGATTACGGGGGCGAATAATCGGCCTATGATTCCGATATATGACTTCCTTTGGCGCTCGCTTTCCTTTGCGATGTTGATTTTTTCGATTCTGCTGTGCATTTCATTGGCTATTTTGTTCCGCACATTGCTTTTGCCGATGGGAATTTCCTTTAAAATCGAAGTATATTCGGTTCTGATTGAGTTTATTTTCGCTTTGTAGTCGGTGGAATAGTCTATGTTGCGCGGGAAATAGCCTAAGGCCCAGATTATTACCGATGCGTATAGGATTATGCTTCCTACTTTTTTGAGATAATGCTGTCCGCGGTGCCAGGTGTGCTTTAATAAGGCTTTTGCGGTCGGCATTCTGTAGGGCGGAAGCTCCATGACGAAGGGAACATCGGCTGTTTTGAACAAAGTTTTGCGAAAGATGAGTGCGGAAATGATTGCGAGAAGCACTCCGGTGAAGTAGATGATGAATAAAACCGTTGCGCGATGTGTAATAAAGAATGCGCTGATGAATAAAACGTAAACGGGCATCCGCGCACTGCATGACATGAAGGGATTAATCAGCATTGTGATCATTCTGTCCTTTTTGGAGTCGATTATTCGGGACGAGAGGATGGCGGGAACGTTGCAGCCGAAGCCCATAAGCAGTGGGATGAAGGATTTACCGTGCAGGCCGATCTTATGCATGGCTTTGTCCATGATAAAAACCGCTCTGGCGAGGTATCCGGTGTCTTCCATGAGGGCGATAAAGAAATAGAGAATCATAATATTGGGTAAGAAGACGATAACTCCGCCTACGCCGCCGATTATTCCGTCTATGAGGAAGTCGCGAATCATTCCGCTGCCGAGATTATTGCTTATGAAGCCGGAGATTGCGTCCACGATTGCCTGAATCCAGTTCATGGGATAGTCGCCAAGCGTAAATGTGACGAAGAATGTGAACCACATGAAGCTGAGAAAGATTGGGATGCCCAGTATTTTATGAGTTAGTAGGTTATCAGCCTTTTGTTTATGTTTTATTTTCCCATTATTATTGGTTTTAAGGGTTTTGTTGAGCGCTCCGGCGATAAAGCCGTACTTTGCATCGGTTATTAATGATTCGCTGTCCTCGCTGACGCTGCATTCAATGGTTTCGCATTCGATTTTAGCGGTTTCGACAATCTGTTCATAGTTTACGCACTTCTCAATTTCCTTTAATATTGCGTCATCATTCTCTAATAATTTGATTGCAAGGAATCTGGAGGAGATTCTATCGGTTACTAAATAGTTTTCCGGGATTTTGATTTTCTCTTGAATAGCATTGATGGAGGTTTCGAGTTTAATGCCGTAGTTAATATGGACATGGCGGACGGTTTTGTCCTTATCTTCGAAGACTTCGATTACTTTGCCGAACAATTCTTTAATTCCTTTGCCTTTTGTTCCGACCGTGGGGACGAAAGGAATGCCAACGAGTTTGCCGAATTGGTCATAGTCGAAGTCAAGTCCCTTATCGTTAAGCTCATCGTACATATTAAGTGCGGCAACAATCTTTACATCCATGTCGATAAGCTGTGTGGTGAGGTAGAGATTGCGTTCGAGGTTGGAGGCATCGATTACGTTAATAACTATATCGGGCGTGTTGTTGATAATATGGTCACGAACGAAGAGTTCTTCGGGTGAGTAGGCGCTGATCGAGTAAGTGCCGGGCAAATCAATGATATTAATGACGTATCCATTGATCTTAACCTTTGCGGTTTTGGAATCGATGGTGACACCGGCGTAATTGCCGACGCGTTCCTTCGATCCGGAGGCATGATTAAATATCGTAGTTTTGCCGCTATTGGGATTGCCGACGAAAGCAACGTTAATAATCTTTTCAATTTTATCGCTTCTGTTTCTTAATTGATTATTATCGAGCGTTCCTTCGTATCCGGCCGAGCTAACGCCATTATGATCGCCAAGCGAAACGACATCAATCATCTCGGCTTCGCTATTTCGGAGCGTAATATTATAATCCATCAATTTATATTCGACGGGGTCATTCATCGGGGCGCTTTTGATGGCGGTAATTCTCTGTCCGGAGACGAACCCCATCTCGAGGATTCTCTTCCTGAAGGCCCCTCTGCCCCTGACTTTGGTTATAATGGCTGTTTCGCCCAATTTCAAATCTTTTAATGTCATCAATACTCCCCGCAAGTATTAGCTCACATAGTAATAATTCTAATATGCCGTATTTATCCCGAACATACAATCCAATATTTAGCCTTGCCTAACTTTACAAATTACGTAATAATAACTCCTTTGGAAACAAAAATATATAAGTGTAACCACAATGTGTGCAGAAGGGCATAAAAAAAAGCCCATAGAACATAATCCCACGGGCTGAAATAAATCTAAATTAATAAACTAATATGCAAATACTCTCAATTACGCAAAAAATCTTCGGATCTGCCAAACAGCAACCAACGCCAAACTAAGCCCGAGAATAATGGCAGTCCATTCGGTTAGTGTTGGTATTGTAAGGCCGCTGATATATTTAATAACAAATGCGTCATAACTTCCGAGATAAGGATTGACAGGGCTTGTTCCCCATGTTGCATTACTATATCCAGCTAAATAAACATTGAGGCTGCCGTCCAATGCGATGCCGCTTCCTATATCATAACCACTATTGCCGAAAAATGTATTATAATTGAGTGATCCGTCTGCATTAAGCACTGCAAGGAATGCGTCCTGACTTCCTGAATAGGAATTGAGCGGGCTTCCCCAAGTTGCCTCGGTAGTTCCGACAATAAATGACCTGCCGCTACCATCTATTGTAATGTCATCTACGTAATCATCTGTTGTACTGCTGCCCATAAAAGTATTCCATTGGAGCGCGCCGGAGCTATTAAGTTTGGCCGCAAATACGTCTTGATCTCCACCACCGAACGAGTTGATCGGACTTCCCCATGAATCGTCGCTGTATCCTACAATATAAACGTTATTGTTTCCATCTAAGGCAATGCCATTTGTAAAATCAACCCCACTGCTGGTGCCCATGAAAGTATTCCATTGAAGCACGCCCGAAGTATTTAGCTTTGCGGCAAATGCATCAGAATTTCCTGTATATGCATTGATCGGACTTCCCCATGTGCCATAGCTATTTCCGGTTATATAAACATTATTGCCGGCGTCCACAGCAATACCGCTTGCTGTTTCTTCAACAAAAGAAGAAGAGGCTGAACCCATGAAAGTATTCCATAGAAGATCGCCCGAATTATTCAGTTTTACTGCAAAACCATCAATACCGCCTGCAAACGCGTTGACAGGACTTCCCCATGTCGCAAAGCTACTTCCAGTAATGTAAATATTGCCGCTGCCATCCAAGGCTATGCCATTTGCAATATCACCCGAAGTGCTACCAAAGAAAGTATTCCATTGAAGAACCCCCGAGCTATCAAGTTTTACTGCAAAACCATCATAACCTCCGGCATAATTATTCACTGGTGATTCCCAAGTTATATCGCTGTATCCTGCTACATAGACATTGCCGCTGTCATCGACGGCAATTGCATAGCCCACATCACTGAATTGGGCGCCATCGTCACCAAGGAATGTGTTCCATAGAAGTGACCCGGAACTATTTAGCTTCGCCACAAATGCATCGATGCCTCCGGTATAAGCTCTGACAGGAGTGCCCCAAGTTGCCGAGCTGCGTCCGGTTACATAGACATATCCATTCCCATCAACTGCAATATCTTCGGCTTGATCTTCACTTGCACTACCCAGAAAAGTGTGCCATGTAATCGACGGGTCGATAATTATCGGATAATTCGCATTGTGGCTGCCAATACTGAAGCCAAGTTCTTGCGAGTTTAACAGATTAAAACCGGTTTGGACATATTTCCGTTGCCCGTTAATGATTTGCCAGGCAACCGGGGCATTTTCAATCATTTTGCCCGTTTCAAAGTTTAACTCAAGATTACCATTGCCGTCAATATTCAAATTCCGGTTGTATTTCAGATGAATCCGTCCGGCAGACGCCGCATCGTTGACGATATATGTCACCTTGGCAATCGAGCCGTTTTCTTTTTCATACACAACCTCAACACCCGGCCAAAGCCCGTCATAAGTAACTTTCCGGAACTCAGGGGCTTCATCATTTTTCCCTTTGCTATACACTCCCGCAGATACGGGTTGAGCTTCTCCTCCTACAAATTCTACTTTCATCATGTGGTCGAGGGCTGCAAAATGCACACTGTTATCGGAGAATGCAATTACATGGCCGTCGGATTTGAATTGCAGCATATTGCTTTGCTGTTGGCCGAAATTATCAGCCTGTGCGGATACTGTTAAGAGCAATACCGTTATAATTGTTGACAGGAATTGTTTCAAATGTAACTCCATGAAATTATTGAAAAAGGT
>JAJRTW010000141.1 GCA_024278075.1 Bacteroidota bacterium | reverse complement strand
CGCCTGGCTCACTTCCCCCTTTTTTAAGGGGGAATAGCCAATTAAATTCCCCCTTAAAAAAGGGGGATTAAGGGGGTTGTTATTCTCCTTAAAGCAGAAGCATGAATATCTTTTTCCTGACTACTTTTTGAGGAAACCCTAGTTAATAATAAATAGACTCAGTATACTCGGCTCATTTCCAAATTCCGATTTGGGAATGTAAATTCCCGTAAATCTCTGTTTTGCAATGAATTAGTGGATATTATTTACGGAAGCACATTTAACTCCGGGTTCACCAATATATCATGCTTAATGGTGAATTGATGCATTATTGCTCGAAAAAGGAACTTGCAAATGTATAAGATTTCAGTTCTGACAATTGGCGATGAAATTTGTATTGGCCAGATTATTAATACCAACGCATCTTGGATTTCCGGGCAGTGTACCAGTGCCGGTGCAAAAGTCCTGCTGCACTCCTCCATTGGCGATAACCTCGATATGATAACATCCGAGCTTGGCCGCCTCGGCGATATTTCCGATATGGTTATTATCACCGGAGGCCTCGGCCCGACCGAGGATGACATCACGAAAAGTGCTTTGTGCCGGTTTTTCAGTGATCATTTGGAACTGCACGAGCCAACTTGTAATTATCTTACAGAATCCTTCAAAATTCGCGGCAGGACATTTTCCGATAGTAACCGTTCGCAGGCTATGCTCCCGTCTTCCTGCACAGCGCTTTCCAATTCCGTAGGCACCGCACCCGGTATGTTATTCAAGCGGGAGGGTAGGATATTTATATCATTGCCCGGCGTTCCGAGTGAAGTGAAGGCCATAATGAATAGCCACGTTGTTGGCATAATCAGCAAGGAGATTAAGAAGAATAAGCACAAAGTCGTATTGTACAAAACTCTCCTGACATCGGGGATGCCCGAATCCGCCCTTGCCGAGAAAATCGGCCTGTCCGGCCAATTCCCTGAGAGCGCAACTCTTGCCTATCTCCCATCCTACAGCGGCGTGCGGCTAAGAATCGGTGTTGAGTCCGGGAATGCCGATAAAGCTCAATTGATTCTATATGATATGGAATCGAAGCTCAGGCAGCGAATTGGTGAATATATTTATGGCGAGGGCAGCGATTCGTTAGAAAATGCCGTCGGGAGAATCTTAGTAGAGCAGTGCAAAACCATTGCTGTAGCGGAATCCTGTACCGCGGGCCTGTTGGGCAAAACCATCACTAACTCGCCCGGGAGTTCATCGTATTTCCGAGGCGGCTTAATAGCATATAGCAATGAAATTAAGATACGTGAAGTTGGTGTTAATCAGCAGACAATAATTGAACATGGCGCTGTAAGCAAAGATACTGCCATAGAACTGGCTAATAATATAAGGGATAAATTCGATACGGACTTAGGAATTAGTATTACCGGAATCGCAGGCCCTGGCGGTGGTACGGCGGAGAAACCTGTGGGTACTATCTGGATAGGGCTTTCAGATAAGAACGGCACGCAGGCCAAAAAATACGTTTTCGGGAAGCATCGTAATATGAACCGCGAACTTGCCGTGACTTATGCCCTTTCGTGGCTTCATAGCCATTTGAGGTGATATGGCCCGGCAGCTTTTATTTATTGTTTTTGCAAACTCCCTGATTGGAATTCATCATCCACGAGCTAAAGCAATCTATTGCGAGCACGTGGCAATTGAATAACTAGTGTAGTGTCAAATATACTATGTCATTCCGGACTTGATCCGGAATCCATCTTAATATGGCCAAACGATATAGGGGAACTGGATTCCTGCTTTCGCAGGAATGACAGCCTAAATGAACCGTTAAAGTATGCCTGACACGACACTATTAATAATATGGCTAAATATATTACCTTTTCATAGGGGCTAAAGCCAATGAATATGTCCGCTGCCATTCCCACAAGCAAGGCAACCGGTTGCATACACGAGTATATTGAATACTTTCACACTAAAATAATTTAATAAATTATACTTGCAATATCGAAAAAGATTCGTATATTTATTATTACATGAAAAATCAAAGCAAATATATTATTCCATCACTGCAGCACCAGTTTGCCCCTGCTTTTGATTTATCCTCTTGCCCAACGAGGAACATCCGTAGGCGCCTTAGGGCGTAATATCCAATCCTGCAAAGGCTGCACGCCTTTTGCCCCATCACATATTCATATTTTTTCTCTAACATTCAGCTTTATTAATCAAGTATTACTAACAAAGTATTAATATTATTTGTTATGCAATTTATTATTACGGTTGCTAATCACAACCACTTCAAGTATGCCGAATCCGTATGTACAATGATAGAAGAAGCAGCCAAAGTGCGCGGCACCGGCATTGCCAAAAGACAACCCGGCTACGTACTGAAAAAAATGGAGGAAGGCAAAGCAGTTATTGCTTTTGACGGAGGTAAAGTTGCCGGCTTCTGCTATATCGAGAGCTGGGAACAGCAGAAATACGTGGCTAACTCCGGGCTGATTGTCCATCCCAATTATCGTAAAACGGGACTGGCAAAGTCCATCAAGCAAAAGATATTTCGATTAACCAAGCAGGCCTATCCGAATGCCAAGTTATTTGGAATAACCACCAGTATAGCCGTGATGAAGATAAATTCCGAATTGGGCTACAAACCGGTTACCTTCTCGGAACTGACACAGGATGATAGCTTTTGGAAAGGATGCCGAAGCTGCTCGAATTATGATATACTGGAGCGCACCGGCCGGACTATGTGTTTGTGCACTGCTATGGTCTGCGATATGAAATCGGTTTCCCATCAAAAAGAAAAGCAGAATACCTCGTGGGATAGCTTCATGCGGCTGGTGAAACTCCAGAAAATCCGAATCCGGCGGAAGACTAATCAATTTCTCAATCTACACAAAGCGGGATAAATATGAATAACAACAAAGTAGTCCTTGCATTCAGCGGAGGCCTCGACACTTCCTATTGCGTCAAATACCTGATTTGCGAAAAGCAGCTTGATGTCTACACGGCCATTGTGAACACGGGCGGCTTTTCAGGCGATGAACTTGAGGGCATCAAGGCCAAAGCCCTCGCTCTCGGTGCGGCCAGCCACACGGCCTTGGAGCAGACACAAGCCTATTACGACCGCATTATCAAATACTTAATCTTTGGGAATGTACTTAGAAATAATACTTACCCCTTATCGGTCAGTGCCGAGCGTATCCACCAGGCAATTGCACTGGCCGAATATGCCAAATCGATTGGAGCCGGTTACTTAGCCCATGGCAGCACCGGGGCCGGCAATGACCAGGTTCGCTTCGACCTGATTTTTCAACTAATCGCACCGGAAATAGAAATCCTCACACCCATACGCAGCCAACAATTATCAAGGAAAGGCGAGATTGACTATTTGGCCAAGCATGGAGTGAATATCGACTGGAAGAAAGCCAGATACTCAATCAATAAAGGCCTTTGGGGAACCAGCATTGGCGGGGTGGAAACCCTGACTTCCCACCAGCCGCTGCCGGAGACTGCCTATCCCGGGCAGTTATCCACAACATCGCCGCGCGTTATCAGTCTTGAATTCAAAAAGGGCGAGCTTTGCAGAATTAATGGCGAACAAATGAATCCGGTCCGGGCAATTCAAACAGTGGAGGAGATTGCCGGAAAATATGCAATCGGCCGGGATATGCACGTTGGCGATACTATTATCGGCATCAAGGGGCGGGTTGGCTTCGAAGCCGCTGCCGCAGGTGTCATTATCAAATCGCATCATACCCTGGAGAAGCATACATTATCGAAGTGGCAGCTGCATTGGAAGGAGCAGCTTGCAAATTGGTACGGCATGTTCATTCACGAGGCACAGTATTTCGAGCCGGTAATGCGGAATATCGAATCTTTTTTGGAGGATTCCCAGGCAAATGTCACCGGTGAAGTTTTCGTGGAGCTGCACCCTTACCGGTTTGTTATCCGGGGCATTAAATCCGAATATGATTTGATGAATTCCGATTTTGGTGATTATGGTGAAATGAATAAACATTGGACGGGCGAAGATGTGGAGGGATTCACTAAAATATTGGGCAACCCTATGCGGATTTTCAAACAAATTAATGGGCGGTTATATGATTAGGGCAGCAATAGCGGGAAGCAGCGGCTATGTGGCAGGCGAGCTTATCAGGTGCCTGGTGCATCACCCCGGGGCCAGCATCGACTCTTTATTCAGCCGGTCTGAATCGGGGCAGAAAGTATCGGACATACACAAGGATTTGTTTGCCTGTCAGGATTTGGTGTTCACCGGCGATATTAGCCCTGATGCCGATGTTGTATTCCTGTGCATGGGGCATGGAGATTCCACCGGCTTTTTATCGGAAAATTCATTCTCTGCCGATACAAAAATCATTGACCTGAGCCATGATTTCCGGTTGCGGGCCAGCTCGCAATTCGGGGATAAAAGCTTTGTTTATGGCTTGCCGGAGCTTAATAAGGAGAAGATAGCATCCTCGTCTTATATTGCCAATCCGGGGTGCTTCGCAACGGCTATTCTGCTTGGATTGCTGCCTTTGGCTCGCAGCGGCCTGCTTCATGGTGATGTCCACATCCATGGCATTACCGGCTCGACAGGTGCGGGGCGGCAGCACAGCCCAACCACTCATTTTAGCTGGAGAGATAATAATATCTCCATCTATAAACCTTTTGAGCATCAGCATTTAGCCGAAATCACCGAAAGTATTGCATCGCTGCAGCAAGGCTTCGCCGGCGAAATAAATTTCCTACCCGTAAGGGGTGATTTTACAAGGGGGATTTTCGCTACTATGTATACCAAATGCAGTTTGCCGGAAGAAAAGCTGGTGGACATATACGAAGAATTTTATCGGGACGAAGCATTTACGCATATAAGCAAAAGCGGGATTAATCTGAAACAGGTGATAAACACCAACAACTGCCTGATTCAAGTGCAGAGGATTGGTGGCAGGGTTTTGATTACTTCGGTTATCGATAATCTATTGAAGGGTGCTGCCGGTGCGGCTATTCAGAATATGAACCTGATGTTAGGATTGCCGGAAACTATGGGGTTGAATTTTAAGGCAAGTAGTTTTTAATATTTTGTTTTAGTTAGATTGCCCTCAAAAAGCACTAACTATTTATTGATATGGTAGTTACAAAAGATATTCAACTTAAAAGTGCAAGGAAATGGATTTATTATGCTCTTATGCCTTGCAGATTGTAGGACAACCCCCTGCTCGCCTGGCTCACTTCCCCCTTTTTTAAGGGGAATAGTTGATCAAATTCCCCCTTAATAAAGGGGGATTTAGGGGGTTGTCATTCTCCTTAAAGCATAAGCATTAGAATCTTTTTCACTAACTACTTTTTGAGGAAACCTTAGTTATAGATGCGATTTGCCCATGTCAGTATTCCGGTTTGTGGCCGGAATGACGCATTATCGTGTCATTGCCGCCCGTATGAAGCTATAATGCCGTGGTAAAATAAGAAAACCCTCTAAATCTCCCTTTTAAAAAGGGAGACTTTAAACCCATTAGCCAAGCGAACTTGTTTCAAAGG
>JAJRTW010000140.1 GCA_024278075.1 Bacteroidota bacterium | reverse complement strand
GGGGTGGTTACGAAGTAACCGGGGGTTTTCCTGATGAGCAATTGATGAATTTAAAAATAATTATTCTTATTTTCACACAGCATCTCCGATTTGGGAATGAGATGAATATACTAAGCCTTTTTACGAATAGCTACACTAGGATACGAAAAGATTGCAATTTATACCGGCTCGGATAATTTGCCAACACATGCCGCAAAACAGCTTGAAGATGGGTTATGGACTAGTAAACTAGGTATCTATTGGGATGTAACGCATTCATTGGCATCAATTGAGAATGGAGGCTATGGCAATGTAGTTGTATTTATGAAGAGACATCGTAAGAAATAAATAATAAAACATAACGAAGTTATTGTCAGGAGCATTATGGATCAGAACAAAAAGATAATCGACGAAAAAATTAAGAAAATGTACGAGTTAAAGCGGCAGGCAGCTCTCGGCGGCGGCCAGAAAAGAATCGACACTCAGCACGCAAAGAATAAACTGACCGCACGCGAACGCATCGAACTTATGCTCGACAAAGGCAGCTTCCACGAAATGGATATGCTGGCACATCACCATTCATCGGATTTCGGATTAGACAGAAATCGTCCGCTTGGCGATGGCGTCGTCACAGGCCATGGCGAAATATACGGCAAGAAAGTGTTTGTGTTTTCGCAGGATTTTACCGTAATGGGTGGCAGCCTGGCCGAACAGCATGGCCGCAAAATTTGCAAGATTATGGACATAGCCATGAAAAGCGGTATCCCCGTTATCGGGCTGAATGACTCCGGTGGTGCAAGGGTGCAGGAGGGCGTGATTTCTCTCGGTGCTTATGCCGATATTTTCCTTCGGAATACCATGGCTTCGGGCGTTGTGCCGCAGATTTCGGTGATTATGGGGCCGTGCGCCGGCGGGGCGGTCTATTCACCGGCTATCACCGATTTTATTATCATGGTTAAGAAGACCTCCTATATGTTCGTTACCGGCCCGAAAGTAGTTAAGACTGTTACACACGAAGAGCTTACCTCCGAGGAACTTGGCGGCGCCGATGTGCATGCCTCCAAAAGCGGTGTGGCACACTTCACCGCAGAGAACGACATGGAAGCTATGGATTTGGTCAAAAAGCTATTGACATTCATCCCGCAGAATAATGCCGAAGAGCCGCCGTTTTTGCCCAACGAAGACCCGCCCGGCCGTGTGGAGAAAGATTTGAACTACGTTGTCCCCGCCAATCCGAACCAGCCCTACGACATGAGGGATGTGATTATCCCGATTGCCGACAACGGCGAATTTCTGGAGGTTCATAAGGACTATGCACAGAACATTATTGTCGGGTTTATTCATCTTGGGGGCCGTTCGATTGGCGTTATTGCTAACCAACCGGCAGTGCTTGCGGGTGTGCTTGATATTGACTCATCCAAAAAAGCTGCCAGATTCATCCGCTTCTGCGATTCGTTTAATATTCCGATCCTGACCTACGAGGATGTGCCGGGGTTCATGCCGGGCGCCAATCAGGAATGGAATGGAATAATCACCAACGGTGCAAAGCTGCTGTATGCCTATTGCGAGGCGACGGTGCCAAAGGTTACGGTGATTACACGCAAGGCCTATGGCGGCGCTTACGACGTTATGAACAGCAAGCATATTCGCGGCGATTTCAACTATGCCTGGCCATCTGCCGAGCTTGCCGTAATGGGTGCCAAGGGTGCGGTCGAGATTATTTTCAAGAAGGAAATTGCCGCCGCCGAGGACAAAGAGAAACGCAACGAAGAGCTTATTGATGAATTTAACGAGAAATTTGCTAATCCTTATATCGCTGCTTCTTATGGCTATATTGACGATGTGATAGAACCGAAGAACACGCGGCAGATTTTGATTAATTCATTCAATCTCTTAGAGAATAAAGTGGACAGAAACCCGCCCAAGAAGCATGGGAATATTCCGCTGTAGGGCATTGCGATGCTATTTTATTTGTCAGGCCGGATGTTATGTCTTGCCTGAATAATAAAAATATCAAATCATTAATTATTAGAGAAATGTCCATATTATGCGAAAGATAATATTAGCTGTAATTATTCTCTGCTCCGCCCATTTCAATGTCTTGGGGGAAGGCATAGAAGATGAAGAATTAATTGAAGAAAATGAAGACAAAATATTGGCTGAAGGCGTTGAGGATGAAAAAGTAGAATTGCTGGATTGGGGTATTTTGTTAGATATTAGTTATGGCCTAACTGTATTAACCGATGGGGGCGGGCTTGGACTATCGTATTTTAGTGACCATCATTTACTTACATTGCGTCACACTGTTTCAAATATTCACAAGGGAATGATAAATTGGCCTTACTCTACTGTTACTTATGCTGAAGGCGGACTACTTTATGGGTATCTGTTTTCCAATGGTATTATCTCAGGTTCTATGAGTGGTGGCGTCGGAGTAGTATGGAGCAATGGGCGTAAAGGAGATGGTTTAGCCCCTGGTTTTCCATTTGAACTGAACGGATTGATTCAAATCGATAGATACCTTGCTGTTGGTGTTAAAGCCTATGGCAGTATTTCTCCAAATTCCTTCGTTGGTGCACAGTTTTGCCTTCGAATAGGGGCCGTAACACAATAAATGGAAAGATAAATCACTCACTAAAAGGTTACGATGCAGCTATCAGACAGATTATCGCATCAATTACAATAATATTATTTAATAACATACGTTGGCAACTTAGATATTAATTCACAAACCGAAAACTCAGCCTATATTCCAATCTCATTTACTCCGTATAATAAAATTGCATCCTGCATTAATCGCAGGTGCTTCTATTCATTTATCGGAGTATTCGATGTCAGCAAAAGTCAAAATCCTCGCAGTCGTATTGTTGCTCACTCTGTTCCCGTTAATCTCTTATGCCGAACTAAAAGACAAAACCAATCAGGTCGATTACCTGATGATTTATCATCAGGATTTCGAAACTGAAATTCAGGATTTTATTGCCTGGCGCAGCGGCAAAGGCCTCACGGTATTAGCTGTGGATATTGACAGTATTTATGCTGAATTCGAATCCACCGGCCCACAGGAAGAAGTCCGCGAATTCATATCCTACGCTCTGGAATATTGGGCCAAACCTGCTCCAAAATATGTACTGTTAGTAGGTTCGGTCCATCACGTCCCTTCATATAAAATTGAATCACGATTTGCAGACAATCCAAATCTTAATGAAGACAGCGTATCAATCGATGGTGTCTTTGCTTATAATCTGCATGAAGACGATACAAAGCCAGACGTTGCATTGGGGCGGTTCCCCGCGCGAAGCCCGGCGGATTTGAGAAATATGATTGGTAAGACGATGTATTTCGAAGACGATTTCGAAGAGATAGCCTATGACAATGATCTGCTTTTTTTGATAGATAAAGAGGACTATAGCATATTTAATAATATATCAAAAACAATACAGAACATATTACCCTCATATTTTCGTATGAAGCAATTAACAAATAAAACAGATGAACCGGGGTATGCAACAAAAGTAGAAATGTTTGATGCAATAGGCCGGGGAACGGTATTTTTGTCAACCTACGTACACGCAAATTCTAAAGTATGGTTCAGGGAAGGATACATCGTTTACGATGATATTAATAGCTATAATTTTTCTCGAAAACCATTTATTTTTGCATCAGTTGCGACTAGTCAGTCTTTCGACAATAAGGATAACTATAGTATGGTGGACAAATTATGCGCTACGGAAAATGGAGGTGCTGTTGCAACATTTGCCCCCTGCGGGCTAACTTATCTTAACCAATCTTCCGAAATCATTAATAAATTCTATGAATCTGTTTTATCCGACAGTAATAGTACAATCGGAGACAACATTTTAGCTATACAACAGGAACAAATTTCGGATGAAGCAAAGGATGACGATCTGAACAGGCGGTTTTCTTTGCTTGGCGACCCGGCCTTGAAAATGCCGCTGGACTATATTATGTCACTAAAGAAAAAACCGAAAATCACTGAAGAGCGAATTGTTATATCGCCCAATCCGGTCTCGGACAAAGCTTTGATCAGCATTGATTTGAAGAAAGAAGACTATGTGACAATTTCAATATTCGACCTGCAGGGCTTGCCTATTCTTCAAGAAGGCCCTTTCTATGCCAGCGGCGGCCGGTTTCTGTATAATCTTGTTCCGGCAAATTTTTCCGAGGGGATGTATATATGCCGTATCAGGATTGGGAATGAATTTTATTATGAGAAAATAATAATTGCTAAATAGGGTTTCCTCAAAAAGTACTAACTGTTTATTGTTATAGTAATTACGAAAACTATTCAATTAGAAAGTGCAAGGAAATGGATTTATTACGCTCTTATGCCTTGCAGATTGTAGGGCAACCCCCTGCTCGCCTGGCTCACTTCCCCCTTTTTTAAGGGGGAATAGCCAATTAAATTCCCCCTTAAAAAAGGGGGATTAAGGGGGTTGTTATTCTCCTTAAAGCAGAAGCATGAATATCTTTTTCCTGACTACTTTTT
>JAJRTW010000139.1 GCA_024278075.1 Bacteroidota bacterium | reverse complement strand
TGTCTATAGTTCGACTCCGCTCACTATGACACTAAAATAGTCACCCTGAGTCCTTCGACATAGTTTATCCTGAGCCATGCCGATCGTGTCTATAGTTCGACTCCGCTCACTATGACACTAAAATAGTCACCCTGAGCCCTTCGGCATAGTTTATCCTGAGCCATGCCGATCGTGTCTATAGTTCGACTCCGCTCACTATGACACTAAAATAGTCACCCTGAGTCCTTCGACTTGGCTCAGGATAAACTGCCGAAGGGTTCAGAATGACATCTCGTAAGTGCTTTATTTTTCAAGTCATTATAAAATATGTTCGTAGTGCTGACAATTCCTATTTATTATATAATCCAGATGCACCTTGATTGCGTACCTTCGAGTTTTTCGGATAGTCGAAGAATCTCAAATCACCGCTTTTTGTGATTATTTTCTCCCATTTATCGAAATCAAAATCAATGCAGACAACTCCGCAGGTCGGAACATTTGAAAACTCCTCTTGGCAAAGCAACGAAGAGACGTAGGTCAAATCCGGGTTGTGCCCAACGATCATCACAGTATCAAGCGAATCATCCAATTGTGAAAGCAGCTTCAAAATATATTTTGGGCCTGAACCATAAATATCATGGTCTTCAGAAATTTTACTTGAATCATAACCCAGCGCACCAGCAATAAATTTAGCAGTGGTTATGGCTCTTTTTGCAGGGCTGGACACAATTAGGTCGGGTTTGACCCCTTGCTCCCTGATAATTCCGCCCATCATAGGGGCATCATTATTACCGCGCCTGTTCAGCGGGCGGTCAAAGTCGCTAAACTCGGGATGGGACCAACTGGATTTTGCGTGCCGGACAATTAATAGAGTTTTCATTCTAATCTTTCGATAAAGTTGATAATTTTATAATATAACAATTCGGCATAAAAAATGCAATCGGAAATTAATATTAATTTCATTTTAATAAATAGGCATTTAGGTGTCAATGCCAATAGAATTAACGAAATAAATAACCACGAGTTTTAGCTCGTGGAAAAGAAGTGCAAGATAAATAGCCATGAGTTTTTACGTTCCGTCAGTTGTTACAACGGACGACAACCCACAGTTCCTGCAAGTCAGGTGTAACACCTGACTTTAACACAAAGAAAATCATCATCCACAAGCTAAAATTCGGTGCAAATGAATTGCTATCCACGTGCCGGCAACCGGTTGCTTTAGCTCGTGGAAGTATAATTACTTTTCCCCCTGGCAAACCAGGATTCTACCTGGCCTGAGCATTAAGGGTATCGGCCGAATCTGGCGGTGTGAAGTTAGTCATTTCAACAGGTTCGGCGGCGGATTGCGAATACTTAAATAAATTCTTTTCCGCCATGATAATCCCGCTCACCCTTGAGGCTTTATCAAATTGTTTTTTCTTTGTATAAGCATCGAACAGCAATTCGCCAATCTCATCACGAATTTGCGACCTTACGGCCAGGTCGCTAACTTGCAGCCATGCCCTCTGGTCGAACAAAATATGCAATTTATTAATAACCAAAGTCGGATTGTTAGCCGAGTCCAGCCGGGCTTGCTCAATGGCTGAGTGCAGGATATTCTCTGCCCTGACCGTTGGCGGAGTATATGTTGAATCCCTCTTATTGATTCTCTTCGTACTCAATCCTTCAATTTTATCCGATAGAACCCTTACGGCTTCGTGGTCGGTAAAGTCAAAAAGTTTATACCGAATAGCCATTGGCGGACGGATACGAACTGAAATATCATCCTTGCTTTTCGGGAAGCCTTTTTTCTTGAGTGATGATAATATTTCGTTGAGTTTGGATGCTGTCAAATTAGTCTTAACAAGAGCCAGCCCGCCCCTTACGAGCACATCGCCCCAGAAGCCCGTAAACTTATCAAAATTTTTCAATAACGACTGCCTTATAAATTGAGCCTGGTTGTAATGCCTTTGGAAATCATTGCCGGCAAATCCTGACCTCGACCTTAGCACTTGTAATGCGGTTCCCGATTTTTTAAAGCCGAGCCATTCCAAGATACCCATGGCCTGCGAGAAGCCCACTTCTACGTAATAGTGTATACGGTCGACCCTTGCAATGCGTGCCAATTCCTTCAGATAGAATGCCCTGCCTCTTGCCGCCCGGACAACTGCCAGCTTATTTTGGCCCGAGGTGTCGGGCAGCCCCGCATCGGCTTCGGTGTCACGCGGCACCGAGATAATCTCTATCTTTGCACTATCGACTAATATTGAAAGCACGTGGTTGGCATCGGCGTGCTTATATCGCGAGCCAAGCTTTGAGTCCACGCCTGTTATTGCAATATTAATTCTGCGGCCGGTGAATACACGCCTAATGCTTTTTCCGGCGTCGCGGTCAATTTCATAAGGCACATTCAGCCTGCTTTTATCGCTGACTTTTATTATCACATCATTTGTATCTTCATCAGTAGTAATTGCTTTCAGCAGGCCGGTGCTTATCTTTTCAGCGGTATCGATTTCATGGACGGTGGTAGTGACAGCCACAGGAACGGCCCGGCTGTCGCTATTTCCATTGGATTCGTATAGCTCCAGTATCGCTGTGCCAAGCCATACATACGCCGATATTATAAACAATACCATGAATATTACCATCACTACAAATGGAGTTTTTCTCACGATGGAAAGCTCTAAATAATAGTACTTTTATTACATATATATATTTAAATAGCAAATTGTATACCATATTAGTATTTATTATCGTATTCACTACTATCCGGTTAAACCCGCATATTGCGGGACTTTTACTCAAGAGCTTCGTATCTCTAAGGGAGTATACGAGTAAGGCCGATTCCACTGTGATTATGTTTGGCTCAAAATTGAGAATAAAATAATATCTGTAACCCATTGTCAATCAGGCATCTTGAATATTTTATGAATAATGCAGGTTAAATATGAGAGACGTATTTAATCTATTGCTGACTATTATGGCTGGCCATTCCTAACCCTTCGGCTTCGCTCAGGATGAACTCCGTGAGAAATCCGGTTTATGGGCCTTTTACTAAATTGAGTCACCCTGAGCGGAGTCGAAGGGTGCATTAGTTGTCTATGGTTCGACTCCGCTCAGGATGACAATCAATAATGAAAACAGCTATGATTCAAAATTACATCTAAAACAGCACAATATAGGACAAAATTCAGCTTATTACTGTGATTAGCACTGTAATTAGCACTTCTTGGCTGCTTTTTAAACGGACACTTGTGCTTCTATATATAAAGCCTCAACCAATTATTTAATAAAATTCACTTATATTTGCTTTTTCATTATGTCCTACATGAAAGAACTATATGGATAATAACAGACCCATCGGAGTATTTGACTCCGGCATCGGCGGCCTGAGTGTACTGCGGCAATTGATACGCTATCTGCCGCATGAGCGTTATGTCTATCTGGGCGATTCGGCTCGTGTGCCATATGGCAATAAATCCTCCGAGACGGTTCGGCGTTACGGGCGTGAATGCTCCGAATTCCTTATGGAACATGACGTAAAGCTAATAGTTGTGGCTTGCAATACGGCATCGGCAGTAGCGATGGAAGCCGTTGAGCAAATTGCAGTTGATATTCCGGTTATTGGTGTAATTCATCCGGCGGCGGCAGCAGCTATCAGGGCCACATCAAATGGCAGAATCGGCGTTATCGGAACACGTGCAACCGTGTCCAGCGAGGCATATTCGAAAGATATTTTCAGGCAAGTAAAGGACGATAATATTCATGTTTATTCTCATGCCTGCCCGCTGTTTATGCCGATTGTCGAGGAGGGCTGGGTTGATCATCCCGCCACAAGAATAATTGCCGAGGATTATCTGAAATCATTGAAGCAGCAGGATATCGACACATTGGTTCTCGGCTGTACTCATTACCCGCTTTTGTCTCAATTGCTCGCAGAGCTTATGCCCGGCGTACATCTGATAGACTCCGGCGAGCATGCTTCGAAAACGGCATTACAGCTATTGGCCGACAGAAATATGCTTTGTGGTGAAAAGAATGAATATTCAGCCAAACCCCAGATTGATTTCTTCGTGACTGACATACCGTCAATATTTAACCGCCTGGCCGGTGATTTTCTTGGATTCGCTGTCAATTCACCCAAAAAAATAACTCTGGATACTGTTTAATCCCGAATTTTGAAATAGAGATATACATTTATGTATCTTTCAATAGCCACGAGCTTGCAATAGATTGCTTTAGCTCGTGGGACAAGAGAATGAGGATTGAATACTTGGCTCTAACCATAAACACTGGATTTCTCATCCCGGTTTATCGGGATTCGAAATGACAAGACAAGGTTTTCAGGTATATATTAAGAACGACTCTAACCGGACACTGATGGCCTATATGCTTACGTCAATATTCGGGACGGTTTGGAACCGTCCCCTACGCGTTCTGATGCCTAATAGAACTGACATCATAATTCGCAATTGAATACTGGATTCTTCACTCGCAAGCTCAATCAGAATGACATTCCTATAACTAACGTCTAACAACCAGCGTCCAGCGAATTGCGTCCAGCGACTAAATACATTCCCATATCTTACGTCTAAGAGCCGAGTAAATCAATAAAAGCCAATGAACGACTACAGAAAATACCTCCGGCCCGACATCATCGCCCAGCTTAAGAACATCGAGCTGAAGGCACGGCTGGTTGTGGAAGGCTTCATCACCGGCCTTCACCGTTCGCCCTATCACGGCTTCAGCGCTGAATTTGCCGAACATAAACAATACAGCCACGGCGATGAACTCCGGCATATCGATTGGAAGGTATATGCACGCACCGACCGCTATTATGTGAAGCAATACGAAGAAGAAACCAACATGCGTGGAATAATCGCTGTGGACTCAAGTGCGTCGATGGGCTATGCCTCTAAGGGTCGTATCTCAAAATTCGAATATGCCTCATACCTTGCCGCCGCGCTGGCTTACCTTATGATTAAACAAAGGGATTCCGTCGGGCTGGCTCTTTACGACACGGAAATTAAGAAATATCTCCCCCCACGGTCGAAACCGTCTTATATAAATGAAATTCTTCGCTCACTGGATAGTGCCACAACTGAAAACAAAACCGGCACCAGTTCGGCGCTCGACCGCCTGGCCGAGCAGGTAAAACGCCGCGGCCTGATAATAATTATGAGTGATTTCTTCGACGACCCGGATTCTGTGCTGAAGGCTTTGAAGCATTTCCGCCACCGCAACCACGAAGTGATAGCATTCCAAATACTCGACCCGCGTGAAATTGATTTCAAGCTTGGCCCCGGAGCTACATTCAAAGATATTGAGACCGGTGAAGAACTCGTCACCCAGCCCTACCAGATTCAGAAAACATATTCCAAAGCTGTGCGCGATTTCAATGAAGAAATTAAGCGCGGCTGCTTCCAGCATAGAATTGATTATCACCTGATCGACACTTCCATGCCCTTCGACAAGGCCCTTCGCGACTACCTCGTAAAAAGAAAGAGAATGTAGGGTGAGCATTCCTTGCAAGTCTTATCTTATTCCTCTTAACCCCAAGCAATAAAACTCAAATCAATACCTCATAATACGAAAGCATAATTTTGTAATTCATATGTGTAATTGATATATTGGTTCAATTCAATTATTAAGTTCTGAGAGATAAGCCATGAAACCGATTGTTATCCTATCGATATTTCTGTTTTCAGTATGCCGCCTTTCAGCCGATGAGAACTGGGTGTTGACAAACGGCCCTTATGGTGCATTGAACTTTGCCTTAGCTGTCAGTTCCGATGGTGATATTTTCACATCGGTATATTTTAATTCACAATCGCAAGGCATATATAAAAGCTCCGACAACGGCGAAACATGGGAACCAGTCGGAGGCACTATAGACATGCCGGTTTACGACAACCCCTGGGTACATTTCCAGTACCTGAAGTTTGACAGCGGCGATAACCTATTTTATAGCATAGATTCATTAATTTTTGTTTCGACTGACAAAGGAGACTCCTGGTCAGATTTAGTTCAGATCCTTAAGTCCTCATTTCCATCCGAATCCTATGCATTGTATCCCTTTATGATTGCAGACTCAATATTCATCAATGTTCATTCAATGGGGCTTTTCAAATTGTCCGGAGAAAGGGATGAATGGGTTAAAATAATAGATAAAGATTATTTTCCTGATAGCTATATCAGCAGTTTACAAAAAGATAATAATGAAAATTACTATATTAAAGTCCATAATAAGTCAACCAAAACAACCGGCCTTTATATGAGTACTGATTTTGGAAATAGCTGGGAATTAATTGACACAAATATTAATTACTCATTTTATAATCATCCTGACGGATCATTTCTAATAGTACAAAATGGAAGTTTGTTTGTAGCCGATGATATTTTGTCTGACCGGACTTTCGTTGCCGACAGTATTGAATATTTATGGATGGACAACGATGGAACTTTATTTCGACATTATGAATACGAGCAGGTTGGATACGAGTATTGGGATATGAAATACAAAGTCTCAATAAGCACGAATAAAGGATTGGCCTGGAGCTACTTTTATACTCAGGAATATTGTGATTTTTCAAGAGGGTTCGTTCAAGAAAACAAAAACAATGTCTACTATGCAACTGACAACAGGGGAGTATTAATAAAATCTGAAATTGAAGATAACTGGAAGAGGAAAACCATAGGTTTTGAGAAGAAAAGAATCAATCAAATACTTCCCATTTCAGCAGACACCGTATATGTTGCAAATGTCTATGGCCTATATAAAACACAAGATAAAGGCCAAAAGTATAACCTCTTATTCCCAAAATGCACTACATATAATGATACTCCCTTCAATGATATTTTTAAAATTCCGGGCCGCGGAATTAGCGGGAACTTGATTGACAGGTTCTTCAGTTTCGATGAAGCGGAAGAGAATGTTCTAATAAATTATAGCCGGCTTGATGATGTTAGTTTTAATTCTAAAGGTGAATTTTTCAAGGTTTTTAATTATAATATTTGTAAGAGTACAGACTTTGGTGAAACCTGGGACACTTTGGATATTGAATTATCAATAGGGTACCTTGAACCATTAGTATTACAACTTCATATCGATGATAAAGATAATTATTTTATCGTTATAAATCGCAGGTATATTTTCAAAAGCACAGACGGAGGAGAGACATATTATAAAACTTTTCCAAAGTTTGATAATGGCCCTTCAATAAATAAATTCATTTCAAATGGCAGTGTCATTTGTGCGTTTGGTTCATATTCTGATAAGTTAATCATATGCATAAGCTTCGACAACGGCGAGACCTGGGAAGAAACGAAGAATAATCTCAACAGCGAGAACAATTACTCCTATACCCTTTCCCGCAACGGCGACCTCTTTGCAGGTGAATATGGAATTGATTCGAAGGGCCTGCTGAAAAGCACAGACTACGGCAGCACATGGGAAGAAATTGAATTGGATATACCGGACAATCGTATCACCGCCGTGGCTATCGACGAAAAAGGGCATGTCTGGATAGGCAATAAATCCGGCAATGTTTATTACAGCAAAGCCGCTCTGACATCGAATAAACCCAATTCGGTAATTCAAGATAGAGATTCATACATAAACATCTATCCCAACCCCGCAAACGATCAAATCAATATCGTTTTTATTAATTCCATTGATTCGGGAAATGCTGAAATAACACTCACTGACCTGTTTGGTAGGGTTGTGCTTTCAGATAAGTATATAATAAACAGCGGCCGGAACAATATCAAAATTGACATCGGAAATGTTGAAAGCGGAGCCTGTTTTATTATTCTCCGCAATGGCAATAATTCGACGGTAAAACCGATAATAATACAAAGGTAATTATTAACATACCAACAAACCACTATGAAAAAGCTAATTGTACTTGCAACGTTCTCCTGTCTTCCGCAATGCAGCACCCTAAAAATATTTTAAAATAATCTGATAGAGATCAGATTGTTCCTGATCCATGTTAAGTAGTATAGATTCTAAGTGTTTGGATTCAGGTAAGACAACATTGAGTTGATACATGTTATG
>JAJRTW010000138.1 GCA_024278075.1 Bacteroidota bacterium | reverse complement strand
TCGCTTTGCTCACTTCCCCCTTTTTTAAGGGGGAATAGCCAATTAAATTCCCCCTTAAAAAAGGGGGATTAAGGGGGTTGTTATTCTCCTTAAAGCAGAAGCATGAATATCTTTTTCCTGACTACTTTTTGAGGGAACCCTGCTTAAGACCCTAAACTATATTTGAATACCACAGAAGACTGTTTGAATGCCACAGAAGACTGTTTGAATGCCACAGAAGACCGTTTGAATGCCACAGAAGACCGTTTGAATGCCACAGAAGACCGTTTGAATGCCACAGAAGACCGTTTGAATGCCACAGAAGCATATTTGAATACCACAGAAGCCTTAGCATAAGCATTCTTAATAGCATCTGATGGGTATGAAATGGTATCGCAGGAATTTGTATGTATTATGAATTGATAATTATGTATTATGAATTGATAATTATGTATTATGAATTGATAATTATGTATTCTAACGTTCCGTCAGTTGTTACAACTGACGAATGGCGGCAGTTTCTATATTGCCAGTTGTAACAACTTGCAGAACATAAATTCAGGCAGGTTGCGAACCTGCCACTACACATATATTGATTGAACTATAACAAAATAGTTATCAATCATTTATGAGGTGTTGCACTATCAGATACCATTTTACGTAACGTAATTTAATAAGAGGTTGATTTTTTATTTAGAATATTGTAACTTTTTATTCTATAATAGTGTCATTGTAATAAAGCGGGAAGAAAACCGAAAACAGGCTTATAAATGTTTGGCAAAAAAATAAATAGAGCAAACCAGCAGGACGTACAGACTGCGATTGATGCCATGAAAAAAGGCAGTGCCGAAGCCTTCCATCTGCTCTATTCCAGGTATCACCAGAAAGTATATAGGTTTTGCCTGAGAATGCTCGGGGATGAAGCCGCCGCCAAAGATGCCTTTCAGGAAACTTTTATTAAGGTTTACGAACATCGCGAATCATTCAGAGGCTCGAACTTCTCCGGATGGTTGTTCACCATTGCCCGCCATACCTGCTTGAACGTGATACGTGCAAAAAAAACACACGATTCTTTCGATGAGGTTTTCCATAGCACCGGATATTCGAAAGAAAGTGACGTAGCACTGAAGGACCATATAAAGAAAGCAATTGCCGTGCTGCCAATTACTCTGCGGGAATCACTAATCCTGAGGGAATATGAGGAATGTTCTTATAAGGATATTTCCAATATTTTGGGCATCGAATTATCTTTGGCAAAAGTCCGGGTGCATAGAGCCCGGCTAATATTAAGAAAACTTTTGACACCATTGGTTAAGGAATTAAATGAGTCTCAATAAGCTCATATCGAAGTATCTTGATAGCGAACTCACTTCAAAGGAAGATGCCGCCCTTAGGTCTCTGCTCTCCGAAGATGAAGTTGCAAAGGACAAATTCGATGCAGCTGTGCACCTTCACATCGCTTTCCGAGAAGATGCGAAGTCTATTAAAGCCCCGGAGGGCCTTGTTAGGGAAACAGAAGACATAGTCCTGATGGAGATACTTAATCAACCGACTGTGGTTATGACAAGCAAAAGATTGAAAAGAAGTTATTTCTACTCGCCTTATGTTCTTGGGATGTTAGTTATCTTCTTTCTGTCGAGTGTTATCGAAATTCATGATTTGAATTATTTCTACGGAATGAATAACTATAGCCCTGCGGCCGGCCTTATTATACCGGAGATTCCGGCTGCCCGTTCCGATAATTCGTTTGATGAAGAAACAAATTCTGTTCTTAGTCCGCAAAGTGAAACGGCTTTGCTGGCCGATGCTCTTTCCGGCCAATCTACCGGCAATTCATCTTCGGGCTATTTATCTTCTGACAACGAAGAATCGGCATCCGAAACTATAGCACCAGCTATGGACATAGATGAAAGCTCAGAAGCAGCTAACGGTTCTTCGGGGGCATCAGTTGCCGGGCCAGCTGCTGAGTTTTTCTTCACAGAGCCGATTATGCCTGTGGAAGATATTTCCTCTCTGCATTCGGATTTTGAATCTGCCGTAATAGACACCGACGAAGCTGCCAATAATATTTCAACCCCGACTGGCAGCAACCCAAGCATAGAAAGCAGCAGGTTTATCTCCGATAATTTAGCTGGTTTGTCTTTGAACGCCGCGGGCAAGCCAACAGGCAAGATTAGTTCCGGCCCGTCGAACATAAATAATTCGGCAATGAATAATTCGGCAATGAATAATTCGGCAATGAATAATTCGGCAATGAATAATTCGGCAATGAATAATTCGGCAATGATGAATCTAAACCAGCTTGCTGAATTGTATGAGATTAATGATGTGCAGATTGCAACTTTTGCCGGCACGGATTTTTATCGCAACGGAGTGGAATCAAAGGGTGATGGAGCGATTTCGCATGTATCGCAAAGCATTGCTTACGGCGTTGGCAATATTTCGAGAATTGGTGTCGAATTCGGATATACTCAATATACTTTTGACGAGCGAATGACAGTAGCGGTGCCCGCTGCAAAAGCATCGGCCTACTCATCCATCGAAGTGGTGGTGGTGGACCCTACTGACGGAGAAGGCAATTTTATTGCAATTCCAATTGTTTTCCAAAGGCAGCAGCAGCTGTTTTGGGGATCAGCTTTCTACGAGCATACTATTTTTGACGACTATGGTTTATCTTTGATTGCAAGAGGCGGGCTTGGAGGCTCGAGCGATGGCTTTCTTGGCTATACAAGGCTTTTTGGCAAGCTGGAGATTATTTCCGGTGTTTTCTTTAATTTAGGCACCGAATTTAGAATGTTTATGTCGAAAGCGCCACAATTATCACAGCAAACGGTTTGGAAGGAAACCGGCTCGTGGATTTACGGACTACAGTTTAAGTTGTAAAATTGACAATCTATAATAAAAATCTTTTTTCGTGAATATCAGAGGAAATATCATGAATGATAGGGAAATAGGGTATCATTTTTCTTAAATTATTAGTTAATTTTCATAAAATTGCATATTAGAATAAATTATTCAGTAACTAAATAGAATTTTCTTATTATATTTGAGATTAATTATTTCTAAAATATTTTCTAACAATCTTAATGGAGAGCGTATATGAAATTGTTACGAATATTTCTGTCGGTATTAATCATAGCACTAATATTCTCAGCATACTCTAAAGGATATGCCCAGGAATTGCCTGCCGGCTTAACGACATACAGCAATCAGGGTTTAACCGACCCGTATACCAATACATCATTCGGCACGCCATCGGATACGAGAATCCCATTTGGCGAAAAAAGCATATCAAATGTAACTTGGGTTACTATCCACGAGTTGGCAAATGCTTTTTCGTATTACTCATTGAGTGCCCAGCCGCTTGTATACTTCCCGTCCACAGGTGAATTAGTAACGATATACCGCGGAACGGTAGATGTAAACTCTTTAGAGCCAAATTATCAGGGTACTAATACATTAAACAATCTGTTTGTTAGCGTTTCCAATGATTTTGGCATCACCTGGAGCGATCCGGTTTTGATTTATGATTCGAAAGAATGGAACTTCGGCAATGCAAGGTATCCAAGCATAAGCCCATTGGAGTTTGAAGGTGAAACTATCTTCATAATCTCTTCGCCCCTGACACAAGGTACCGGATGGGTAGGTACAGTAGACGGAGTGTATGCCGAAGGCGGACTGATACCATTCCCAACCGGCGTGTATGAATCACCATCTGAACGTGAATATACTTGGGGAACTGCCTCGAATATAGTATCGAAATTAGGCGGAGATGGAAATCCCCTTTTCGTAGTTTCATCCTCACTTTATCCCAACACCGCTTCTGAAGACCCCGTAGAAAACAACCTGATGGGCATTAGAAAAGGCATCGAGATATCTACTGTGTACCCGATATTCCCGCAGGAATGGAGTGTAGAGAAATATGCCGAGTTGAGTGATTGGTGGTCAAGGCAGACCGAGGCCGAGTTGAAGGCCAAGAACATACGGACTTTGGCGATGAATTATTTGCCGGATGGCACTATCGCACAAGCATTTATCGGCAATTTTTCTGCCGACAGCTATGATGAGTTCGTACCGGCTTTTTCTTTTTCCACAGATGACGGAGAAACCTGGACGGAATTTAATATAATGCCGTATTCTTTGGTCAAGGATTATATGAGTTCAATAGGTGCAGACGTGGACTCACTGAATTTGACGGTTAGTAATTCTTTTGTCAACCATACAAGTGGTGCGTTAAGCCTGGCAGCTATTGTTAACGATGCCGGAACTTTTATATCGCCCGGAGAAGACATAGGCAGAGTAATTGAAATTATTTATCAAGACGGCGAATGGGTTATCCTTGAAATTGCCGAAGTGGACAACCTGCTTATTATCGCCCATAGGCTTTGGAACAATGAAACCTCCACCTGGGATATTACAAATCAAACCCGTAACGAACTCCAGATTGCCAGCACATTGGACAAAGAGTATATGTTAGTCAAATGGGTTGAAGTGATTGATGTGTCCATCCCTGAAGTTCCTGATGCATCTATATCAACTGATATATTCGTAGCTGGCAAAGCTATGTCATCTGAAAAATGGGGGCCGAAAGTCAATATCACCAATGATGAAAAAATGGATAGAATTACATGGATGCCAAATATTATTCCAAATGATATGATAGACATTCCCATTCTTGAAGTTGTAGCAAAGCCAGATGAAAGCTTGTCAGCTGCTAACGCATGGGAATTACAATTCCGACTTACAGGCACAAGTGAAGTTCCCCACCAACAGAATGTAAACGTTGGCCATTTCTCTTATAGCACAGTCGACATCGAATCTGAAGAAGTCGATTATGGCAACTTGGATATTACAGGCATATACCCCAATCCGGCCCGGGATGATATTCAAATATCATTCAATCTTTCCGGAAGCAGCAGCTATGAACTTGAATTATACGATTTATTGGGAACCCGAATAGAAACTATCAGAGAAGGGCTCCTTGTGCGGGGTTTCCACTCGGTAAGCTTCAATATAAGCAGCATTCCGACAGGGGCGTATTATATAGTGCTAAGCGCAGATGGGCAAAAAATCACTGAAAAGTTAAATGTGATTCGATAGGCTGTAAATTTTTGATATATTATAGATTTCAATAAACTAATAATTATATAATAAAAAATGGTGCAAAGATGAATAAAGGAGTAACAAATGCGAAATAGAATGATACTACTTATCCTCGCAGTATTACTTGTCCCATTTGCTGCAAATGCAGGCATTCACGGAATTTTGAAAGGTACGGTTGTTGACCAGGACGGCAAAGCAATGATTGGCGCATCGGTAAGCGTATTGGGAACCACAAGAGGTACTTACGTAAAAGAGAAGAATGGCAGGTTCACTGTTGTCAACATAGTTGCCGGTTCTTACGACATACGTGTTTCAAGTGTGGGATATGCAAATGTTATAACAAAAGTGAGCATATCGGCCGATAACGTTACCGAGATCAATGTCAAGATGAAGCCCTCGGGTGATGTTATGATGGATGAAGTCATCGTTATTGCCGATGAAATAATGGTCGACAAAACGAACATCGGCAGTGAAATTAAGATAAGCAATAAAGACATGGTTCGCATTGCCGGAAGCGGCATCCAGGCCCTAGTTGGAAGAAGTACCGGAGTCCGCAATGCCGGCGGAGGTTTCCAAATCAGGGGCAGCAGGTCGTCTCAGACTCAAATTCGAATAGACGGTGTTAATATTTCTAATAAGTTTACAGGACAGTTCCTTGGCGGAATGGCTTATTTGCCCGTAACATCATCTTTTGCTACAGAAGAAGTGCAGGTTCTGACCGGCGACTTCTCCGCTGAATATGGCGACGCAATTGGCGGCTATGTCAACTCCGTGATTAAAACAGGAAGAACTGACAAATATGAGGGTTACGTTCATTGGAACACAGACATTCCTTCATTAAACGGCCGGCAGTCAGATGGATTAGACGTAGTCAAGGACAATGATGTTCTTTTGCCTATGAGCTCAGGCGAGGGCTACATGGCCCAGGGCAGGCAATTCAATAATGTGGAATTCCAAATAGGCGGCCCATTGCATATACTGGACAATTCTACTTTTAGTTTAACTGCTTATAATTACGTCAATGAACACAGAAACAGAAGATATGACGTGAAAGACCCCTGGGGAAATAATCTTGGGCAAATGCCGGACCAGGGAACCTGGAAAAAGAATGTAACCGGCAGGATGAAATTTGCCTTTACAAACGACCTGGCCCTTGTTATAGGCGGCCAGTACGGCATAACCAGTTATGAAGTATCCAACTTGGGATGGCTTTACGCAAACGACAATGGCGTGATCAACGGCATCGACAATGGCATCCCCGAAAGAATTGCAAAGCAGATGGCATGGAACCAGACTTTTTTGAATGCTGTTGCCAAAATCAACCATGTGTTGAGCAGCAAGAGTTTTTATGAATTAAGATTCTCATTTAATTCCAAAAGTAACCAAGGCTCGAAAAGAGCAGGCTGGAGCGATCCTGACTTTTTCACCGGCTTTGAATTGCAAGAGCCGGTTGACGAGCGAATTCTTTTTGGAGATAAGCTAATAAAAGCCTATGATGCTAATGGCAACCCGCTACGCGATAAGATGTTAGACAATTTCCAGGAGATCAGGTTTAATACAGTTTCAGAAGATGGCTATAGAGTTTTTGACTCTCCCAATATCAATCCGCTAACCGGATATCGCGAAGGCCCATATAGCACCGGTGGAACAAACAATCCGTTCGGATTGGATAATATCTTTGTAACCCATGGGAATTCCAGCGGTGTTAGTTACCGCTTCGAAAATACCATACAGTTAGATGGCAATATAACACAAGTAATTGATGCAGGTGATTTTTCGCATACCCTAAAAGCAGGTTTCGAGTCGTATTTCTATGAATTGCACAGGCATTCCAATAGTATGCCCTACGACAGCGAGCCTTTCTATGATATTTACACTGACAAATTCGGTGGCAATATTTATGCTTTAGACCCCGAAGTGGCCAAGAAAACAAGTTCCCCATACACGCCGTCACTCAATGGCTTTTGGGCTCAGGATCAGATTAGCTACAAAGGTATCGTTCTTACTCCGAGTTTAAGATTTGATATATTCAATTCTAATTTGCCTTACAGAAAATTTTCTGATAAATTTATTCCGATTCAGGAAAGCCAGAATTTTGCCGACAGCAAGACTAAATTCTATTTAAGCCCACGGCTGAATGTTTTGTATCCAATCACCGAAAGGTCGAATTTCCGTATCAGCTATGGCATATACTATCAAATTCCCGAGTTTCAGTATATGTATGATAGATATGCAGTGGAAATTGCCCGAGGCAATATTGCGCTTGGCAATCCGAACATTGACCCTCAGAAAACCAATCAATACGGACTGGAGTACAACAACCAGCTAACCGATGACTTTGCTTTTAAAACAACGGCATACTATAAAGACATATATAATGAATTAGGGCTTGTCTTTTTTGAAACCGTACCCGATCCGTTCAGAATATGGGAAATTACAGAATATGGCAGCGCAAGAGGTATAGAATTCGAGCTTAGAAAACTTACAGTAAATAATTTCGGATTCAGAATAAATTACGCATTAGCAAGAGTTGTTGGCACCGCAGATGATGCCGGGTCAAATTATCAGATTCAAAGAGACCCAATCGCACGCAGAATGGCCTATCCATTAGCCCCCTATACCCTTGCAAGGGATATTCGCCACACAGTCAATGCAATATTTGATTTCGTTTGGGGCAACAACGAGGGGCCGTCAATCGGTGGTATAAGAATTCTGGAAAATACTAACATCAACATTGCAAACAGATTCCGCACCGGAGCGCCATACACCAAAACCGACCGCGGCGGGCAGCCCATTGATGAAAGAAACACGGAGCGCCACCCATCAATTTGGAATACAGACCTTAGATTTACTAAACAATTTCTCCTGAAAGATATATTCGGCGAAAAAGCCGGCAACACATCTGTTGAGTTTTATATTGATGTATTCAATTTATTAAATCTTACCGGGGCGATTTCTTATTACTCAGCAACCGGCGATCCGGACAACGATGGAGTTCTGCTCGAACGTCGTGTTGGTGATTTTACTTTTCCGAATTGGTATGAAAAAGCAGATATCACTAATGCTGCAACTATGGCAGTCGATCAATATGATGCTTATGGAGTCAGAAAATACAGTGAATATTCTGATTTTGATAATAATGGGATTGTTACTCAGGCCGAACGTTATGAAAGCTATATTAACTATATCGAAATGAGGCTGAGAGAAAGAGGAAATTATCAATGGCCGACTACGGTTCAATTTGGTTTATTTATAAGGTTTTAGTAATTGTTGGCGCAATACAATGTTTACTATGATATGATATTTTGCTATGAAAAGAAATGATATAATGTTATAATCTATGGGGATTTTTATGAAAATCAAGTTTTCAAGAATTGCTTATCTTATTGCAGTCATAATTATATTCAGCTCGCAGATACTGAATGCTGAAATTAACAGATCGGCTGCAAAAAAAGGTAAAGGCAATCAAACGCAGAGGTCTTCCCGAGGTTTATTCGACCTGCAGGAAAATACCGTAAGTAACATACAGTTCTTTACTACGAACTATGGTATATTCGGATACAATGTTGCACAGGGCCAGGGCGGTGGGTTTTGGCCGAGAGGTTCATTGAACCAATATATATTTGCCGGCGGTATTTGGTTCGGAGCCCAGAAACACCGGCCCGATACGGCAGTTATGAGAAAGTATGTCTCAATCTCGTACAATCCGAACAACGGGCGCTCGTGGATGGTGCCGGGGCCAATCCTGGGCAAGGACACCTATTTGGCAGACCCAAGCATAACACAGAAATACAGAACCTATTTTTCGACAGACTTCAAACCAAGTAATGGCCAGCCGATTAACCCCGACGACGGCCCTAACTGGCCAATTTGGGACGCAAGTGAAAATGATACTGATACACTAAAGAAAGACCGCTACTTCGGGAAATATATCGAAAATGAGAGTGAAAGAAACTTAGATGTACATAAAAAAGGCCCTGCTTTTATATCGGGTGAAGACATTTTCGCAATCTATAAAGATACCGACCTGAGCTACTACGACGGCGGCCTTACCAAAAGAAAGCAAGAGGGATATCCTTTATATCTGGAATATCATCAAACTATCTATTCATGGGGATTTGGAGATTACCGTGACTTTATCTTCTTAGCTTATGATATTATTAATAAATCCGGCAAGCCATTATATGAATGCTGGGTGGCTCCTGTTATGGATGTTGACATTGCAAGAGCTCCAAACACCGGTTTCGGGGCCGGCAACGACAGAGTAAAATTCTACGAGGGCGACCCTTCACTTAATTTAGCATACCAATGGACTAACCCGGACCGCGGCGAAGGCGGCAACGGTTTTGGCTACCTCGGCTTCGACTTCCTTGAATCTCCTGCGGTTATCAAAACCGGCAGCGAAATCAAATGGATAGGAACCGGGACCGGTGGCCTGGCTCATTTCGACGATAATAACTGGGAAGTATATGACTCGGAAAACTCTAATTTGGAGGGGAATACCATCACTTCAATTGCCATTGGCAGAAGCGGAGACAAATGGTTCGGAACTCCTAACGGCCTGGCCAAATTCGACGGCAATAACTGGAAAATATTTAACACTGGCAACTCTGGCTTGCCCAATGATTTGATTAAAGTTGTAGCCATTGACCACCTTGGTATCAAATGGATTGGAACTCCTGACGGCCTGGCCAAATTCGACGGCAATGCCTGGGAAGTATATAACACTGGCAACTCGGATTTGCCGGACAACGAAATCAATACTATTGCCATCGACAGAGACGCAGTAAAATGGATCGGAACTTCAAATGGATTAGCTAAATTTGATTCAGTCTGGACGGTTTATAACACTGGCAACTCGGGTTTGCCGAACAACGAAATCAATACTATTGCCATCGACAGAAGTGGGACTATTTGGATTGGGGCCAAAAACTCCGGATTAATCAAATTCGAAAACGATGAGTGGACGGTATTTAACACTAACAACTCGGGTTTGCCCAATAATGAAGTTAGTTCAATAGCCATTGACTTAGACGGTTATAAATGGATTGGAACTCAAATCGGCGGATTAGCCAAATTTATCTCCGATACAAGCTGGACTGTGTATAACTCGAGCAATTCGGAACTGCCGGAGAATAAAGTCAATTCAGTAGCCATTGATAGAAGCGGCAGTACATGGATTGGAACTCAAAACGGCTTGGCCAAATTAGATTCATTAAGATGGACAGTCTATAACACAAGCAATTCCGAACTGCCGGGAAATGTTATTAATTCGGTTGCTTTTGACGTGCCAAGTTTGTTTTTTCTTAGAAAAGACAGCTCATTTTATGACAATAGTTCACAGCAAGGGTTAGTTACTTTCAGAAACTGGCCAATCCAGGAAGATATTCTGGATGATGAAAATCGTTATAATTATATGGCCCTTGGCGTCCGGGATGGTGACACCGGGCCTGGCGATAAGAGATTTCTAATGGCCACCGGCCCGTTTCACATGAGGCCCGATGACACTGTTAGAGTTGTTGTTGGAATGATTCTAGCAGCTCCGGCTATCAGGCAAGATGCCGACGGAAGCGAAGAGGATGCTGCCGGATTGATTGAAAAGGATAAGTTTGCACAGATAGTTTATGACAACAATTTCCGTGCCCCTACTCCTCCCGACAGGTCTGTAATAAAAAGCTGGATGCCATTGAACCGTGGAATCAAATTCACATGGGACAGCACCTCGGAGATGTCATCGGATAAATATGAAAATGGCCTTGACTTTATGGGTTACAAAATATATAGATCCAGAAGGCCGGAATTGGACACCTTTAATGTTGACAATATCGAGAATGAAAACAAAGGGCCCTATGGATGGAAACAAATAGCCGAATGGGGCATGCCCACACCGTTCCTTAAATCATACATGAGATCCGGCTTGGATGGAGATGAGAATCTTAACAATCCGCTTCTTGATTCGTTAAGGATTATCGGCTTCCATGTAGACAAAGAAGCTAATAAAATAGATACCATGGCCGTGGTTGTAATGAGAGTTGGCCAGGGTGTTAATCTTTGGACCGATGAGATTGTTAGGGCTTTATCATCACAGTTGGGGTTCCGCTTCCCAAAAATTAGGAATAGTGTTGTTCCTGTAATTGCAAGTATTGACACATCAGTGGGCAATCAGCCGTGGGGGCCAATATTCAATAAATTTATGAATCAGATACCAGATTTATACGATGAATATTCAATTCCGGTTTATAATGACGGTGTCCCGAGATTATTTTTGAATTATGATGCGGATGATCCGGACAGACGTTATAAATTATTCGACAGTGTCTTAGTTGGCATCGTGCGTATCAATCCGGCATTGATGCCATATAATCCTTTATTCTTCGAAAAGTTCACGCTTGATATTACTCAAAACGATTATAACAATTTGCCCGAAGATGGAATTATCAGGCGTTTAATGGAAAAGGATTCGATTGTTTTAGATGGCGATGGAAATCCGAAAATTGAAGATGGTGATACATTAAGAGACACGTTTATGATAACCACTTCAACTGTCGACGCTGTCTACTTGATGAATACCTTCATAAAATCCCAATCAAATTCAACCGGGTATTCTATTACTGCCCTGCTGCCGCGTGCTGTGCAGACTATTATGAGCGATTCAAACCATGTAAGGGAATCATTGTTAGCACTATATGGGTTAATTAAAAAGAAATTTGCTACAGCGGAATTCCCCGAATTTGAGCAAACCATGGAGGTCAGAAACGATGTTATTGTCCCATATATGACCAGAATCACCAACGGCCGAACATTTGTCGATATTGGTGATGATAACAGAAACGGTATGCTTCGGCCCGATCCGGACCCTGAAAAAAGCGAATTGCTTATTAATAATATAGATTATTATTACAAGGTGCTTGCTTACGACGAAGGCGATTTCGGACAGCCGACTCCTATGAAAATTAATAATGCTTCAAGGGGATTGCCCAACTTAGTAGAGGTGTATCCGAGAGCCGGAAGAGCTGCCAATAAATCAAGTTTTGAAATAATTCATATTGATTCATCTTTGATCGGCGGCCTCTACAATTTCAATTTCTTCAGTTTGGACGACGACAGGGTCAGGCAAAACTTTGACGGCCATATTTTAGAATTGGAATTCCAGCCTGAGTGGTCATTATCGCTAATGACACTTCCCAATGATGAGGCTTTTTATATGTCGTTTTACGCCAGAAGAATGACTTTAACTGATACTACAACCGGAGACATATTATTTGATGGCAGAACCTGGCTTGAAAGCAGCCCATGCCGAATTACTCAGGGGAGTTTTGCTGAATCAGGTTCGGCATACATTTTTTCTGCTGATGTGATTACCGACCCGATTACAGGCAATGAAATTCAATTTGGCCTGCCACATAACAGAGAAATAGAAGGAAGAATGGGCCAATTCTCTTCCGGAACTTTTAACGAGTCGAATTACTGTTATACAAGGAATATGTTGCCACCGGCCTATGGCACATTGGGCTTTAGCTTTGATTTCTATATTAAACAATATGGCGGAATCTACAGGCCTGATGTATTGACTACGGGCAAGGGCTCATCGGTTGAGGCTACAACACCCGTTGTATTTTCGGGCTATCCAACCGGGCCGCTGGAAGAAGGTGATGATCGTATAATGACATCTCAAGTGGTGGATTACAGATTCTTCCGCAGGGAATTGAATACAACTTGGGGCGGCCCGATTTATGGCAGCTTCAATAATGGCCCGGCAAATTACTTAGTGGAATTTACCGAAGGCGGCGATACTTTAATGGAACTAAGTTACGGGGGTGTCCCTCCGAGGAATACAGATATTGCTACATTTAGAGTGCAATATCTTAATTTGAATGTTACCAACACATTTGATTATTACAGGCCAGCTCCCGACGGCGATTCGATATTAATCTCTTATGTGCGCCAGGTGCCACACATGATGATTGATACCATAGGTGAAAGAGTGTTTTCCAGCGCGGCGGTAATGCCTGAAAGATACTATCCCGATCCGAGAAACCTCACCGCTCATGGCTATAGCTCCAACGATTTTATTGGCAAATTCAATATTGCAGCTTACGGTTGGATTAATGGCAGGGGCAAGAATAGTCTATTCGAACTTAGAAAGAAGGTGGCAAGGCCTGCAAGCGGGGCACTTAGTGGCGAAAAGGAAACATATACCGGCTTTCAGGGCAAGTATTTCTTATCAGCCATATCCCGGGAAGTGAACAGCCAGGGTAATTACGACACTTTGGATTTTGTTCATATTTTCAACGGTTCCGGTGTAAGATTCGCTTTTGACTATGCGAACAAAGGAAAGGCTTTTGGCATGAGAGAGGAATGGGACCCTGTAGAACTCGACGACTATACTTTTGGCCCCGATTTCAAACCCGGGGATAAAGTATATCTGAATACATTCGGCGGAGCTGCCGGTTATCCGTTGCCGGGCGCTAAGATTCTTGTCAGAGTCGGAAGAACGGATACATCGGTTGCGCCAAGGATGACAGATGAAATCATGGATCAAATAACCATAATTCCTAATCCATATTACTTAGGCCATGTTGGGCAGACTACTCCTTATGATGCCAAGATTTATTTCACCAAACTTCCGAAAAGATGCACAATCGACATCTATACTGTTACCGGTGACTTGGTTATATCATTGGACCACGACGAATCAATTTCTCCGGAAGTTGGCAAAGAATCTGTTGAAGTTTGGAATCTTCTATCCAAGAACGACCAACGAATTCAAAGCCAAACGTTGATTGCATTAATTACCACCCCCGACGGCAAAGAGACTGTGCAGAAGTTTACTATTGTTGTTGGTGGATTCCGTTTAGTAAGTGATTAAAAGCAAGGCCAGGCTTGGAATGTCTCCGGGCCCGGCCTCTATTAAAGTAATGAAATTAATTGGAGTAAATTAGATGAAAAATATTATCACTATTATTATAACTTTTATAATTATAACCTTTGGAATGCTTAGCCCGGCAACTGATGTGCTTGCCGATGGCAATGATATCCGTCAGGGGTCATCGCCCGGAAAGGAATTCGAAAAGATTGGAGCTGCCGGCGCCCAGTTTTTGAAAATCGGAATAGGCGCCCGAGCCACCGGTATGGGAGGAGCATATAGCTCCGTTGCCAATGATTTAACTTCACTATTTTGGAATCCGGCTGGTATTTCAGATATTGACCAAGAGCAGGCAAGCTTTGCATATACATCCTGGTTCGCGGGCTTTGAGCATGGCTTTGCCGCCATAGCATTTCCAATAAGCGAGAACTATGTTTTGGCGGCCAGCCTGATTTCATTTGGCACCGGCGATATTGAAATAACCACCGTCCCCGATGGAAGAACCGGAAGTACTTACAGCATCAATGATATTGTTGCCGCTCTGAGTTTCGGCGGTTATTTAACCGAACAGTTCTCTTTCGGCATTTCGGGGAAAATTGTCAGGAGTGCTTTCTCATCTCTTTCAAGCTCCGGGATTGCATTCGATATAGGAACGAAATACAAAACAGGAATTCAAGGCATTACGCTTGGATTTGCTATCCAGAATCTTGGGGCTGAGCAGCAGTTTTCGGGCCAGGACCTTAAGACAACTATAGATAATCCTTCTTTGCAGGATACGCCCACAGACGTAGAGCGGTTAGCTTATGCTTTTAGCATTCCAATTATTTTCAGAGCCGGAATATCAACGACTTTTCTTGACGACGACGACCACCAGCTAATCGGTGCTATGGATTTTGTTACTCTGTCGGATACGCCGGAACAATTAATTTTTGGCGCCGAATATACATGGAACAACCTCGTTTCCGTGCGCGGCGGCTACAGAACCGGACAAGACCAATTGGCACCGACATTCGGAGTTGGCCTTAAATATTTCGGTGGCGGCGGCCTGAATGGCGAAGTTGATTATTCGATTAATCCGTCGAGGAATTTCGGATTGGTCAACCGTATAAGCATTCTTTTATCATTTGATTAAAATCATCTCGAAATTCTTATTACTATATTTGCCGTTAGGAAACTCTTAACGGCAATTTTATTAACCCGCATATTGCGGGACTTTTACTCAAGAGCTTAGTATCTCTGAGGGAGTACACGATTTAGGCCGATTCCACGGTGATTATGTTTGGCCTATTATTGAGTTATCTTAAATATCTATTGTCCATTGCCTGTCAGGCGTTTTGAATATTTTGTGATTAATGCGGGTTAAATTTCCATTCGGATAATAATTGATTGTTGATCCTTATTTTAATTTCGTATATTATTTAGGGTTTCCTCAAAAAGTTGACTGAGATATAATTATTAGTACGTTTGCAATATTAAGGAAAAAAAAACCCTAAATCCCCCTTTATTAAGGGGGAAATAGTTGAAATTACAACCCCTTAGATTCCCCCTTAAAAAAGGGGGAAGTGAGCCAGGCGAGCAGGGGGTTGTCGTACTTTCTGCAAAGTTTTCGAGCATAATAAATTGTATGCCTTGCACTTTGTTGTTGAATATCTTTTATAACTACCTTAATTATGATTAGTTGATACTTTTTGAGTTTAACCTATTTAGCATATTCAATTTCATAGCATAATCAATATTAGAATTGCGATTTATGGCTTGCCGGAACTTATTCACAGATAGTAAATGAAATTATTTATTATCATATTGGGCTGCCTTCTTTTTCTTCAAGCCAGCCATAATTCTCAAAGCAAAGGTTTTGTCTTTGATGACGCCGTATTTCGTTTCGATGATGAAACACTGCTATGGGAATTTCACTACTCTTTCCCGGATAATTATCTTTCTTATAAAAAGGAAAACGGCAAATATTCGGGGGAAATTCAAATTTCACTTCAAATCGAATCAACCCTGAAAGTAGAGCATTCCGAATCATGGATTGTCAATAATATAGTCGATTCGATTGTTGATTCCTACGAGATGGACCTTGTTGGCCTTAAATCTTTCATTCTGCCTCCCGGCCAATATACCGTTTCGCTTTCAGTGCGGGATATTGAAGAAAATCTGATTAAATATTCGAAAGAATTCGATTTGATATTAAGGCCAATATCAAAAACCAGTGTTGATATTAGCGAGATTGAATTTGCCAGGCATATTGAAAAGAAGAATAGCCAAAGCACCAATTGGAACGAAATGTTCTATAAGAATACTTTATATGTGATTCCGAATCCTTCTTCCGAAATCGAAGGCGACAACCCGGTATTATTGACTTATATAGAAATATATAATACAAAGTCCATCTCGCCGGACGGGTTCGAAGTAAAATATTCGATATTGGACGGAGCGAAAAGAAAAGTTTTCTATTTCACCAAGCAGAGGAAATCAGTAAATGACGGGCTGGTAGAAAGAGCCGGCTTGCCGCTCGGTTCTATTCCAAGTGGGGTGTATTATTCCGCCATAACTATTATTTTTAATGATGGCGGCATTAAAGATTCCATCTCAAAATCCAAGAAGTTTTATTTGTATAATTATGGCATCCCCGCCCGTTTAAGAACCCCCTATACCGAAAGCGAATTGTTTCAGATGAGTGAATTTGCCACTATGTCGCCCATGCGGATTGATATTGAATTTTTGCAATTCAGAAATTTATTAACTAATACCGAAATCGAAGAATTTGAGTTTCTTACAACAAATAAAGCACGGCAAAGAGCGCTTTTTAAATATTGGGCGGCCCGAGATACCGACACATTGAGTACTATTAATGAGGCTCGCCAGCAGTTCGTTGCTGCCGTTAAATATGCTAATACGTTTTACAGGTATGGCCAAGTGATGGATGGTTGGAGGACCGACCGCGGAAAAATATTGCTCAAGTACGGATTTCCTACCACAAGTGACCGGTACACTTCGAGAATTGATAAAAATGCTACTGAAGTTTGGTTTTACAATAGTATCTACGGAGGTTCATATTTCTTCTTTGTCGACAGAAGCGGCATCGGAGAATATATGTTGGTGCATTCTTCCGCCCCGATTGGGGTTTATAATCCGCAATGGATAGAGGAATATAACTCGGCAATAGACCTGAACGAATATCCGCAGCGGAATCGAAGCAACCCGGGCAGAGAGCCAAACGTAAGGTAACTAATTATGAAGAAAATTATGGATAAATTGCTAACGCACCTTCTGCTGTTGATAGGTTGGATTTCATCGAGACTAACCCGGCCCCACCGGATTTTATTTGGCCGTATGCTGGGCAATGCTTTGCGGATAATCAGTCCGAGCCGCGAGCAAACAACTATTGACAACCTAATGGCCTCTTTCCCGGACAGAAGCAAGCAATGGTCAATTAAAACAGCAAATGCTTCGTATAAAAATCTGGGCATTACTCTTGCCGAAGTTCTGGCTTTAAAATATCTTTCGGATGAAGAAATAAGGGACTATGTTAAATATGACAATGCAGAGCTAATCGGTGTGTTGCATAGCCGGGGCAAAGGCCTGATTTTACTATCGGGCCATTTTGGGAATTGGGAGTACCTGGCCTATTCTGCCGGTTTATATTCCAAATTACCTATAACTGTGATCGTTAAGCCGCAGAAGAATAGATTTGCCGATGTAATTCTAAATGAGTATCGAATTAAGGGCGGCAATAAAGTAATCTCGATGTATAATGCGGCTCGCGGGATTGTTAAGGCCCTAAGCAATGGTGGCATTGTGGCATTATTGGCAGACCAGAGCGCCACCAAAGATAAGGATATTTTCATTGATTTCTTCGGTAGGCCAGCAGCAACTTTCGAATCTCCGGCCGCTTTGGCATTGAAGTATAATGTTCCTATCATTATTGGCTTTGCTGTGCGGAACGAAGATGGCAGATACGATGTGAATCTTAGCGAAATTAAATATGATGACCTCGAATATAATAAGGAAGGGATTATTGAGCTAAGCAAACGTCATGTTAAAATCCTTGAGGATGCCATCCGGCAACGGCCTGACCTATGGGCATGGCAGCACAGGAAATGGAAACATATTCCAATAGGCATACCTCGAGAGGCGGCCAATGCCACGGATAACTAATTATAAAAACATAGCCATTATTCAAACTGCCTTCATCGGCGATGTGGCATTAACGCTCCATCTGGCCCAGGCGATTAAAACCCTGCACCCATCCTCGAATCTTATTTTCGTCACCACTCCCCAATCAGAGTCTTTGGCTTGTTGCTCAAATGCTGTTGACGAAGTGATTGTGTTCGACAAAAGGCATACCCTTAAGGGCTGGAAAGGAATTAAGCATATAGTCAATTGCCTGAAAGCCGCCGAAACAGATTGCATAATCACTCCCCACCGTTCGCTGAGATCGACGCTGATAACGATGCTGTCAAGGCCAAGAATCTCAGTTGGTTTCAACAAAAATGCCCTTTCTTTCCTCTATAAGCATAGAGTTCACTATGAAAAATACATACACGAAACGAGCAGGAATTTAAGTTTGCTGTCGGTATTCGATGATGTAGTAATTGATGATTCGAGTATTAATAGTATCAATAGTATCAATAATATTAATCAATTATCAGCCGATATTGTCATACCGGATGAAGATATTAAATTTGCAAGCCGTCTGCTGGGCAACGAACATGACACCTCCCCTACTACCCCATTGATTGCAATCGCTCCGGGTTCTGTCTGGGAAACCAAGAAATGGGGAAAGGATAATTACATTGATTTATGCAAGGCAATAATAGCAAAGGGCATCCGGTTATTATTAATTGGCTCCGAAGGCGATGCGGAATTATGCAAGGAGATAGCCAGCAAGTCCGGGGCTTCATCACTGGCCGGCAAAACGTCGCTCCCCCAGACATTATACATTCTGCAAAAGGTTAGCTTGACCGTGACCAACGACAGCGCCCCTACTCATCTTGCCGAATTGGCCGGAAGCCCGGTTATTACAATATTCGGCCCCACAGTTCCCGAATTTGGCTTTGCCCCGCAAATGATACTATCCTCCGTAGTGCAAGTCAACGGCCTCGAATGCAGGCCCTGCGCCATTCACGGAAGCAGGAAATGCCCAACAGGCACCCATGAATGTATGCAGAAGATAGATCACCTAACTGTATTGGCAGCAATTGAAGCAACTTTATTAGTATTGAAGAAGACCGATAATATCTAACCTTGGTATCACATTTTTTCAATAAGTTATTATTTACAACTATTTATCCCTAACTATCTGTAAATAATTAGTCGGCCCTCAGAATATAATTCTGACACTACCGGACGGCCGTCATTTTCCGGCTGGCAACAAACTCGCCTGCTCTTAGAACATAGATATACGTGCCGGGATTTAGTTTAGAACAATCGAAAGGAATTTCATATTCACCAATGTTAAGAACCGTATTGATCAATTCATCAACCTCTCTTCCATCCTGGCCGTAAACCTTTAGCGATACGTTGCTTAGCTCCGATAGATTGAAGGCAATGGTCGTTTGATTGTCTGCCGGATTAGGATAATTCTGCCGCAAATCAAATGGAACGTAACGATCGGTCAATATTGTCGACACATCGTCGGCATAAGCTGTGAATACGCCGCTGCCGAACGTAGCCACGGCTATGAAACCGTCGCTGTTCCTGGCGTCAATCATTTCAACAAGCGATACTCCAATATTCTCTGCACCCTGCCGAATCCACTGCGTATTCTCTCCGGCAAATTCACCGGCAGAGAACAGCCCCGAGCTTGTCCCGACAAAGAAAGTCTCCTTGCCCTTATATTTCAACATCTTCACCCACCGGACAGAAGGCCCTGCCCCTGCCCCATCCGGACTTTCTTCCAGATTGCCGCCAACGGGCAGCCAGCTGTTGCCGCCATCCTCGGTATAAAATATGCTCAACAGATTATAATTCGAGTACGTTACAATAATCCTATCAGGGTTGTCGGGGTCGGTTTCTACGCATGAAACAAATCCGCCTTGCGGGAAATTGATTCCGGTGATTTCCCTCATTCCGGGATTATCTGTCCTTGCACCGGAGATTATATATACCTGACCGGAATTAGTGCCAATCAGTAAATTATCATCGGGGGATTCGGTGGCATGGATTGCTGTGATGGAGATTGTCGTATCGAGGAAGCCATCGGTAATTTCGAGTATTGGGTCAAAATCTATACTGGTTTCACCGATTGATTTCATATAGCCGGAGATTCTCCTGATCTTACTCTTTGCTACAAAATATAAATAATCAATATCATCGGGGTCAAGCTCATATAGAGTATAGAAGTTATGATCTTTGCCATCACCTCCTAATCTAAAAAATATTCTGAATGAATCGTCGGAAACATAAGTATGCACAAATACCCAACCACTTTGAGCCGAAGTTATTACCAATTTCTTGTCTTTCCCGACTTTAGTAGTCATGCCATCGCCTCCAGTAATAAACTCCCATTCGGTTCCATCATAGTCCGGGAAAAGATATTGCGAGTTATTATCCTGAAGCCCGCCGACAATGAATTCATCTCCCGGTGCAGACCTGTCTATTGCCAATGCATAAAATTGAGTAGTGGTCAAATTCTGGTTCATTCTCTGCCAAAAGTCGGGGTCCGGCGAGGAAATTTTGTTTTTAAATACTCCGCCGTCATTTGCAATATACATTTCATCAGTATCCGTATCGAATAGGATATCATGATTGTCAGGGTGTAATGCTCTTTCCCAGTCCGAGCCAACTCCATAGCCGCCAATTTTTTCTGTAAACAAAGTATCCGTGAAAAACCCTTCGTTGACATATAAATTCGTTCCGCCTAAAAATACTCTGAACGGATCATCCGGGTCAGTTTTTATTGTCATGCAATATCCGCCAATCGTATTAAATTGATTACGCAAATCCCAGGAGTAACGCCCGCCCGGCAAGTTGTCCGAATTGTCGTACCATTGCCATTTCTGATTTTCATAATACCCGAATGATAACGTATGAATTGACGAAGTGAAGCCGCCATAAGGGCCTTCCGGATTATCAAAAGGCGCCTCTGTAAGCACATACAGTATATCGACATCACCTTCCGAGGCTGCTGCCAGTTTAACCATCCTCGTATTGTCGGGAAATCCACCCGGAGTGATCTCTTCCCAATCAATTCCATCTGTGGATTGGTAAACTCCGCCCGTTGCATCACCTCCGTCGCGGCCTGTGAAACTCGCCAAAGCCGCATAATATCTCCCATTCTCCGTCCGGGCAATATCCGATGAAAAGCTCATATTATCATCATCGCCCAATACCTTCTCCCAGCTCGCTCCACCATCCTCGGAACGCATAATCCCGCCATAACAAGCAGCTAAAACAACATCCTTATCTGCAATTTCAGTATCTACAAGCATTCGCCATACGCATTGGAACGGATAATTAAGCACCTGAGTCACGCCGCCAGTGGTTGACTCTAATATTTCCCAATTCAAGCCACTATTCGTCGATTTATAGATGCCATCACCATATCCTATCGTCCGGGTTTCCGTCGAAATCTTCCTGTCGGTATTGCTCAGCAGCTCGCCTGTGCCATAATACCACGTATCGGTGCGGCCACCGCGCGTATCCTGAACAATCGACCGCACGCTTTGCACCGCATCCGGCGCCGTCACCTTCATCCACGACGCCGCCTTGTCGATCGACCGCCACAATCCGCCCGATGCGCTGCCGGCGAATATTATATTCGGGTTCTCCATATCCTGAGCCAGGCATAAAGTGCGTCCCCCGATATTGGTCGGGCCGCGGGACGTCCATGTGAGATTGGGATTTGCACTGCCTTGCTTCATAAATACCATTGGGCTTTGACTTGGAAAGTTGTCGGCAACAAACGCAAGCTCACGAGTTTTAATATTAACCGGTATAGAATTCGTCTTGGGGTCGCGGGCGCGCTCGAACTCATAATTGGCGTACTGCATCATCCGCTCTTGCTTCGAGAGCTTCGCCGGAGATTGCATTAAGTCACCCGTTAGAATGATAAAGTCATCCGATGGGCTGTCGAGCAGAAAGAATGCAGAGGCTATAAGCCCGATAGCAATTACTAACAAGATAGCTTTCGTTTTCATATTGTGTACCGATTAATTAATAAATACCACTAGTGTCCAGTTAAGAAATATTTCAAATTCGTAAGTCCTTCAAAATAATAAAATTGTAAAATATATTTGATTTTTCCATTTGAAATTGCTAATTATCTCTTCTCATTCAGTAGTGTCCGGTTAAAAAGCAGTGAATAATTGGTAATCACAGTTATAGCCTGTATTTTGCCTTAGATAACGCTGGTTTAGATACAATTTCGTATCATAGCAATTATAATAATATTACTTGTCATT
>JAJRTW010000137.1 GCA_024278075.1 Bacteroidota bacterium | reverse complement strand
AATTAGGAAATTATGAATTAGGAAATTATGAATTAGGAAATTATGAATTAGGAAATTATGAATTAGGAAATTATGAATTAGGAAATTATGAATTAGGAAATTATGAATTAGGAAATTATGAATTAGGAAATTATGAATAATGTTGGTGACTTGATGAAACATATTGCATCATACAAATACTTATTATTGATATTAGTTATATTCTTTTCGGGTATTAATATCCGAGTATTATTAGCCCAGGCGGACAAGAGCAAAAAAGGGAATAAACCACGGCAATCCCGCATTTTGCCACACAAAAGAAAACAAACGTATGCAACCATTGATGATGCGCTTAAAGATTCGTTGACTTTGAAACACCTCTCGCTTAGGGGGAAAAGATTGGAATCCATATCTCCTGACATCGGCAAGCTAACCAAACTCGAAACAATAGACCTCTCTTCGAATAATCTGAATTCATTGCCCGAGGAAATTGCAAGCCTGAAGAAGCTGAGGGCTATAAAACTTAATAAAAATAATTTTACTCAAATTCCAGCTCAATTGCAAGGCGTATCAACCCTGGAAGTAATAGACTTGAGCTATAATCAAATCTCGTCAATCGGCCCGGAGATTTCGGGGATTGAGAAGCTGAAAATCCTTAAACTCCAGGGTAATAAAATTGTATCTGTATCTAAGAAAATATCGGAATTGCCGAATCTTGCTGAAATTGATCTTACCAAAAATGGATTGATTAATATTCCGGTTGAGCTTCTGTCAATAAAATCGTTGGCGAAACTAATCCTGAAAAAAAATAGCATCGATAGTATTCCCAATGAAATATCCGGCCTTGTGAACCTCCGGCACCTGAATGCTGCATCCAACAAAATCAAATCAATACCAAAGGGCATCGGAAAGCTCTCCAGGCTTACTCATTTGGACTTGAAGAAAAACGAAATCGAACGCTTGCCTGATGAATTTTCCAATCTGACGAAACTTAAGTTCCTGTCCTTAACCAGCAATCGCATTAAATCGCTGCCAAAAAATATCGGGAACTTAAAAGTGCTGAGAAATTTCGAATGCGGCCATAGCAAAATTGGCAAAGTGCCTGATGAAATAGTTTTGCTGACAAGTCTGAGTTCTATCGACCTAACAAATAATAAGCTATCCAAACTGCCGGCCGGTTTTGAGAATCTATCCAAATTACGAGGGCTAACGCTAAGAATGAACGAGTTTACAGAAATCCCTAAAGAAGTCTATAAGCTAATACACCTAAGGCAATTGGACATAAGCAAAAATAAAATTAAAAGCATATCCCCTGAAATTGTTAATATGACGAATTTGCTTAACCTGAAGATAACTTATAATGAATTAAAAAGCCTGCCCGTCGAAATCGCCCGTATGGACAATTTAAAAGTTATTTTACTGAGCGGCAACCTTATCTCGAAAATCCCATTGGCCTTCAACAAAATGAAGAATCTACGCGTTCTTCAGCTTAAGGGCAACCCGATTAATGATGAAGAAAAGGAAAGAATCAAAAATAATTTCCCCAAAATCAAGCTGTCGTTCTAACAAGGTGGATTCTCATCAATTCATTTTCCGCAAGCCGAAGCTCATGGCTATATAAAGCTATCTAAAGCTGGATCAACACTATGGATTATCTCTATTGTAAAAGCCGTTATAATCTTTAATCGAGGGCATAATCCCTTTTTTTTTGTTTTATCTTTGATTTGGCATAAATTATGATTACTATTCTTGTTGATATTTTATTATGATATTGAGACTAATGAAACCGTTATGCACAGAGAAGCTAAAACCAAAGAGATAGACCTTGGAGCGCCGGAGTATTACTTTAACCGTGAATTAAGCCTGCTGGAGTTCAATAAGCGGGTATTGAAGGAGGCGTCCGATAAATCCCACCCATTGCTGGAGAGATTAAAATTTTCTTCAATATTCAGCTCGAACCTTGATGAATTCTTTATGATTAGGGTGGCAGGATTAAAATCCCAGATTTCAGCCGGCGTTATGGAATTGTCGTACAACGGGATGACCCCGAAAGAGCAGCTTCAGGAAATCAGGAAACGTTTGGTGCCGATGTATGCCGAACAGGAAAGAATCCTTATGGATGATGTTTTCCCGGAACTTGAGAAGCATGATATTAACATTCATAATTTTGACGACCTTCAGCCGGCGGAAAAAGAATTCCTGTCCGGGCATTTCGATGAATCTATCATGCCGGTGCTTACGCCTCTTAGTCTCGATCCGGCTCATCCGTTCCCGCGATTGATAAACCGTTCGCTAAACATCGCTTTCGTTTTGTCCGACAAAGTGAAAGGGGGAGTTGAAAAGAGAATAGCTTTTTTGCAAATTCCGGCCGTGCTGCCAAGATTTGTACGGCTTGAGAATAAAAAGGGCAATCATTTTGTGCTGCTCGAGCAGATTATAAAAGAGTATGCCGATATGCTGTTCCCGGGCCTTACGGTTGACACTGCTAATACTTTTCGGGTGACTCGCGATGCCGATGTTGAAATTGCAGAAGACGAAGCCGAAGATTTATTATCGGAAATAGCCGAGCAAATTAAAAGCCGGCGGTGGGGGCGTGCCGTTGTAAGGCTTGAAGTAAGCTCGAATATGCCCGACTATTTGGTGAACCTGCTGATGAATGCCCTTGAGCTTGAGCCAAATGATGTGTACGTTCACAACAGGCCGCTAAATATGCCCGATTTTATGGAATTGTCATCTTTGGGGATTCGCAATATATCGGATATACCATTTAAAACAAGGGTTCTTCCCGAGCTTTCAATCGATGGTGTGAGCACTTTTGACGCTATAAAGAAAAAAGACCTACTGGTGCACCACCCCTTTGATTCATTCTCGAACAGCACATTGAAATTCATCAACGAGGCATCAAATGATAAGGATGTTCTGGCGATTAAGGTGACATTATACAGAACCGGGAAGGACTCATTAATTGTTCGGGCTTTGAAAAACGCAACCGAAAACGGCAAGGATGTTACGGCTTTTGTGGAATTGAAAGCAAGGTTCGACGAAGAGAAGAATATCGATTGGGCCAGGGAACTCGAGCAAGCCGGCGTTCACGTCGTGTATGGAGTTATGGGCCTGAAGACTCATTGCAAGATTGCAATGGTGGTCCGCCGCGAAAAAGAAAAGCTCAAAACTTATCTTCACCTGTCGACCGGCAACTATAACCATGTGACCGCAAGGTTATATACCGACATTGGCCTGTTCACAGCAAAAGAGGATTACGGCCGCGAGGCAATGTATCTGTTCAATTATTTAACCGGCTACTCCCACCATAAGGATTGGAATAAATTTATAGTTTCCCCTGTCAATCTTCGGGAAACAGTTGTTAAATTAATAAATCGTGAAGCCGAACTGCACACTCCGGAGAACCCCGGGCTGATAATAGTCAAGATGAATTCGCTGGCTCATAAACAAGTAATTCAATCGCTTTACAGGGCATCTCAGAAGGGAGTGACAATAAAAATGAACGTTCGCGGGCTATGCTGCCTGAAGCCCGGAGTCAAGGGTGTGAGCGATAATATTGAAGTCCGAAGCATTCTTGGCAGATTCCTTGAGCACAGCAGGGTTTTTTATTTTAAGAACGGCGGCGATGAAAAGATTTTCCTTTCAAGTGCGGATTGGATGACCAGGAACCTTCACCGGCGTGTTGAACTTATGTTCGAAATCGAAAGCAAGGAATTGAAAAAAAGTCTGCTGAAACTTCTTAAGCTATATTGGAAAGACAATACTAAATCATGGAGGTTATTGCCGAACGGGAATTATAAAAGAATATCGCCTGCGGCTAACGAAAAACCATTTGCCGTTCAGGAACATTTCCTGAATGAGCTTAGAATTCACGGTTGATTGAGTTCCCTATATTTATTTCTTTTATTTCTTTAACTTCTTTTATTTCTTTAATAACTCGCACCTTAAAACAGACATGAACCTCCCATCCCGGATTGCTATTAGATATATATTCTCGAAAAGGTCATTTCATTTTATTACGGTTATCACATCAATATCGCTAATGGGGATTACCATTGGCGTAGCCGCATTAATCTGTGTAATGTCAGTGTTTAACGGCTTTCGGGAACTTACGGAATCTCAAATCGTCGGATTCGACCCGCACCTGAGAATAGTGCCGAACCATGGGGCATGGATTAGTGGAAGCGATGAAATCATAGCCGGATTAAAGCAAATTGACGATATAGTTACTATAACGGAATTAATTAACTGCCGGGTGGCGGCAATCAAAAGCGACAAAGTTCAGGTGTTTCACCTTAAATCAATTAGCGAAATTGAGTTGAAGCAGCAAAACAGTTTCAGGGATAATATCCTTCTCGGCTCTTTTGACTATAGTGAAAGCGGATTGCCAAAATTAGTTTTAGGTGCATACCTGGCCGACCGGCTGCGGATTCTCCCCGGCGATACGCTTACTTTGTTCTCTCCGGAAATGATTGAAAAATCCCTGACGAGTTTCCAAAAGCGAAAGGGATTGCGAGTTGTGCTAAGCGGTATATTTCAGACTAATATACGTGATTATGACTTCATGTACGGATTCTCGGGCATAAACTCCGGAAAGAAGCTGCATTCCAGGAAGAATTCCGATTTGAATGCAATCGAAATCAGGATTGACGACCTTGACAATGTTGACGGCGTAGCAAATAAAGTGGAAAGTATCATACAAGGCGGCCTTAAAGTAGAGTCGTGGTGGGAAATAAACAACGAGCTATATAAGGTGATGAAATTCGAGAGGATGTCGGCATTTATTATCATCAGTCTGGTTTTGGTAATATCGGCTTTCAATATATTAGCCTCGCTGTCGATGACGGTAGTCGAAAAGAAGCCGGACATTTCCACTTTGAAGGCTTTGGGCGCCACAAGCAAAACGATTAGGAATATATTTTTGATTGAAGGGATGATAATCGGCACTATTGGCACCTCTGCCGGTACCTTGCTGGGGCTGGGCCTGTGCTATGGGCAGCAGTTCTTCAAATGGTTCCGCTTCGACACGGCCGACTATATAATTGATTCGGTGCCGGTAGTGGTTAATTATCAGGACGTAGCATTTATTTCGGTGTTCTCGTTAATATTAACAATATCATCGGTTATATACCCATCTGTCCGGGCCGCTTCCACCAATATTATTCAGGGCATCAGGGGCGAGTAATGATGATATTCATCAAATCGACAGAGCAAATAAATCCATGATTATTGCTTTCTAAGGTAAACCGTTAATGTATCGGGCTGATGCTTTCCGGTGCCTGCATATAACATTGTAATCTTATTATCCGAATCCTTTTTAAGATAAATCCTAAGATAAGAAAACCAAAAATCATCATCGAATTTATTATTCTTGAAAATACTAAGTTTCCCATCACTATCAACCTTATAATCATTGTCTGCCACTTTAATTTTGCCATTAGCATACCTATAATAAACTGCTTCGGCGGTAATATGCAGGCGATCGCCAATAACCGGATGAATCTGAAAACCATCAGCTTTATTCTTTTCCCGCTCAGATAGTTCTTTATTTGTGGCGCTCAAATCATACACCTGCCAAAGGCCATAGAAATCGTTAATATTATTTTGGCCATTAGAAGCGATGGGCAGCAACAATAAACTCATAAGAAAAACAACTATACTAATCAAAACGATTCTCATGGCTACACCTTTGATATTTAGTATTAATCTGTAATGTTCTTATAATATTGATAGTTATAACTATAATATAATAACATATAATATAAGATACAAATTTATTTCCAAAATATATTACGATTACAGCAACCTAAAACTCTATAACAGTAGAGTCCGGTAAAATGTGAGAGACGCTCTTAATTTAGACTTGAATATTATAGCTTGTCATTCCGAACTTAGCGAGGAATCCAGTGTTTATATGGTTTTTGCCAGTTTTAATATGGATTCTTCACTACGCTCTGAATGACAGCTTTCCGTTCTGCCAGTTGTTACAACTGGCGATATAAAAGCTGTCGCCATTTGTCAGTTATAACAACTGACAGAACGTTAAGTATTTATTTATTGTGAGAGGATGTCTTAGTTTACCGCCTATAATTTTAATATCACAATAATTTTTCTTAAATTGTAAATCTTTGGAATTCAAATTCCGAAAATTCATATAATTAGCGATGCCATCGCATTCTTGATATGCCATTGCATCATTTGTTCAATTTAATTATTTTTTTTTAAACCGGAGGATAGTTTAAAATGTCCGACATATCCACAACTCAATCGGAAGAGACCGCACAAATCACAGAGCCTAACCCAATGGAAGCTCTTGAGAATCTAAATCAAACACAGGGAAAACCGAAACATCCAAGTATTGCACAGCTCATCGAAGAAGGCTTTGAGGCTTTCGATATGGACGATTCTGCATTCAAGGATTTAACTGATAAAACCATTATCAGTATCAAAGAAGATGAATTAGTACATGGCACAATAGTCAAAATTACTAAAGACGATGTTTATGTAGATATAGGCTTTAAATCGCTTGGGATGGTTCCGCGTGCGGAGCTAATCAATGCCGAGACTTATCAGGTTGGCGATGAAATCGACGTATATATCGAGCAGGTTGAAGACAAAACCGGGAAACTCATTTTATCCAGAAGGCGCGCCGACTTTATGCGTATCTGGGAAGATATATTAGCCCTGCACGAGAAACAGGAAATTACACAAGTAAAAATATTAAGAAGAATTAAAGGCGGAATGGTCGTCGATTTGCTCGGTATCGAAGCATTCCTGCCGGGTTCGCAAATCGATGTCCGGCCCGTGCGCGATTTTGATGCTTGGGTTGGCAGAGCTATTGACGTAAGGGTTGTTAAAGTCAATCATCCGAGCGAAAACGTTGTGGTAAGCCATAAAGTATTGCTCGAAGAGCAGCTGGCCGAACAGCGCAATGCAATCATGGGCAAATTAGAGAAGGGCCTCGTGCTGGAAGGCACCGTTAAAGCAATATCCGACTTCGGAGTATTTGTCGACCTCGGCGGCGTTGATGGCCTGGTGCATATAACCGACCTCTCCTGGGGGCGTGTCACTCATCCGTCTGAGATTGTTCAGCTTGATGAAACTGTTAAAGTTGTAGTGCTTGACTTTGACGAAGGCAAGAAGCGAATTTCTCTCGGCATGAAACAACTCACTCCGCACCCATGGGATACGATAGGCGAGAATTATGAGAAGGGGTCGATAGTGAACGGAAAAGTTGTTAGCCTGACCGATTACGGAGCATTTATTGAATTAGAGAAAGGCATCGAAGGCCTGATTCATATCAGCGAAATGTCGTGGACACAACATGTTAAGCATCCTTCGCAAATAGTTTCCATGGGACAAATAATCGAAGCTATGGTATTGAATATTGACCGCGACCAGAAGAAACTTGCCTTGGGTATGAAGCAGCTGGAGCCGGATCCATGGCAAGACCTTATGAAGAAATACCCGGTAGATTCCAAGCATAATGGTATCGTAAGAAATCTGACTAATTTCGGCGTTTTCGTTGAACTCGAGCCCGGCGTCGACGGCCTTGTTCATATCAGCGACTTGTCGTGGACCAAGAAAATTCGCCATCCGGGTGAATTTGTCAAGAAAGGCGATGATTTGAACGTTGTTGTGCTTAGCATCGATCCCGAGCAAAGAAGAATTGCTTTGGGCCACAAACAAATGAATGACAATCCGTGGGATTTCTTCCAGGATAGATATAAGGTAACGGCCGAAACCGAAGCGCCTATCGAGAGAATAATCGAAAAAGGCGTTATCGTTGAACTTCCCGAGGGAGTTGACGGCTTTGTGCCAGTCTCCCAGCTTTCGTTTGCTCCGGTAAGGAAGATAGGCGAATATTTCAAAATCGGGGATATGCTTCCGCTTAAGGTAGTCGAATTCGACAAAGATTCCAAGAAGATTGTCTTGTCGGTAGTCGAGGCTTTGCGGGATAAAGACCAGGCCCTGATCGATGAGTATAATGTTAATCATCCCGTGCCGAACGCTGACAAGTATGCACCGGATCCGGTTCCGGGTGAGCATTTTGATGATTTATCAATTCCCGACGAACCGCTTGACTTATCATTCAAAGAAGCATTAGCTCCCATTAAAGAAGAAGCTGCTGCGAATGAAAAAGCAGCGCAACCCGTAACTGAAGAACCAGTATCTGAAGGAACTGTAGCAGAAGAACCAGTAGCAGAAGAACCAGTATCTGAAGGAACTGTAACTGAAGAACCAGTAGCAGAAGAACCAGTAGCAGAAGAACCAGTATCTGAAGGAACTGTAACTGAAGAACCAGTAGCAGAAGAACCAGTATCTGAAGGAACTGTAACTGAAGAACCAGTAGCAGAAGAACCAGTAACTGAGGAAATTCCGGCAGAAGAACCAGTAGCAGAAGAACCAGTATCTGAAGGAACTGTAACTGAAGAACCAGTATCTGAAGAAGCAGTAGCTGAGGAAATTCCGGCAGAAGAACCAGTAACTGAAGAAGCAGTAGCTGAGGAAACTCCGGCAGAAGAACCAGTAACTGAAGAAGCAGTAGCAGAAGAAGCTCCGGCTAAAGAACTTGAGGAAAAAAATGACACTGAAGAAAAATAAGTAAATGTGTTTTGATATAAGGCAGGCATTTTGTCTGCCTTTTTTTTAAGTGGTATAGTTAGGTTAAACTCAAAAAGTATCAACTAATCATAATTAAGGCAGTTATAAAAAATATTCAGTAACAAAGTGCAAGGCATACAATTTATTATGCTCGAAAACCTTGCAGAAAGTACGACAACCCCCTGCTCGCCTGGCTCACTTCCCCCTTTTTTAAGGGGGAATAGCCAATTAAATTCCCCCTTAAAAAAGGGGGATTAAGGGGGTTGTTATTCTCCTTAAAGCAGAAGCATGAATATCTTTTTCCTGACTACTTTTT
>JAJRTW010000136.1 GCA_024278075.1 Bacteroidota bacterium | reverse complement strand
AGTGATGATATATAGCCCATTTTTGAGTAATTCCCGTTGCCTGTTATCCATTACCCGTCATGTGTTTGGGATATTTTATGAATAATGCAGGTTAATATTATTTGGAATATTATTTGGAATATTATTTTAAATAATCGATATTAGTAATGTGATTTATGGCTTGTAGAAACTTTTTCACAGACAATTAATGAAATTGTTTAGTAAGATAGGACTTCTGAATAACAGACGCAATTCCATTCCGGCGAAAATGGGAATCCAAAATTTGTGTGAAGAATGGATTCCTGCTTGCACAGCAATGACGGTAAAACTCATTTTAATCAGAAGCCTCGCCGTAATATTGTGCCTGCTATTTCTTCAGGCCGGCCTGAAGTCACAAAGCAAGGGCTTTATCAGTGACAATGCCGCATTTCGTTTCAATGAAGACAAACTGATATGGGAATTTTACTACTCTTTCCCGGATAATTTGCTATCATATAGAAAGGAAGACGGCAAATATCATGGCGAACTTCAAATTGCGCTGCAGATTGAATCATCTTTGAAGGTTGAACATTCCGAATCATGGGTGGTCAGTAATATAGTCGATTCGATCGTAGATTCCTATAAAATGGACCTTGTTGGCCTAAAGTCTTATGTATTGTCTCCGGGACAATATAATGTTTTGCTCACGGCGCAGGACATGGCAAATAATTCGATCAAATTTTCGAAGGAATTCGATTTAATTATAAGGCCAATATCAAAATCCGGTATTGATATTAGCGGGATTGAATTTGCAAGGCTTATCGAAAAGAAGAATGAGCAAAGTAACAAATGGAATGAAATGTTCTATAAAAATACATTATATGTCATTCCAAATCCATCGGCCGAAATCGAAGGTGACGACCCGGCATTATCGATTTATTTCGAAATTTATAATGCCAAGTCGTTTTCACCGGACGGAATAGAAGTAAAATATACGATATCCGATGGTGCGAGGAGAAAAGTGTTCGAATTCAAAAAACAGCGGAATTCAATAAATGATGGGCTGGTCGAAAGAGCCAGCTTGCCTCTTGAATCTCTGCCGAGCGGTGTGTACTATGCCGGTATAACTGTTATCTATAACAATAATGAAATAAAAGATTCGGTCTCGAAATCCAAGAAATTTTATTTATATAATTATGGCGTCCCGGCTCGTTTAAGAACCCCTTATACCGAAAGCGAATTATTTCAGATGAGCGAGTTCGCCACCATGTCGCCCAAGCGGGTTGAGATTGAATTTTTGCAATTCAAATACTTATTGACTAATCCTGAAATTGAAGAATTCGAGCTTCTGACAACAAACAAAGGACGGCAAAGAGCGCTTTTTAAATATTGGGCTGCACGCGATATCGATTCATTGAATTTTGTTAATGAAGCGCGGCAAAAATTCATAGCTACAGTTAAATATGCTAATACTTATTTCAGATATGGCCAGCAAAGAGAAGGATGGAGAACCGACCGCGGAAGGACATTGCTTAAGTATGGATTCCCAACAACAACCGACAGATATCAGTCGAAACTTGACAAAAATGCAACCGAAGTCTGGTTCTACAACAGCGTTTACGGCGGATCCTATTTCTTCTTCGTCGACAAAACAGGCATCGGCGATTATCAATTAGTTCATTCCACCGCCCCGATAGGGGTTTATAACCCTAACTGGATTGAAGAATACAACTCGGCAATCAACCAGAACGAATACCCACAAGGAAGCGGCAATAGTCGAAGAGGATCGAACAGATAAGCAACCATGATGAACATTACATTAGATAAATTACTAACACGCCTATTATTATTGATAGGCTGGGCATCCTCCAAAATGAGCCGGCAGCAAAGAACCGCGTTCGGCCGCCTGCTTGGAAGTGCCATGCGACTAATTAGTCCGCACCGTGAGCAAATTACAATTGACAATCTAAGAGCTTCATTTCCCCGCAAGTCCAAACAATGGGCAATCAAGACCGCCCGTGCTTCATATCACAATCTTGGAATCACACTCGCCGAAGTTCTGGCGCTAAAATACCTCTCCGATGACGAAATCAAGGACTATGTACATTACGATAACGCCCATCTTATCAACGAACTGCACAATCGTGGCAAAGGCCTCATCTTACTATCCGGCCATTTCGGCAATTGGGAGTACCTCGCCTACTCCGCAGGCTTATTTTCCAAAATACCGATAACGGTCATCGTCAAACCGCAGAAAAACAGGTTCGCCGATGTCATACTCAACCAATATCGCATCAGAGGCGGCAACAAAGTAATCTCAATGTACAATGCTGCACGCGGAATCGTCAAAACCCTGGGCAAAGGCGGCATCGTCGCACTCCTGGCCGACCAAAGCGCAACCAAAGATAAGGACATTTTCGTCGACTTCTTCGGCCGCCCGGCCGCAACCTTCGAATCCCCGGCCGCACTGGCCTTGAAATATAATGTACCGATCATCATTGGATTTGCCGTCAGGTGCGATGATGGCAGATATAACGTAAATCTTAGCGAAATCAAGTGCGATGATCTCGAATATAACAAGGATGGAATCGCCGAACTCACCAAACGCCACGTGTTTATCCTCGAAGAAGCCATACGGGAAAGACCTGAACTCTGGGCCTGGCAACATCGTAAATGGAAGCACTCACCGCAAGAGCAATCTAATGCCTAACATCACTGATTTCAACAACATAACTATACTGCAAACGGCTTTCATCGGCGATGTTGCACTTTCGCTGCACCTCGCTGAAGTTATCAAGAAGCTGCACCCATCTTCGCATATCACGTATGTAACTACGCCCCAGGCGGAGCAGCTTGCAAAGTGTGCGAAAGCAATTAACAAGGTGATTGCATTCGATAAAAGGCGCACGCACAAGGGTTTAAAGGGAATCCGGCATATTACAAATCAACTGCAAGCTTCCGGAACCGACTGTATCATATCTCCGCACCGCTCGCTCCGATCTTCGTTGATAACGCTGCTGTCCCGACCGAAGATTTCCGTGGGTTTTAATAAGAATGCCCTCCATTTCATCTTCAAGCATCGGGTTCGCTATGATAAGTACATCCATGAAACTCAAAGGAATATAAATTTACTCTCCATTTTTGATGATGTAAATGTCGAGGATATTCATTCAACATCGGCGGAAATAGAAATACCGGACAAGGACATAATTTATACTGATAAGCTGCTTCATGAAAAGCTAATTGACCACTCTCCCCCATTGATTGCAGTTGCTCCCGGGTCTGTTTGGGAAACAAAAAAGTGGGGTACGGATAATTTCATTGAACTATGCCGGTCTTTAAAGCATAAGCACTACCATGTAATCCTGATTGGTTCAAAGGCCGATGCCGATTTATGTAATTCAATAGCCGATCAGACAGATTCGGTTTCGCTGGCCGGACTTACTTCGCTGCCACAAACATTATGTATTTTGCAAAAAGCAGATTTAACGGTCACGAATGACAGCGCCCCGTGTCATCTCTCGGAATTGGCTGGCACGCCGGTAGTTTCAATCTTCGGTCCGACGGTTCCCGAGTTCGGTTTTGCTCCGCGAATGGAGCTGTCATCAGTTATGCAGATCCCGGACATGGATTGCAGGCCATGTGCAATTCATGGAAGCAAGCAGTGTCCGATTGGAACGCATGATTGCATGCAAAAGATTGATTATATCATGGTTTTAAATGCCGTGGAAGAGATTTTATCGGCAATTCGATAATCTTCGCTTTAGTCTCCCCCATTTTCATTTTTCACTCTACAACTTTGAATATTAAATCCACTCTTTTGAATATTAATTCTACTATTTTGAATGCTAAATCAATTCATTTGAATACTATTTCCACTTATTTGAATACATCGTCGAGGACTTCCCTTACTCACGACTAAGTAGCCGGAATATCCGCCCATACTTCGTCACTGTACGGACTGGTATTCGTATCATTTTTGGCTTTAATCTTGAAATAATTACGCTTATCGAATATTGGCGGAATTAATGCCGGTGAAGTTGGAAATGTATTTAATAAATTAAAACTACCAGCCGGCGCTCCCGTGGTAACAATGCTTACATAAACATCATAAGACGTTGCATCGGGAACTAAATCCCACGATAAAGTAACAGGTGCCGGATTCAACGGATCAAAACTGACTGCCAGATTCTGAGGTTTCGATAAAGCCGGATGAGATGTCGGATAAATCACATAATCATTATACTTCGCCGTGTCAACATCCTGCCATATTATCTTACCAATCTGGCAATATTTAACAACATATGAATATAATTCATTACCATTGTTAATACGTTCATTCGTTTTGATGTCCCGGATTTCCATTGCGACATTTATGGCATTCATATTGTCCTCAAAATCCTGAGCGCCGGTATTAACAGCATCAATCATCGATTGAGTCAGGCCAACATCCGTCAATACGGTAAGATAATCCGTCGCTGTGGTAACAACTTGCCGGCACATGGTAAGAAATTTCATATCCCCCATGGAAGTCATCAACTGTGATCCGAATTTCCTGTATTGAGGAGAATTAGGTCCCCACTTAATAATAGAACATTGCACCACATCGCGAACTTTAATCTCCAGATCGGCACGTTTAACATTCTTATCATCGACATTAACCGACACTTCGGATTGATAGTACGTATCCGGCGGAAAAACTTCAAAGGCATTGCCGAGAACTTCCAGAGCTGATATATCGGCAGTATCAACTCCTCTGAGAGCAAATTCCGCACTATCGCGAGTCATCTTCAGCACCAGATTACTTGTGAACATACATAATTCGGAATCCGTCAAACGATATTCCCTTTGGCTTTCTTTTACCGGCATAATGAACCTCTAATAATAAATAATTAATATGAATTTAATTACATTATAAATATAATAATATATTTTTAATAAACAAAATATAATATTGAATATATATAAAATAATCTCCTTTCCAATGAATTTATATTCTCAGCTATTCATTATACATCCGTGGGCTTTCATTACCATTCCGTGAGCTTTCATTACACTTCCGTGGGCTTTCGATACACTTCCGTGGACTTTCAAAATACTTCCGTGGGCTTTCGATATACCTCCATGAGATTTCATTACACTTCCATGATTATTCATTGTTCTTCCATAAATATTCATAAAGCCACCATTTACATATAATATCATAGCATTAACTATGAAAACAGGCAGACTACATTTCTGTTTACGGGCATTAATGCACAATCCTATCGATTTTATCATCATTTTGGAGAACTATTAATTAAATTCATATATCTTTATTATGAAGGCCGTGGCGTGTAAGGCGGGAGTTAATATATAAAAAAAGCCCCGATTAAACTATAATCGGAGCTTAATAAAATCAGTATGGATGTCTAATTATTTATTTACGAATTCCATTCCGAGTTCGAAGGCTTCAGTATTGAGAGGTATGAGTTTATGATACCTTTCGGGCAAAACCTGTTCGAGAGCTTTGAGGATGGTTGCGGGTTTGACGGCATTGGTCACGGCAATGAACGTTCCGAGGATTATCATGTTCAGGACTTTTGAATTATTCAGGCGAACTGCTTCCTCACTGCCGGGGATAGCGTAGATATTGATGTCTTTCCTCGTGGGAGGCACGAGGATGTTCGTGCTATCGTAGATTAGATTTCCGCCAGGTTTCACTTTCGATTCGAACTTGTCCATTGACGGTTGATTAAGTGCGATGACCGAATCGTAGCTTGAGATGATGGGTGAGCTAATGGCGGAATCCGATACGATAGTGGTGCAATTAGCTGTGCCACCTCTCATTTCCGGTCCGTACGATGGCATCCAGCATACTTCTTTATTCTCGATCATTCCGGCATAGGAGAGGATCATTCCCATTGACAGGACACCTTGTCCGCCAAAGCCGGCAAAGATTGCTTCGTGTGTCATATTACTTTCCCTCCGGTTTTTTAATGTCGCCGAGCGGGTAATAGGGGATCATTTTGTCGGCAACGAATTTATTTGACTCAAGCGGCTCCATTTTCCAGTTTGAAGGACAGTTGGTTACGATTTCAATCAGGCAGAATCCGAGTTCTTTCTTCTGATATTCGAATGCATTCTTCATGGCTTTCTTTGCTTTCCTGACATTTGCGACTGTATGGACGGCCTGTCGGGTTACGTAGGCGACGCCCGGGAGCAGGGCGAGCAAATCGGCAATTTTAAGAGGGTAGCCCATGGTTTGACATCGCGGCCGTAAGGGCTGGTGGTGGAGACCATGCCCGGGAGGGTGGTGGGTGCCATTTGGCCGCTGGTCATTCCGTATATTCCGTTGTTGATGAAGACTACGAGGAAGTTTTCGCCACGATTGGCGGCGTGTATTGTTTCTGCGGTGCCGATGGCCGCGAGATCGCCGTCGCCCTGGTAGGTGAAAACGTACTTATCCGGCATCATTCTTTTGATGCCGGTGGCTACGGCACAGGCGCGTCCGTGTGCGGCTTCCTGCATGTCCACATTAAGGTAGTGATATGCGAATACGGAGCAGCCGACCGGGGCTACGCCGATGGTTTCGTTCTGGAGGCCTAACTCATCGACGACTTCCATGAGGATTTTATGCGCCGTACCGTGGCCACAGCCCGGACAATAGTGCATCGGGTCGTCGGTTAATGTCTGCGGCTTTGTGTAAACCAGGTTCTCGCTTGTGCAAATTGATTCATCGAGGGTATGTTCTTTCAGCTCGACAATATTATTTTCGTTCATTATGCCCCTCCGTTTAATAAATGGTTTTCAAAATGCTCGATTATCTCATCGGGCGAGGGGATGATTCCTCCCATTCTGCCGTAGAATTCTACGGGGATTTTATCTTTGACTGCATACCTGACATCCCATACCATTTGGCCGGCGTTTAGCTCTACGTCGAGGATGCCTTTGACACGGGCGGCAGTGCTTGCGTACAGATCGTACGGGAATGGGTAAAGGGAGATGGGCCTGATGAGTCCGACCTTGTGGCCTTTTTCGCGGGCGATCTCCATTGCTTTCATGCAGATCCTGGCGCCGAGTCCATAGCCGGTGAAGACGTAGTCGGCATCTTCGAGGTTAATTGTTTCGTAGCGGATTTCGTTTTCTTCGACCGTTTTGTATTTTGCTTGTAAGCCGAGGTTGATTTGTTCCATCTTCTCCGGTTTTATGTAGAGGGAAGTGAGGAATCTTCTGTCGCCGCCTTTTGGTTTGCCTGTGGTGCACCAATCGGGGAATTCGGTTTTCCTTGGCATTTGTTCGAATAATTCGACTTTTTCCATCATTTGTCCGATTGCGCCGTCGGTCAGCAGCATTACGGGGTTCCTGTATTTCTCTGCAAGATCGAAGCCCAACTTTACAAAATCGACCATTTCCTGTACGCTGGACGGAGCGAGCGTTATCAAATGATAATCGCCATGTCCGCCGCCCTTGACCGTCTGGAAATAGTCGCCCTGGGCGGGCTGAATCGTACCGAGGCCGGGGCCGCCCCTGTTGACGTTTGCCACAACGCAGGGTATTTCCGCACCGGCGAGATAGGACAAGCCTTCCTGCATGAGGCTGATTCCCGGGCTGGACGATGTTGTCATTACTCTTCTTCCGCATCCGGCCGCGCCGTAGATCATGTTGATAGAAGCGATTTCGCTTTCTGCCTGAAGCACTACCATTCCGGTACGCTTTGTGGCCTCTCGCGATAGGTATTCGAGCACTTCGGACTGCGGAGTGATCGGGTAGCCGAAATATCCGTCGCATCCGGCTCTGATCATGGCTTCGGCAAGCGCTTCGTTACCTTTCATCAATTTTATTTCACCCATATTATCTCCTGTTTGTCATTATTTATATCCTTGATATTTATATCCTCGATATTTATATCCTCGATATTTATATTCTCAATATTTATATTCTCAATATTTATATTCTCAATCTCGTTATTGTCAATCAATCGAAAAGGCTTATACCATAACCTTTTCTTTTTTCTCTATTTTGCGATAAACCGTGATAATCGCTTCGGGGCAGATTATTGCGCAAGCGGCGCACCCGTTGCAATCACCCTCGATTCTAATTGCATAATGATAGCCTTTCAGGTTGATCTTGCCTGACAGAGCAAGCGTTTCGGTGGGGCAGGCATCCACACACAGGTCACACCCTTTGCACTTCTCAATGTCAATAATTACTTCGCCAATTGCTTTTGCCATAAATTTCGCCTCCGGATTTGTTCAATATTTTTATTTTTAATCTATATTTTACCAACATTAATAATATATAGAAACTTCTGAAAAATTCAATTATTGCTGTTATTGCTACGAAATAGTTTGAGTGAAAATCGTCATTCAGAGCGCAACGCAGCCACTCGTGGCATAGTGGAGCGAAGAATCCAGAAGCCGCATGAATCCTGGATTCTTCACACAGCCTGCCCTGAGCGAAGCCGAAGGGTTCAGAATGACTGTCTTCTCGCTGTTCTATTTGTAAATTGTTACTATTATGACAATTCCCCTATTTTTCAGAAGTCTCATATTATAATAATACATAATGCATTCGGACACATTACGCATTCATCAATCGTAAAATTAAGAAAAACTTCCCGCTTTACGTTATCAAGGATAGGTCATAGAGAAGAAATATTATGAAGTTTAGAAGATGTGTAACCGCTCTGTTGCCGCCATAAGGCTTTGATTTATATAATATTACAAAATCTTCATTAATGCTTAATCCTTAATTTACTTTGCTTTGGAACCCTAATGTTGACAGGTATAACACAATAAATACATCAGGCTCCGAATCTATCCTATTTCACCAATCACTTTCGGATTCACCGAGCTTGTCGATTCCAATATTTCATCAACTTTGCCCTTTTCCGCAACGAGGATCATCCCGATCCCTAAGTTGAAAACATGCCGCATTTCATCCTCGTCCACATCACCGATCTTCTGAATTAAATCAAAAATCGGCGGACTGTCCCACGAATCCCAATCTATCCTGAGTTCCAAACCTTCGGGAACAATTCTCGATGTATTCCCGACAATTCCACCACCTGTGATATGCGATATGCCCCTGAGAATTCCCTTGCCAACAAGCGGAAGAACATTCTTGAGATAAGACCTGTGCACACGTAATAATTCCTCGCCAATCGTATGGCCAAGCTCGGGAACATTATCCCTTACCGAATATTCGGACATCAGGACGACGCGAGCCAGGGAAAATCCGTTGGTATGAAGGCCGTTGGATTCAAGGCCAATCAACACATCACCCTTCTCGATAGCCCTGCCGTTGACAATCTTGCTCTTCTCCACCACACCCACAATCGTACCGGACATATCGTATTCGCCCTCGTTATAGATCGACGGCATTTCGGCAGTCTCGCCGCCAATCAGGGCGCAGCCGTTATCCTTGCAGCCGGTCACAAATCCTCTAATAACATCTTCGGCAACCTGCGGATTGAGCTTGCCTGTGGCGAAATAATCCAGGAAGAATAGCGGTTTGGCGCCACACGACAGAATATCGTCAACGCAATGATTCACAAGGCAGTTCCCGACCGTGTTATGTACCCCCGTCAAAAATGCAATCTTCAGTTTTGTCCCAACACCGTCGGTGCTGGAGACGAGTATCGGATGCTCATATTCCTCAAATTTCGCATCGTAGAATCCGCCGAAAAGGCCAATGTCGGTCAGCACTTTGTCGTCAAATGTGGAGCGAACTAAGGGCTTGATCCTGCCAATCGTTTCATCGCCAGCGGAAATATCCACTCCCGTATCTTTGTATGTAATTCCCATTATTTAATTTATTTGTGGATTAAGATTCTTTCTCTCGCAACAAAGCCCCAGCTTGGTTGCGCATTAACGACAACTTCATATTTTAGTGTAACTATGCTGGGGCTTAGCTACAAGGACACAAAATATATTTAATCTTTTTTAATTACAGGCCTCAACAGCACGATAATAAATAGGGTGTATCACTTATTCTATAATCCTTAATTAAAAGGGAAACAAATCCGTATAGGCTTCATGATTTAATATTGGCTAATTAAATTGTCCTTAAAAAGTATCAATCTTTTACAATTCATGCAGTTACAAAGGATGTTTGCCACAAAAGTGCAAGGAAATTAAATTATTATGCTCTTTAACCTTGCATCAAGAATGACAACCCCTGCTCGCTTCGCTCACTTCCCCCTTTTTTAAGGGGGAAGTAGATCAGATTCCCCCTTAAAAAAGGGGGATTAAGGGGGTTGTTACATCTCTTATTACTGTTTATACGCTAATTATTT
>JAJRTW010000135.1 GCA_024278075.1 Bacteroidota bacterium | reverse complement strand
CATCATCTCAGAATAAATTAATATCTAACGTTCCGTCAGTTGTTACAACTGGCCAGTGGCGGTAGTTTCTATATTGCCAGTTGTAACAACTGGCAGAACATAAGTTCAGGCAGGTTGCGAACCTGCCACTACATATACATTGATTGAACTACAAAAAATAGTTATCAATCATTTATGAGATGGCGCACTAGTTTTCTCTACAAGTTTTTATGAAAATGACAATTCCACTATTATTCAGAAGTTTCCTATTACTATTACTATTATGCTATTGCTATTGCTATTGCTATTGCTATTAGCAAAATTCTTAAATTTTCAACCCGTAACAGCCATATTCTATTTTTTTATTGCCTGCCGGAGTCGTTTGATTGTAAATGATATTTTATTATCGCAGAAAAATTAATTATCTTATTTCCTTTAACATATTTCTATTTTCAAAATTATGAAATCATATCGCAGCCGGGAGTATAACATTAAATCAATAACTATAGCATTAATAACGTTTGCGTCGTCTTTTTCCAATTTGCTTGCCGCAGACTCTTTGGCCCAACGCAATGCACAAGCCGTTACGGGAATGAAACAGTATTTCCCCAATTTCGCCTTCGAGCAGATACTCGGCCTGTATCTATGGCAGATTATCGCACTGATTCTGCTTCATGTATTAATATTCGTATCATACCGTATTCTAAGCTGGATATTCGGGTATTTCCTCATTAAAATATTCAGCAAATTCAAAAGAAGCGAAATAGCCCAAAAGTACATCAAGCCCATTTCCAAGCCGCTTAGCCTGCTTTTGATTGTCTCGACAATCCGCTTTCTTATATCCGGAATGGAACTGCCCGGGCAATTGCAAACGATATTATATACTATAATCAAAATAATGGTGCCGGTCTATGCCACGGTAATCGTATACCGGCTTTCCGATATGATAGCCGATATCTTCGCTGCCATTGCCTCGCGGACAAAAACGAAGATTGACGATAATTTCGTGCCGCTGGTCAGGAAGGCAATGAAGATTGTAGTCGTAATTCTCGGTGGTATTTATATTCTCGAGAATACCGGTGTGCCTATCACTCCTCTATTGGCCGGCGTATCGATTGGTGGCCTGGCCTTCGCCCTGGCCGCCCAGGATACACTCAAGAATTTGTTCGGCTCCGTTACCATATTCACCGACCAGCCGTTCGATGTGGGCGACTGGATAGTCTTCGACGGTGTGGAGGGCACAGTTGTGGAAGTTGGTGTTCGTTCCACAAGGGTTCGCACCTTCTACGATTCCATAATATCAATACCCAACGGGCGATTGGCCGACATAAAAATCGACAATATGGGCCGCCGCGATTTCAGGCGGTACAAGACTAATATTGGCCTTACCTACGACACTCCGCCCGAGCTTGTGGACACTTTTGTTGAAGGCCTAAAGCAAATTATTGCGATTCACCCAAATACCCGGAAAGATTACTATCAAATACATCTGAATGGATTTGGCGCCTCGTCGCTGGATATTCTCTTTTACGTTTTCTTCAAGGTTCCGGATTGGACCACCGAACTAAGAACAAGGCACGACGTTATTCTTGAAATCATCCGCCTTGCAAAGGAACTGGGCATTAGATTCGCATATCCAACCGAGACGCTGTTCGTAGAGGAGATGCCCGGCCATCAGACTCTTACCCCGAGCCATACGTTAGATGCCGAATCAAGCAAATCCAAGCTGGATGCTTTTATAGAGAAAAGAAAAATGAAATATCTGGAGGATTAATTCCAGTACTCTGGTTTAGCAATACTGAAATCTGAGTATATATTTATTAATATCAGTATCTTTAATCTTAAATGAAGTATCGTTATTTTACCGGCCAAGAGGATGTGAGCCATTATGGGAGTTACGGCTAATATGGGGTAAAATATAAAGAGGCGTTGTTGGACAATTATATTTGTTAAGAATAATGCGAGTTGACAATGGAATGGAAACAGAAGTATTGCGTTGGAATAAAGCAAATCGATGACCAGCATAAATCATTGGTGGATATGATTACCAGGTTGCAGGAGATTGCCAACGAAAGGGATTCGATTACTGAAATGAGAAATGTGATTAAGGATATTGTTAAATACACGAAATTTCATTTTTCCGAAGAAGAGAAATTCATGAATAAAATCGGTTTCCCCGAACGGGTTTACCATAAGGATCTTCATGACGGCCTGATTCGGCAGGTTATCGAGTTATTGCAGGGCCTTAAATTCGGCAGGCAATTATCGAGCATCGATCTTATAGACTTTCTCAAGGATTGGCTTATAAATCATATTATCAAAGAAGACATAAAAATAGGGAATTATTACAACCATGAATACAGGCAGGAGTAGAAAGGCATTGCCAATCCGGGATATTCGGTTTCCCACTGAAATCTGTTTATCCACAAAGGTATCTTTGCCAGGTTCATTGCAGGGCTTTCGATTCGGCACCTTGCCTAATTGTTGATTAAGGAATTACAAAAAGGCCGGACAGGCGATTATTTTTTTATGAATATCGTGAGTTGATAATGGAATGGAAAGAAAAATATTGTGTTGGTATCAAGCAAATTGATGACCAGCATAAATTATTAGTCGATATGATAACCAAGCTACAGGAGAGTGCTGCGAAGGAAGATGTGAATTCTGAAATGAGAAAAGTCCTGAAGGAGATGGTGGAGTACACGAAATTTCACTTTGCCGACGAAGAAAAATTTATGAATAAAATTGGCTATCCCGAACGGGGGCGTCAAAGGAGCCTTCACGATAAGTTCATTCGGGAAGTAATTAAAATATTGCAAAACCTTAAAATGGGGAAAGAATTGTCGAACAATGAATTAATCAGCTTTCTTATTAACTGGCTGGTAAACCATATTATTAAGGAAGACATGAGAATCGGGACTTATTATAACCATGAATATAAAAGGTGAATGGCAGCTATTGATTGCAATTAACGATCCATTGTCATTTGTTTGCAAAGAACTCCCCAACGGCCTTTAGTACAATCTCTTTGGCTTCGTCGATTGTGCGGTTATAAATCTTGCCGCCGGCTGCGAGCTTGTGGCCGCCGCCGCCGAATCTCATGGCAACCTTGCGCACAGATATGGTTTTTGAGCGGAAGGAAAGGCGAATTTCTTCATTTTCAATGTTATCAATATTAATATTCTGTGTTATCAGCACTCCGGCTTCAACGCCTTTGATTGACAGCATGCTTTCCACAAATCCTTCGGTATCATATTTATTTGCTCCGGTTTCCTCGAAGAATTCCTGCCGTACCAGCATACTGCAAAATTTGCCGTCTAAATCCAGTTCGGCTGTTGCTCTTGCAAGCCCTTCCAGCCGCATCGAATTAAGCGACCTGTTGTTATAAACCCTATCATAAAGCAATGCTGGATTGGCGCCCAGGCCGATAAGGCCGGCAACTATCCTGTGGGTTTCCGAGCCGGTGCGGTCGAACCTGAAACTGCCGGTGTCCATCAGTATCGACACATATAAACATTCGGCTATTTCTTTGGACAGTGCCGTATTGCTGCCGATCTGAAATAATCTGTATAAAATCTCACCCGTTGCCGTTGCCGCTGTATCGACGCAAATAACATCGGCAATATCTTCCGGTTCTTCGTGGTGGTCAATTATTACTTTCTTGCCGCCCGATTTCACTATCGCCAGGCCTACATCACCGATTCTCGCCAAAGCGCCCACATCGAGGATGAAAATAGCGTCCGCCTCATCGAATAATTGCTGGTTGCCGGATTGATCGTAAAGAATCATTTTGTCAGCGGCGGGCATGAATACCAAATTAGGCGGGGCAGGGTTATTCAATACTATTGTGGCTTTCTTGCCGAGCGATACGGCATAAAGATACAGAGCCAGCGAAGAGCCGATTGCATCGCCATCAGGCTTCTCGTGTGTGCAAATAATAATATTTTCGGATTCGAGTAAAACCTCATGGCATTTTTGCAAAGATTGCTTAAGTTTCATTATTTTCCTTTTAGTTAATATTTCCAGAATTTTGCTAAAGAGGTAAATCTTTAGTTTCGTCTTTACAATAGCCATTGGCCTTTTCCCACGGGCGAATATCGATAAAAAGCCACACCGTTTGCCCGCTCCCGAACACGCAGTTTTAATCCCACATTGTGGGTTTAATTCCCCGCTGCTTGCGGCAGGGTAGTTCATTTAATTAGTTCATTGATTCTAAATAATTTCATTCATTGGTTATTCAATGCAATATCCGGGTTCGCTTGTGATTGTTAACGTTTTTCATTTCAAGTTAATATGAGGGTAGCGTCATTTCGATAATAAAATTTTCTTTTAGATGAGAAAAATTCCTATCCGATAATAAAATTTTCTATTAATATTATAAATTAGAAAAAAAATCTAAACGTGTCATTCCGGACTTGATCCGGAATCCATCTCAATATGGCCACATAGCCCGTGAATACTGGATTCTAAAATGAATTCTGCAATGACAAGTCATAATATTCAGGTACATATTATGAGTGTTTCTCTTTTTTACCGGACACTACTATTTCTATTAATATGATAAATTAGAAAAAACTTTGTAATTTACTTAGTTAATATAACGAAACTAAAGGGAATCCTAACCTCAATGAGCCGATTTTCAAGAAATCAAACAGACTGGAAAAAAGTTCTGCCTTATGTGTATGTTATTGCCGGATTCTTTCTGGCTATGTATCTGATTATCCTGTTAGCAGATAAATTAATCATACCATCGTATGTGCATGACAGGGAGACTGTGCCGCTGCCGGACGTACAGAAAATGAAGCTGGACGATGCCATAGCGAATCTTGAATTGCTTGACCTGCGGTATATTGTTAATGCCGAGCAATATGATTCCGAGCTGGGCGAGGGGTATGTTATCAAGCAAATGCCGAAGCCAAATTCGGAAGTTAAAGTCGGCCGTACGATTTTCCTGACCGTTAGCAAGGGTACGGAAACGGTTGAAGTGCCGTATTTAATAGGCCGGTCGGTGCGCAAAGCCCGTGAGATACTGATGCAGAAAGGCCTTATTCTTGGCGATGCCAAATATGTCTATAATGATGAAGTACTGCGTGACACTATATTATCGCAAAGCATCCCGTATCGCCATAAAGCACCTTACGAGTCCATCATCAACGTAGAGGTCAGCAAGGGCCCTGAACTTGAATTTGCCATGCCATATTTGCTCGATTTATCATTCCGGGAGGCAATAAAAGTGATTTTGGAACACGGGCTGATTGTTGGGGATACTGCTTTCGTTAAAAACGAAACTTATTCGCCCGGTACAATCATCAGCCAGTCGCCGCAAGCCATGGAAATGATTACGAAGAATACTGTCGTCAATCTTGTGGTTGTAAGTCCTTAGAGTAATTAACATGCTAAAGAGCTATTTCGTATCACTTCCCGTAAGAGCATAAATATCCGGGAATTGCCTGCCCTTTCCGGCACAATCAAGGCCATAGCCAACCACGAATCTCGGCGGAATTGTAAATCCGAGATATTTAATATTAATTTCATTTACCAATAATTCCGGCTTGTGCAGCAGAGAGCAAATATTAATCGATAGCGGCGATAATTTTTCCAGAAAATTTACAAGGGCGGCCATCGTATTGCCCGTATCGACTATGTCCTCTACAATCAGAATGTCCTTGCCGCCAATGATACCCTCGCCTAAACCGGATATTTCAACCCCGCCCGAAGATTCCATCAAATCGCCATAGCTTTTAGCCGAGATCGTCTGGAACTCGCAATCAATTTTCAGGCTTCTGATCAGGTCGGCGGCAAATATGAACGACCCATTCAACACGCAAAGAAGAACAAGGGTTTTCCCTTCGAAGTCATGATTGATTTCGCGGCCTAATTCTCTTACCCGCCTTGCAATCATCTCTTTGGAAATATAAAGCCCAAACCTTTTGCCGCCGAGGCTTATTGATTTTGCTTTCATTCGCCGGCCCCGTCATTAACCCCAAACAGGGCAGCAGTGAAAGTAGTCGGGTCGAACACCTGCAAGTCATTGATCTTCTCGCCAACGCCGATATACCGGACAGGTATTTTCAACTCCGCTGCAATGGGAATCACCACTCCACCCTTAGCAGTGCCATCGAGTTTGGTTAGCACCAGCCCTGTGATATTGGCAACCTTCATAAATTCTTTGGCCTGCTGAACCGCATTCTGGCCTGTGGTAGCGTCGAGCACAAGCAGCACATCATCGGGAGCCGAATCCTTCTGCTTTTTCATAACGCGGCTGATTTTCGCCAGTTCGGCCATCAGGTTGCTCTTATTATGCAGCCGGCCGGCAGTGTCGATTATCACAACATCTTTCTTATGCGCAATGGCCGATTTCAACGTATCATAGGCAACGGCGGCGGGGTCCGAACCCATCTTCTGTTGAATTATCTGCACGCCGGCGCGCCCCGCCCAAACCTCGAGCTGTTCATTGGCGGCGGCCCTGAAAGTATCGGCGGCACCAATCAGAACCTCGCGGCCCGCAGCTTTATAATTATGTGCCAGCTTGCCGATAGTCGTTGTTTTGCCAACGCCGTTGACGCCGATCACGAGAATGGTGTGCGGTTTATTGTCCTCATCAATCGAGTATGCGGCATCATTGCCGGCCGATGGCGAGCGGACGAGGATTTTATGAATCTCTTCCTGCAGGATTCCAAAAATGTCTTCGGAATTCTCGAAGCCTTCCTGTTTGACTCTTTGGCGGAGTGATTCGATAATCATCTCGGAGGCCGTCACTCCGATGTCGGATGTGATTAATATCTCCTCGATTTCGTCAATCAATTCGTCATCGATTTTTCGTCCAATGCCAAGGACGGCCTGCAGTTTATTAGCAAAGGATTTCCGGGTCTTATCCAGTCCGTCCTTCAGGCGGTCGAACCCCAAGGCCGATGAAGTATCCTGAACCACAGTGCTTATTTTCTCTTTAAACTTATCGAAAAATCCCATAACTCCCTTTCATAATATAATTATCTGACAAAAATTGTTCGAATCGGAAGTTCAAATATAAATAAATAAAGGAAATTAATGATTATTAGCTTTTATTATTTCAACATTGCGGGTTAATAAAAGGCGGCAGGAATTCATTGTTTGTAGCAGACGGCCCCAGTTGTTACAGATATTCCGTTGTTTTGGGATAATTCAATTGATATATGGAATGCAAAGAGATAACGGCTTGGGATATTTCCACAATAAATGAATAAATATATAATTATATTCTTCTTTATTAATGAACATTTCCTTACTTTTCGATGTAGGTTTTTTTATCAATTCAAAAACATAAAAGGATATAAAAATGGAAGTGAAAAAAGTAATGGTGCTCGGCGCCGGTACGATGGGGAATGGAATCGCACATGTTTTTGCCCAAAACGGATATGATGTAGTGCTGTGCGATGCCTACGAAGATGCTCTTAATAATGGCATTGCTACAATTGAAAAGAATTTAAACAGGCAGATGAAAAAATGCAGGATAACCGAAGAGGCCGTTGCCGCCACGCTTGGCAGAATATCGAAAACTCTTAATGTGGCCGACGGCAGCGATGTTGACCTTGTGATTGAAGCTGCTACCGAAAAGAAAAAACTTAAATTCAAAATATTTGCCGGCCTCGACAAGGTTATCCGCGATGGTGCAATTCTCGCCTCCAACACATCAACTATTTCGATAACCGAAATCGCATCCAAAACCAATCGCCCCGACAAAGTTATCGGCATGCACTTTATGAACCCGGTGCCGATGATGAAGCTGGTCGAGCTAATTCGCGGTATGGCCACCGGCGATGATACCTACGAAGCTATTAATTCATTGACACTGGCGCTCGGCAAAGTCCCGGTGCTGGCAAATGACTATCCCGGATTCATAGCCAACCGGATATTGATGCCCCTGCTGAATGAAGCAATGTTTGCTGTGATGGAAAGCGTCGGCACGGTCGAGGCAATCGACACTACAGCCAAGTTGGCACTTGCCCACCCAATGGGGCCGCTGGCCCTGGCCGACCTGATCGGTCTGGATACTACATTGGCAATTATGCAGGTGCTGCACGAGGATATTGGCGACCCACGGTTCCGTCCGGCTCCATTGCTTAAGAAATTGGTGGCTGCAGGGCATTACGGACGTAAAACCGGCAGGGGTTTTTATGATTATTCGGGCGAGGCGCCGGTGCCGCTAAGCTTCTGATTTATTAAGACTTTTATTTATCTTAATAAATTATACTATCTAACTATCAAGTAAATCGGAATTATCTTTTTCGTCAGTTGATTTTTCCGTTCCATCAGTTGTTACAACTGACGATGACAATAGGTTGATTTCGACAAGTAAGGTGTAACACCTGACTTAACAATGAAGTAAGTTGAAAAAGAATTTATCCATGTCCGCAGTTAGCAATCGGAGGTAAATATGCATGGTACTCATAAGAAGAGATACGACTCGGAAAACAAAAACGTTCTAAAGGCTTATCAGGCCGAGACTGCCGGTGATTATCACGGCGCTATTGAATATTATAAAAAAGCGCTGGAGGATGAGCCTGATCTGGCTATAGTCAACAAGCACCTCGGCAATGTTTGCTATCGGCTTGGAATGCTGGATGATGCTGTGAATTACCTCGAGATAGCCGCTAATATGCTTCCGGAATACCCAACGGTCAACTATGAACTGGCTATGGCCTACTACCGTCAGGGAAAAATTAAGGAAGGCATCAACCTGATGGAAAAGGTAATTAAAATGGACGGTGAGTTCCTGATGGCTCACTACTGGCTGGGGATATTGAATTATCATTACGGCCATCTGCACCAGGCCCGCGAGCATTACCTGCATGTAACCAGAGAAAGGCCCGATTTCACAATTGCCTTTTTCCACCTCGGGGTTACAAACCTGCGTTTGGGTTTCTATCAGGACGCAGTGGATAATTTCAATGAACTTATCAGGAAGAACCCGGACAGCCCGTCGTCGTATTCCTTATGCGGCGAGGCTTATATGAATTTAGATAATAAATTCGAGGCTCGTAGATGTTTCAAGAAAGCTCTCGAACTCGACCCCGACGACCGGAAAGCTATGAATGGGCTGGCAGCTCTCGAGGACTTTAAGGGCATTACTTTCTGAACCACTTCGTGGGGTTTATTAAAAATATACCGATGCTTTCGCAGACTTAGTTTGTTGCAAAATTCTGAGACTATTACTATCATTCTATCGAAAAGCCTGTGCGAAAAGTATTATTTTTGTTCTGCCAGTTGTTACAACTGGCGGAACGTTATAATGTGTTATTCCGGACACCGATCCGGAATCCTAATCAAATCAAAACCCCCGGCATCTACGGAAAAATAGTTCCTTCGACGCCACCCCCTTTGATAAATGGGATTTTAAAGTATAAAGGTCTCCCTTTGCCAAGCGAGCTTGTTTCAATGGGAGATTTAGAGGGTTTTCTTATTTTGCCATGGCATTATAGCTTCATATCCTGCATGTTTAAACCAGATTCCCGCTGGAGTTTATCCTGAGTCCTTCGACTTCGCCCAGGATAGACTGCCGAAGGGCTCAGGATGACACGTAGCAGTTCATTAGGTTGTATTCAGCAAGACTCTCGTTTTTTTAACCGGACACTACTGTATTAATGAAAAAACTAAATTTAATAATAATGGAAATACCAAAATGAAAACTCCCGACTCGCATGAGATCAAAAGGGCATTAATATCCGTATCGGATAAGGCCGGAATTGTTGAATTCGCCAGCGAACTTGAAATTATGGGCATAGAAATATTTTCCACCGGCGGAACGGCAAGAAAGTTGAAAGAAGCCGGCATTAACGTGCGTAGCGTTAGTGAAATTACTTCATTTCCCGAAATACTTGGCGGGCGTGTGAAAACTCTGCACCCAGCCGTCCACGCTGGCCTGCTGGCAGACCTCGGCAGCAATGATCACCTTTCGCAATTGGAAGAGCATCAGCTAAAATCAATCGATCTGCTAATTGTTAACCTATATCCCTTTGAAAAAACTTTAGCCATCGAAAATTCCACACATCAGGACTTGATAGAAAATATTGATATTGGCGGGCCGACAATGCTGCGGGCAGCTGCCAAAAACTACCGGTGGACTGCCGTTGTAGTCAGGCCGGAAAGATATTCAGACGTGCTGGAAAGCCTAAAGGCTACTAAGACAATTCCCGAAAGCCTAAGAGTTCGGCTTGCCGGCGAGGTCTTTTCCGATACGGCCTACTATGATTCGTTAATATCAGGATATTTCAATAAATTCAATGATATTGCCATGCCGGATACTTATGCAATTCCAATGAAAAACGAACTGGACATGAGATATGGCGAGAATCCTCATCAATCGGCAAGGCTCTACGGCAATTCCAATAGTATTTTTAATAAATTGCACGGCAAGGCCTTATCGTATAATAATATCATGGACATCGACGCCGCTGCAAAACTTGTAGCAGAATTTGACGACAAGCCAACGGTAGCCATTATCAAACACACAAACCCATGCGGTGTTGGCCGGGGGAATTCGTTGGCCGAAGCCTACGGCAAAGCCTTTGCCACCGACAATGTTTCCCCATTCGGCGGTATCATCACAATGAATAACCCGGTTGATGCTGAAACTGCTGCTGCTATCCACCAGATATTCACTGAAGTATTGATCGCACCCGGATTTTCCGAAGAAGCACTTGAAATATTAACCAAAAAACGAGACAGAAGATTAGTTACTGTGAACTATGATAAATTAAAAGAATCATTAACTAACGATGTGCGCTCGGTGGCCGGCGGATTTCTTGTGCAGAACACAGACACATACCTTGCCGATGAATCCGAGCTTAAAACTGTTACTGAAAGACATCCAAGCACCCGGGAGATGCAGGCTATGAAATTCGCATGGATTGTATGCAAGCATGTGAAATCCAACTCGATAGTCTATACGGCGCATGACAGGACACTTGCAATCGGGGCAGGCCAGATGTCGAGGGTGGATTCATCCAGAATAGCAGTCGAGAAAGCCAAGCTAATGGGATTGAGCCTCGAAGGGTCGGCTTGCGCTTCCGATGCGTTCTTCCCATTCCCGGACGGCCTGGAGCAGGCAGCCGATGCTGGCGCTACTGCCGTTATTCAGCCGGGCGGGTCAATCCGGGACAAGGAAGTAATTGCGGCTGCCAACGCCAGGGGAATGGCAATGGTATTCACTGGAGGCAGGCACTTCAGGCATTAATTTTATTCATTTGATAACGCGGCATTCGAATAATATTGGCTTTTGCTTTTTTTCAGAGTCAGTCTCACATCGACTCGGTTAACCATGACATTCATCGACTCGGCCGCCGAACTCAACAAAGTTAAAATATGGGACGCCGGCTGCGCCAATGGCCCAGGGCCGTATACTTTTGCAATAATCCTGGCCGAACACATGAGTAATCACGCATTCCCGAACGTTGAAATTATTGCAAGCGACGTGTCAACTGTTCTATGTCATTCCGGACTTGATCCGGAATCCATTTTGATACATCCAAATAGCCTGTGAACACTGGATTCCTCGCTACACCATAAATGACTTCACTCGGAATGACACTCTTCACACAAACTCTTTTGCAAGAATAACAGCAACAATCGAATTTTTCCGCAAGTCTCTACCGGTTATTCCCCAGCTGCCGGATCGAAAAGGCAGATTCTAAAATTAACAATGCCGGTCATCCAGCGGCCGGTTGATTTGTCGACCGGAAATATTATCGTACCTTTCCTAAATAATCTCTTTCTCAGGCCCTTCGGCATTTGCTTCATTTGAAGATAAAGCCTTTGCTTGGCTACAATCTGGAATTCTTCCTGCACGCTTTCCATGTCGGGGCTAATAAGCACTCCATCAAGATCTTCGATTATAACGGTGTCGCCCACGCTTCCTGTCACTAAGCCATAGATCATCAGCGGTGCTATTGAAACTAAGTCCGGGTCTGTCTCCGCATAGGATATTGCCATGCTTCCGCCGTCACTGCCTTCGGCAATAATAAAGACATTTTTTCGTTGGGAAGTTGACAAGTTCTTTAAATAAGGGTCGACTATATCCCGGAGATCGAAAGTATAATATTTGCCAATAACTTTTTTAGATGCAAGCCGAAATTCGGTTGAGTTGAATTTTATTGATTTCTTAAGGCTTAGGGATTTGATATTAACCGTTGCAATATCACGGCAAATGCTTTGCGAGCGAAGCATATTTGGCAGTAGTAGAATAATCACAGGCAGCAAATAGCATAGTTTTAGTTTGTTTTTTGTTCGTTTCATTATTAGTCTCCGGAATTTTGTTCGTTTAATTTTCTGAATATGTAAATATAATTAATGAATTGCAATAAAATAAACATTCTGAAAAATATTTTGCCCTTATTTGAAAAAACAGCTAACTTGCATAGTTTTGACAGGTGAATCAGTGTAGATATTGGCTGAAAGTTTTGTTATAACAGCTAACTTGCTGCCATGTTTTCCTTAGCAAATTCCATCGGCTAATCAATTGCATGACGATGGTTTGCCGGAAGATAGCATTCCCGGGCCGGAAAGGCTGTTAAAGGGCTGAAAATTTATCATTCCGAACTTGTTTCAGGCCTTATACGCCAGTGTAGCTATTCACAGGTTAACATAGCATATAATCTCATTCAAAAGCTTCGGTGTTGTGTGAATACAGGAATAATAATCAGAAAACCCTCTAAATCTCCCTTTGAGAAAGGGAGACTTTGAATAATATACCCCATTTTTCAAAGGGGGTGGCTCCGTAGGAGCCGGGGGTTTTCCTAATGAGCAATTGATGAATTTAAAAATAATTATTCTTATTTTCACACAGCCTCTCCGATTTTGGAATGAGATTAATAAACAAAGTCTATTTATGAATAGCTACGCCATTGTTCACGCAGCCAGCAGATACTGAATAATTTCCGATTAATCGGGACAGGCAGGATGAGACGTTTCCCGTGTTATCACTCAGCCTTGGAATTTGGGAATGAAAAAATACTATTAAACAATGGGCATACGAGACGGAAAAAATGCAACGAATAATGTTAAACAATGGGCATACGAGACGGAAAAAATGCAACGAATAATGTTAAAATCGAAAATCCATCGCGCAGTAGTTACCGAAGCCGCCCTGCACTATGATGGATCGCTAACCATCGACCGAGATTTGATGGATGAAGCCAATATATTGGAATATGAAAAAGTAGCCGTTGTAAATATTAATAACGGCGAAAGGTTTGAGACTTACGTCATCTCAGGAAAGCGTGGGAGCAAGACGATATGCCTTAATGGGGCTGCGGCGCGCAAGGGGCAGAAGGGCGATAGAATAATTATAATCAGCTATGTGAGCGTTGACGATAAAAGATTAACCGGCTACAAACCTACTATCATTCTCGTCGATGAGAATAACGATATTAAGTTGAAGAGCTGATGTGGAAGAAATATTGTTTTAATATGCAAAGCTCCGGTTTGGGGCTTTTTTAATGGATTTTTTAATGGCTGATAATAAATACTCTGTTGTAATACTTGCCGCCGGAAAGGGCAGGAGGATGAAAAGCGAGGAATTGCCTAAGGTGCTTGTTCCGCTTGCCGGCAAACCTTTGATTGGCCATGTTCTGGGTTTAACCAACCGCCTAAAACCCGAAAGAACTGTCCTTATTGTTGGCTTTCATAAGGAGAAAGTCGTTGAGTATGTCAATTCGCTCGGTATGGGAAAAATTGATTATACCATACAGGAAGAACAATTGGGCACCGGCCATGCGGTGAGTATGACCGAACCTATGCTTGGCGATTATTCCGGCAGCGTATTGATTTTATCCGGCGATGTCCCATTGCTGACCCAAAAGACAGTTGAAACCTTTATCAACCGCCATTATTCCAATAAAGACGATATATCGGTTTTATCCGCCGAAGCTCCCGAACCGGATGGATACGGAAGGATTGTCAGGGATATTGAAGGCAATTTATTAGAGATAGTCGAGCAAAAAGACGCATCGGAAGAAGAAAAGCAAATATCTGAAATCAACAGCGGTATTTATTTTGTTAAGGCCGGGCTGCTATACCCGGCTCTTAGAAAAGTAAAGAACAATAATGCTCAGGGGGAATATTATCTCACCGACATCGTTGATGTGATTCGGAAGGAAGGGGGACGTATATCTGCACTTCAGTTCGCCGATTTTGATGAACTTCAGGGGATAAATTCACAGGAAGACCTCGAGCGGGCGCTATTATACATAAACAATAAATAATATCATGCTGAAGTCAATAGACCACATAGGAATTGCAGTCAGGAACCTGGACGAAAGTTTAGATACATTCCAAAAACTGCTGCAATTCGAAGATGTCCACCGCGAATCAATTGCCGAGCAGAAAGTTGATATAGCTTCGTTCAAAATCGGCGAAGTGAAAATCGAATTGACATGCCCAACATCCGACGACTCCCCTATCGCTAAATTCATTGCAAAGCGCGGCGAGGGCATCCACCATATTGCTTTTGCCTCTGACGGGATCGAAACCGACCTAAAACGAATAAAAAGCGAAGATATTCGTTTGATTAATGAAACTCCGCTGAGAGGCGCCCATGATATGCTGATTGCATTTATTCATCCGAAATCCCTTAGCGGCGTTTTGGCCGAAGTTTGCCAGCGGAAATAGATTTACTAATCTGCAAGTATAGACGTTTCAATGTTCCGTCAGTTACTACAACCGGACGACAGGCGACAGTTCCTAAATTGCCAGTTGTAACAACTGGCAGAACGAAAATAATTATATCCGAAACAGCACAATATAAGCCTAAATGTAGTAGATAACAGTAATTTGTCTCTATTGGCCGGTTTGTTACCGGACGATTGTCTGAAGCGTAATTAGGGTTCCCTCAAAAAGTAGTCAGGAAAAAGATATTCATGCTTCTGCTTTAAGGAGAATAACAACCCCCTTAATCCCCCTTTTTTAAGGGGGAATTAAATTGGCTATTCCCCCTTAAAAAAGGGGGAAGT
>JAJRTW010000134.1 GCA_024278075.1 Bacteroidota bacterium | reverse complement strand
TTAGGTTAAACTCAAAAAGTATCAACTAATCATAATTAAGGTAGTTATAAAAGATATCCAACAACAAAGTGCAAGGCATACAATTTATTATGCTCGAAAACCTTGCAGAAAGTATGACAACCCCCTGCTCGCCTGGCTCACTTCCCCCTTAATAAAGGGGGATTAAGGGGGTTGTAATTTCAACTATTTCCCCCTTAATAAAGAGGGGGTTGTTTTTTCCTTAATATTGCAAACGAACTAATAATTATATCTAAGTCAACTTTTTGAGGAAACCCTATTTATATCTTTCAATTGCCATGTGCTTTAGCTCGTTGATAAAATCCAAAAAAAATCCCCTAACCGCAGAAGATTAGAGGATTTATATTTATATCTCGTAGTTGATGTTATTTAACAACAACCATAGACCTTGTTTGTTCGAAAGGCCCGGATTTTAACGTGTAGTGATAACTGCCGGAAGCCAGCCCCAGTTCGGTAGTGTTGATTTCGATTTCATAACTTCCTGCTTTCTGTGTTTGGTTAACAACCGTGGCTATTTTAACACCAAAGGAATTAAAAATACTGAGTTCGGTTGGTGCATCAATTCCTATCGAGTAGTGAATAACCGTCGAGTTATTCACAGGGTTCGGATTGACTTCGGCCAAAGAATATTCAATACCTTCGGAGAAAATAATCCTTGTGTCGTTGGCGCATACCGGATCAACTTTAATATCACCTCGAATAGAATCTGCCAAAACATGGCTTGCCGAACCTTCACTATCCATCATGCCGTAAATCCTGGGGATCAGTGGTATTTCTTCATTGGTAGCTGAAAGCATGCCTTGAACTTTGAACCTGAACAAAGGCAATCGCTGGGCAGATGAAAAGTCAGCAGACAATGCGTCGCCGTTTGATATGAAGTTTAAGTACAGGCGATCATTATCAAGTATCTTATTCGTCGGATCAATTGTCCAGCCTTCAACCACACAGCCTTTGGTATCAATTATTTCTTCTATCGCCAAATCATCTTTCAGCCAGAAATTACCTAATCTTAGCTCTTCATCAAAGATGTTCTTCGGGAAATCGACTGATACCTTGAACTGCATAATGCCTGCTTCGGCAAGTGGTTTGGATTCTTCAGGCCTTTTTTCAAGGTTTACTGTTATCTCTTTCAACATGGGTCCGGGTGTGATTTCATAACCCTTATTAATCTGAACCCGTATTAATTGCACCTTGCCATCGCCCCACAAATCCGATGTTAAGGAGGAATCTTTTACCCCCTCGTTGTCGGAATATTCAAATATATAGTCAATATATGCGCTGAATTGTTTGTCAGCAGTAGAATAATCACGCGGCTCGTGCGGAGTGAAATAAACAGGAACATATAGTGAATCCCCCGGGCCAATTACATACGGGAAATCCGCAGGTGCCGCCCCGTCATAGCCAACTTTTATTCCCAAACCTTTGTAGCTGAAGTTGTTGGCATCCGGCCCTTGAATTGACAAAGGTTCTATGAAATTAATATCAGGCGATAAGGCCTCACCTTTGGGGAAAGTGTTAATCAAATAAACATATCCGACCGGCGAGGTTTTGCTTATAAAATGCAACCCGAGATACTTATCGGTAGCCTCGGTTGTGCCATCAACTCCATTACCGATTAATTCGCCTCTATCCGTATATAGCGGATCGTCGTGATTGGCTTCAAGATAGGCTATATGGGGGCCTTCGTGCGAAGCCTCGAAGGTAATCGGCACATTGAGTATTCTATCAATATCAACCGGATTTAGCATTAGCGGATATTGAGCTCCAATATTAGCAAGCCAATCGGAATCAATTGTAAAATCATCAGCGTCAGGCCCGGTGATGGTTATTCCGTTAAATATGGTCAATCCCATTTCGCCGTCTTCGGGATATTTATAACAGACGTTTGTTATCGGAACGTCGATTGTGGTGTCTTTGCCAATTTTGATACGCTGGCTTCCGAAATCATCGCCGCCAATTTCAATTCTCGGGCGGTGGCCGGAACCAAGTAATGAAGATTCCTCGGACAAAGGATTCGTATTAAACATACCGGTAATTCTCACAGGCACATCGAATACATACGGCTGGTCAGGCCCGGGCAAAAACCAAACTTTTAACGTATCAACTTGTTTCCCAACCATAATGCTTGGGATTTCATCTCTGTTGTCAAAAGAAAAGACATTTGCATCATCGTTAAGTATTTGAACATCAATATTAACTACATCATCGGTTTTGGTATTTTTAATAATGACATACCCTTCATATCCCTTCACAGGATGGTCAAGATCGGCAAATTTATCGGCAACACGCCTATTGTACCAGTTGTAACCTTCAATACTAAGGCCGGCATCCATGCCTTCGCCGCTCCAGTAGGATTCTATCTTTATTTTATCAGTATTCACGTCCATAATAGCTGTGGTTTTATGCTGAATACCAGCAACATCTGTTTTGAAATAAACATCGAAATATTCAACATCATTATAGCTGGGAAGTGTTACCGGGAAGTCAAGGCCTTCATATCTCAGGAAGTATTGCTTGTCCTCGTCGGGATATGTCAGGGTGTCGATTATAACCGGCAGGTTGCCATCATTTCTGATGACTACTTCCATTTTTTGTTCCTCGTTAACCAATACCCGCCCGAAATGAGCATCTCCAATCCATACTGTCGGTTCTTTAACAAGAACTTTAAGCGGAACCACGGGGTCATCATAGCATGTCAATGTGGCAATAACAGTATCGATTACGGGTACGTCAGAGACTTCAAGAGCTGTGGCGCAAATCTCAACATCTTTGGTTTCACCCGGGTCGAGGTCAACGGGAAGCCCCGAAATATCTATATAAAACTCTGCTTTGCTGAATCTCAGGTATAATGTCTCTACGTGAACCGGCACAGTGCCGGGGTTGGAAAGAGTTACGGTCAGGCATTTGGTATCATTTATCGCCATAACTCCAAAATCAATCTCTTCCGGATCGGCAGCAATTCGCTCCGGAACGTAATCATAAACTTTTTTAATCGTTTTGCCCGATTTGGTCATTATAACCACTTCGCCATGGGCTTCTTTTCGCAAATCAATGACTTCCAATTTATAGTTCACAGTCTTTGCAAGGCCGCGTTCGAAATCGTCAACCGTAAACTCATAATTGGACGACTTGGAATCTAAGAAGCGAACGCTGAAAATACCGGCGCAGGGAGATTCCTCGGGAACTACGGTTGCCGTGGCCTCTACATTGCCGCAAATAATAGTATCGATAACGAATAATGAGTCTTCGCATGGCGTGGCAAAGTTAATTCCAATAGGATAGCCATAAGCAAAGCCGTCTTTGCTGCGGTCCCAGTTGCCGTAGGCGTAGCCGGCAAAAGTGGCCCCGCTGCCTTCGTCTGCTTCAATATAGTGGTCGCCGGCCGCCACCTGCTCGGTTATATATGCAAAATCAGTACCTTCGATATAGCCGAATGAATTACCAAATTGGGCAACAAATTTTTTGCCGTCGAATTTCAGATGTTTAGCATCCTCTGCCCTAAAAGTAATATAAACGAAGTTGTCAATTGCATAAGGAGACCTGAATGAAGCATAGCTTGTCCATCTTTCCAACGGAGCAAGCACAATTAACATGCCCTGGCCGTTCCGCGGCGGGTTTTGAATGTCATCTCCGCCTTTATCGGCTTCCGGCCTAACAGCCCTTGACCACCATGTTTTTCCATATTGGCCGGCAAGCATAGGTTTCGATGACCTGAAAATCGCTGCCCTTTCCCAATTTGTGAAGTCGTAATATTCACCTTTATCCATATTGGGATGCATAATTTTATATGCGCTGCCATCTTCGCGCAAAACCTCAAGTACGGTTTCGTCTTCGATGGCAACAAACCTGATCAAATCGCCCATGTCATCGGCAATCTTTCCTTTTGTCCTGTTATTATATTTAACAGGTGCCGATACATATTGCTTGCCAAGCAGTTCATTTGGCCACATCATGTCAATAAGCATATTACGCATAAAGTTGGCCGCCCGGCCAAGCATAGTATATGAATATCTTGGGAAAGCACCTTTGGTATGGCCGGACAAAACGGCAACAGGCTTGCTGGCGGTAATTATTGTTCCTGTCAGATCCGATATCCAATCCTGGGTAACGGCAGGGTCCATTTTTCCTTCGATAAGGTAAGTTTCGCCCTGGTTCATCTTAATAGTTTTTGACCGGCCCATTCTGACTTTGTTTGTATGCCATTTGGGTTTATACTTCACCGTTGTATTGTCTTCGGTGGCAATAATCATAATCTGAGCCGGCTTGATCTCATCAGTCTTGTCCTGATACATATTCAGGGTCACATACTCCTTTCCAAGCCATTCGACAGGTGTAACGCGATAGGCCTCGCCCGACCATTTGTATGAAAGATAGACGGCAACCGAGACCGGCTCCTCAGATAAGACCTGGATGCCAAATTGTTCAATAACCTCCGATCTTTTGTGCATAAGATTGTCAGGCATAGGCACTTCGGTAATTCTGTTCGGAAATATTCTAACCCGTCGTTCGAATCCTATACTTTTGGCTAATACCGTAGCCTGGGTTTCTACCTTCGAAGAAATCCATATTGCCATAGCGTATGTACCGCGAAAAGGTTCGTTTGCTTCTTTCCTGCAATGCGGAATTCCAAGCCAGTACTCAGTGCCACCAACAATCTGGCCTTGTGCAAATGAGTTAACCGGCGCAATCATAACAGCTGCAAAAACAGCTATCAGAATAAATTGAAATGATGTAATTCTTTTTATCATCGAAGACTCCGTAAAATGTTAAATATCTAATATTCTATTTTATTTAAATCATTCTATACAATATTAACCGTTTATGATAATAACTAATTAATATCGAAATTCCAAGTATATAATTAAATAAATTTCTTTCAATTCAAGTTGTTGATTTTTAATAAGTTATAATGGTTATCAAGTTATTTGCCCGGCACAATGCGGTCTCGATATCAGAAGATTACAGTATTACTGGCCATTTTGCTCTTATCATTTAATCTATTAACATACTAATATTCTTTTTGTTACAAATTATTTCGTATTTTCCTGGCAAATATTTACGTTAGGGCGAATCATCGCCACGGGCAGTATTTTCTTCAACAATCATGTTATTCTTCTTCCACAACCGTCATTATTATGAAGAAATTATTATGAACAAGTGTTCCAAAAATATAATTGCTACAATTCTGGTACTGCTAATCACTTACCCGTCGCTACTGTTAGCCGATGACTATCCGGAGGGTTTCTTTGCAAAAGTCAGGATTTATTATCAAACCAACTCAGAAATTTATGAACTGCAGCGATTTGGAATACCCGTGCATAAAACCATTATTAGCGGGCGGGATTCAATCGAAACAGTGCTCGGCAAGTTCGAATTTCAGAAGCTGTCGGCTATGGGCTATCGTATTGCGGTAATTAATCATACGCCGGAAAATGATTTCTGCCAATCAACCGCAACCGAATCAAAAGATATTATCTTAAGTAATAAATATTACCAACCCGGCTCGATGGGCGGCTATTTTACCTACGATGAAATTAGTTCTGAATTTGAGAAGATGAAGAATTTATTTCCGGATTTAATTTCCGAGGATACTATCGGATATTCGATAAACGGGATGCCACTAAAATCATACAGATTCGGCTTGGATTCCGGCGGCAATCAGCCCAATGTACTCTTCACTGCGCTGCACCACGGCAGAGAGCCGGGCAGCGTTGCAACCATTATTTACTTCCTTTGGGATTTATTAGAAAAATATGAGCGCACTGGCGAAGAGGCAATTTTTCTGCTTAATAACAGAAATCTATATGTGGTTCCGGTTGTAAATCCGGATGGGTATCTGTTGAACAACAGAATCGATTCAAACGGAATCGCCCACGGCGGCGGCCTCTGGCGGAAGAATCGCCGCAGGATTAATGATTCGGCGATTGGAGTGGACTTGAACAGGAACTACGGGCCACAGGAATTTTGGGATGCCGCCAATAACGGTTCGGAAATTGACCCCGCCGGCACTACCTATAGGGGCAGCAAACCGTTTTCGGAGCCAGAAGCACAAGCGTTGAGGGATTTATGCGAAAGGGTATTATTCAAGGCCGCTTTGAATTTCCACACCTACGGCGAAGTGATGGTTTTCCCTTACGGGGCTTTGCAAAGGGAAACCGATGATTCTCTTTTATACCGCGGATTGGGCAAAAATATTCATAGAAAAAACAAATACATATTCGGATTCAGCGACCAGGCCCTTAGTTACAGGGCAAGGGGGACTGCCGAGGATTATATGTACTTCACTCATGGAACTATCGCCGCCATACCCGAAATTGGCAATTATGAAGAAGGCTTCTGGACGGGCAATCCGCAGCAAATTATCGATGACGGGATTAAGAACCTGTACATGAATTATCAATTCTTGTGGAGTGCCGGCTACAATATAAGGCCAAACGCCGTTCATATTGACTACTCCCGGCCGGAGGCTCCGGCTTTATTTGTCGAAATACAAAATATCGGAGTTGGCAACGGGAAAGCGGCGGCTGATTTAACCATAACGCCTTTGCATGATTTTATAGCTGTTAATTCTCAGGCAAGAACTATATTGCCACTAAACAAAGCAGACAAGCAGGCAGAGAGATTCCCAATATCAGCACATAAAGGATTTCGAAATGGAGAATCGGTTAAGTTCGAAATTGTGCTGGCCCGTGATGGCATTCGATTAAGGGATACATTCGAATTCGACCTGTATTATCCAATTGTTATTGACCTGTTCGACGGCGGGGCTATGTCGGGGAATTGGGCCTCGGACGGCTGGGGATTGGAATATGACCCGGGCATCAGCAGGGATGTATTGACCGATTCGCCATATACTTCGTATGATAAGAACATTAGCAATTTCCTCTACTACAAAGAAGAGGTCAACCTGGCAAACTACGAAAACGCTTTGCTGAGGCTGGAAACGAAATGGGATGTGGAAGCCAAATATGATCTCTGCGTCGTCCAGGCCTCGACGGACCAGGGCGAAACCTGGGAATATCTCTATGCCAACAGAATGGTACTTGGAATATCAACACAAAAGGGCAGAATCCAGCAGGCGGGAACGATGGGATTCCACGGTTATTTCAAGGACTATATGGTGCAAGATTGCTCGCTGAAGAAATATATTGGTTCCGGGATATTGCTTCGGTTTGGATTATTGTCTGATCTTACAAATATTTATGATGGCTGGTTTTTGAAATCAGTCAGGGTTCTCTTATTTGATGAAGTGGCAGGAGTTACAGCTGATAAAAGCCTCAGTGCCGGAAGCATTTCAATCTCGCCTTTGCCGGTTCGCCGCGGTGAAATTCTAACAATCGGCTTGGATGAATTCATAGGCAGCCGGGCAATTAGGATAGTTGTTTACGATATTCTTGGCAACAAGGTAATTCATCGCATAGCAAATAATGCCAATATATTAAACATCCCTACCCATCAGTTTTCGCCGGGCCAATACATACTCCGGATTGATACCGGGATGGGCGGAACGGTGAGAAGAATGCTGGTTATTGATTGAGCATGAAATATTACGTATAGTGAGGCCCCGCGTTAATTAACAGCAATTCATGTCTGTTCGGGCAATTCATGAATTGCCCCTACAAATTAATAACATTTTAGATAGTGTCGTGTCAACTGTACTATGTCATTCCGGACTTGATCCGGAATCCATCTTAATATAGCCAAATAGGCCGTGAATACTGGATTCTGAAACAAGTTCCGCAATGACAGCCAACAAATAATTCGTCAAAGTATGCCTGACACGTCACTATCAATAGATTGCTTGCCGGACTGTAGTGTGCCTACGTTACTTAAATCAATATAAAAACATTGATTCGTCTTGTAACTTAGACACGGATATTCGAAAGAAGCAAACTTATGAATGAAACAAGCAAAGAAATTGATTTCTATTCGACAATAAAAGGCCGACACAGAGGCGAGGTTAGAATCAAGAAGTCGAGGTTCATAGCCACGGCCGCAAATGTGGACAGCAAAGCCGATGCAATGAAGTTCCTTGAGAAGGTCCGGCTCGAATTCTATGACGCATCGCATAATTGCTACGCATACAGAATTGGCCCTGGGGGGCTTGATTTTCGCGCTGCCGACGATGGCGAACCTGCCGGGAGTGCGGGCAAACCAATTTTATACATTATCAAAAAATTTGGCTTCAGCGATATAATCGTTGTCGTTACACGTTTTTTTGGCGGCACTAAATTGGGGGTTGGCGGCCTGGCAAGGGCATACTCCGAAGCTGCGGGGAAAGTGCTGGCCGTCTGCTCTAAAGACATTGTTCACCTCACAATCCCCGTTAAGGTTTTCTGCACCTACCAGGATGTATCGGCCGTGAAGAGATTAATAGCCGCAACAGCCGTTCAGTTCGACGAACACTACGCAGACGCCGTTGAATTCACAGCACGCATCCACAAATCCAAGGTTGATTCCTTCACCGCAAGCATCACATCGGCCACTGCCGGCCGCGCCGGTACGGTAATTATGTAATAAACAGATTAATAGTAATCAGGTGATAACAGATACCTGACTTCTCCTCATTATTCATTACGTAATTCGTAATTGTTAATTCGTAATTCGTAATTGTTAATTCGTAATTGTTAATTCGTAATTCGTAATTGTTAATTCGTAATTCGTAATTGCATTACACACCCCTTAATCCTCACTCGTGAGAGGAAAATTTTTATTGTAGGCTCTACGCCGATACCTGATCACTCCACTTCCATCATCACCCCGACGATAGCCGATATTTGCTCTTGAGTGCCTATTGCCACAAGCTGGTCGCCTTCGTGGATTACGAAATCGCCGTGGGGGTTCAAGTTGGGCTTGTTGTCACGGATAACAACGAGAATCGAAACCCCGCTTTTCTTGCGCAAGTCCAGGCCGCCGAGAGTATTGTTTACCCATCTGCTGTTCGGCGGGATAATAATTTTTTCCATAACAAGGCTCTCCTCGCCGGATGAGAAGCCCTTCTCGAAGAATTCAACCATATATGGGTCAATAACGATATTTGCCAGCCTTTGGCCGCCGATTGAGTAAGGGTTCACAATGCGGTCAGCGCCGGCCATCTTCATTTTGCTGATGGCACTATCCTCGTCGGCTCGGGCAACCACGAACAAACCCGGGTTCAGAACCTTTGCACTTAAAATAATAAAGACTGTTGTGGCCGAGTTGGCAGTGGCAATTATCATACTCTTTGCACGGGAAATTCCGGCATATTGCAGGACTTCATCATTGGTTGCATCCCCTTCGACGGCGAGTATGTCCGGGTTATCTTTAATGTCGTCAGGCTTACGGAACCTCTCATCAATCAACACGAATTCGATTTTCTTGGCAGCCAGCTCATTTGCAGCAAGTTTGCCGACCCTGCCATAACCGACAAGGATTACATGATCCCTAAGTTTTTTAATTTTTTTAGTCATTCTTTTTTTGCTCCGTATGTTAAGGAACTGCATAGCGAACAGGTTTTCCATCATTATGCTGAGTATATAGAACAGGCTGCCAATGCCCAACATAGCAACAATAATCGTGAATACTCTGCCGACAGGATCGAGCGGAAAAATCTCGGCATACCCGATTGTGGATATAGTAATGAAGGTCATATACAGCTCATCCAGGATTGTGGAATCGTAGTCGGCCCAGAGAATGTCGTATCCAATTGTGCTGATAATTATAATAATAATCAGCAGCAAAGTGGGCAGATAAGGCTTCTTAAGCTGAATATTTTCGGCAGACCGGGTATTCCTGATGAGCATAATGAAATTGGCTATTAGTAAGTTATAGCTTTCAATACAGTAAGTTATAGCTTTCAATACAGTAAGTTATAGCTTTCAATACAGTAAGTTATAGCATCGATAATTACTAATATAAAGATTTCCTGACAGTTTATATTAAATAATTAAACTTAATATCAGTAGTGTCCGGTTAAAATACGGATAATAAGTGATATTCGCGGTAGAAATCTCCATTTTGACCTATATTGTGCTGATTTGGATGCGATTATAGATATAGCGATAAAATAATACTAAAGCTGTCATGCCGGGCCCCGATCCGGCATCCATCTTAATATAGCCAAACAGCCTATGAACACTGGATTCTGAAACAAGTTCCGCAATGACAAATCATAATTATTAGGTATAAATTAGGAACTGCTCTCATTTTTAACCGGACACTACTGACTTAAATATATTAAATAATATATGGAATTGGATAAATGAGTTGTATTTTGCATTTTTTTGTATTCATTTGAGAATTTAACATAAATGAAAATCAGTGTAGTAATAATAACATATAATCGCAAAGAAGACCTAAAGCGGACGATCCTCGGCTACCAAAGGCAAACTTGCCGCAACAAGGAAATAATAATTGTCGACAATGCATCGAAGGACGGAACGCGGGAAATGATGGCCGATGAATTCCCCGATATTGAGTACCTGTGGCTGCCGGACAATTTCGACATTCGTTCCATTAACATTGGCGTCGAGATGGCCACCGGCGATGTTATCTGGCGCACCGACGACGATTCATTCCCGGAAAGTGAGGATGCCTTCGAAGAAGTTATCGGGATATTCAAGCAAAACCCGGATATTCATATTATCTCAACCGAGGACATTGAGGTTCGCAATGGCGGGATAGTATGGGAGTGGTATCCGCTGAAGGTGGACAAGGAGAATATTCCCGCCGGCGGCTATCCTGCGAATTTATTCCCCGGTACGGGTGCGGCCATCAAGAAAGAAGTTTTCGATAAGGTTGGCGGATTCTGGGAATTCGGATTCGAGGAGATTGACTTCTGCACAAAAGCAATCGCTGCTGGGTTCAACGCAAGGTATTTCCCGAATATACGCACGCTTCACTATGCTTCGCCCGGCGGCAGGGTGCCCGGCACTCGCTGGGTGAAAATATCGAAACAGTATATCCGCTACCAGATGAAATACTTCCCCATCGGGCAGGCAATCGGCAGGGCGGTTCAGGTGTTCTTCTTTCAGCAATTCGTTGCAATCTACCAGCGGGTGCCGTTTACGGCTTATATCGAAGGAGTGTTCGGGATGATTTCGGTTGCCTTCGGCACCTACAGAACCGAAAGGCAGCCCGTGCCGGAGGATAAGCTCCACGATATTACGCTTGGTGTCAGCCTTTTCAGGTCCAATTTCAAATTCGTCATCGAGGTAATCAAAAAGAAAATAAGTAAATGGCAGATAAAATAAGAATACTGCAACTGGCCCCGAGGTTCCCGTTCCCGGAAGACGATGGCGGGAAAATCGGGATTGCCAATATATTCAAGGAGTTTGCCCGCCTTGGCGCCGAAGTTACCCTGTTTGCTTATTCGGATAGTGATATTCCGAAAAGCTACATTGAAATGGCCAGGAACTACGGCAGAGTAATAGTACACAAACATTCAACCGCTAACACACCGCTTCGCATAATCAAATCGGCTCTGATGAATCATTCGGTTTATATTGAAAAGCATTTCCCGTAAGATATAAGGAATAATTACGAAAGCGTATTTGCCGGAGGCCGAAAAGGAAGCCAGAATAATGCTCCGTATGATGCAATCCACGCCGACCACTCGTGTATGGCTGCGTTGGGAATTTTCCTGGCCGGTAAATATAATATCCCGCTTGGCCTGAGGCTCCACAATATCGAATGGAAGATATGGCAGAAATATGCCGCTACTCTGCCGGCTTATAACCCCAAGAAGTGGTATGTGGCACGGCAGGCGGAATTATTGCGAAAAACCGAAAAGCAAATATATACTGATGCTGATATTTGCTTCTCGATAACGGACGAAGACAGAGCGATTGCCATGGGCTTGTCGCCGGCGGCAAATATAATAACCGCTTCGGCCGGCGTGAACCCCGAAGAATGGCTGCCACTGCCCGAAATCGAACGAAACCCGCATGAGCTTATCCTTGCCACAACCTTCGAATGGCGGCATAATATAGATGCTGTTAAATGGCTTATCACTGAAGTGCTGCCAATTATTCGAAAGAAAGTGCCGGACACCACATTGACGTTAATTGGCAAGAATTCGCCAGCCTGGTTAGAAGGGTATCGTGAGTCGGGAGTCAATGCCGTGGGCTATGTGGACAAAGTGCAGCCATATTTAAACCGTGCAGCGATCTACGTGGCACCGCTGTTCGTCGGCAGCGGCATTCGCATCAAAATACTCGAGGCTATGGCGATGGAGCTTCCGGTGGTAGCAACGCCGGTATCTGCCGAAGGCATAACAGCTGCAGAGAGCAACGGCCTGTTTATCGGGGATAATGCCGTGGGCTATGCTCAAATAATTATTGATTTATTGGGCGATACCGATAGGGTAAGAAAAATTGGAATTGAAGCCAGAAAATTTATTGTGGAGAATTATGCTTGGCGGAAGAATGTTGGGATAATGCTGGGCCGATACCGAAAGTTAGTGCGGGATTAGAATTTATCTTATCCCATAATGCCAAGGCTGTGTGAAAACACCGAAATCATTCGTATTTTTGCTGTGTCTGGTGCTAACGGTTTTAATCACGATTATTCACGATGGGAATTCATACAAATTACCAGCCAATGCTGCATGATTCTCTCGTTGCTAAATTCCGGTTTTGGAATGCAGATTTCATAGAAAAATCGTATTCCATAGAAAAATCGTATTAAGTATCAGGATGGGGAATTCACAATTTAAAGACAAAGACAACATCAACCCCATTAGTTCACCCTGCTATTGTCAAGGAATGGATTTCGAGAGGGCAAGGAAATATTACGTCACTTAGATAAGTTTATAAATGGCTCAAGATCAAAATCATGGACAATTCCTACCATTTGCAGGTGGCGCCGGCAGGCCTGCCCGACACCAAAAGCAATATCCGCTTCATATAGGCCTGTTTGCAATTACATTCGCAACCTGTATGCTGGCCGGCACTGCGTGGTCGGGCGAAAAGGATTATCTCAACATACTGACATGGCACGAGGGCCTGACCTATGCCATATTAATTCTAACTTGTCTTAGCGCCCATGAATTCGGGCATTACTTCGCCGCAAAATTCCATAAGGTAGATGCGACTCTGCCATTTTACATACCGTTCCCTATTATTCCGGCTATTGTGCCGATCAGCTTTGGAACGATGGGAGCCGTAATCAAAATGCGGTCGCCAATCCCATCCCGAAAAGCATTGTTCGATATTGGCGCCGCCGGGCCTATCGCCGGTTTCGTTGTCTGTTTGTCTTTTCTGATTTATGGCCTGATGGCTTTGCCGGCTTTCGAGCATATTTACACTATACACCCCGAATATCTAACTGCCAATATAACCACCATACCCAAGTACGGCCTTCTTTTCGGCGATAATATTATGTACTCGGTAATGTCGTCAATTTTTGCAAACCCGAATGGGTGGCTGCCGCCTATGAACGAGATATATCACTACCCGTTCTTGAATGTGGGGTGGTTCGGCCTGTTCGTAACGTCGCTGAATATGCTGCCCATCGGACAATTAGACGGCGGGCATATAACTTACGCAATGTTCGGGAAACTGCACGCCCGGATAGCACGGGTTGCCTGGTGGATAATTCTTGTAATCGGCTCGAGCGCTCTGTTGGAAATGTTGTACATAACGCTCGATACTAATTGGGCAGGCTCGTTCGTTCAAATAATAAAAGACATGATATTCCCAACACTTTCGTGGTTGAAAGGCAACGTTCCGTTTGTTTTCCAAGGCTGGTTCGGCTGGCTGGTTTGGGCTTTTATTACTAAGGTATTTATCAAACTTGACCACCCGCCCGTTGTGCAAAACGATAAGTTAGACCGCAGGCGAATGGCTATTGGCTGGGTGGCATTATTTATTTTATTATCAAGTTTTTCGTTGAATGGCTTGTATTTTGCAGGCTAACTTCGTTAGTTTTTATTAATTTGAATAATGGGGTAAAAGTCAAAGTCTCCCTTTGCCAAGCGAGCTTGTTTAAAAGGGAGATTTAGAGGGTTTTCTTATTTTGCCATGGCACTATAGCTTCATATGGGCGGCAATGTCACGATAATGTGTCATTCCGGACACCTTCCGGAATCCTAATCAAATCAAAACCCCCGGCATCTACGGAACTATAGTTCCTTGGAGGCCACCCCTTTGAAACAAGCTCGCTTGGCTAATGGGGTAAAAAATATAAAAGTCTCCCTTTTTCAAAGGGAGATTTAGAGGGTTTTCTTATTTTGCCATGGCACTATAGCTTCATATGGGCGGCAATGGCACGTGGCAGTTCATGTAGGTTGTATTCAGCAAGACTCTCATTTTTTTAACCGGACTCTACTGAATTTGAATAATTAATTAATTACAATAAAAAAGAGGCAATTTTGGCAGATTACCCGTTAAAACGATTGCGCCGCCTGCGCTATAACCCGCTGGTACGTAATATGATACGCGAAACGCACCTGAATAAGGAAGACCTAATCTATCCGCTGTTCGTCTGCCCGGGCGAAAAAGTGAAAAATGAAGTAAAATCAATGCCGGGTGTATATCAGATGTCGATCGACGTGCTTGTAGAGGAATGCAAGGATGTGGAGGCATTGGGAATTCCGGCCGTGATATTATTCGGCATCCCCGAGCATAAGGACGAAGAAGGCACCGAAGGCTACCGGGATGACGGAATAATCCAAAAGGCTATCCGCGGGATTAAGGCGGAAGTAAAGAACCTGCTTGTGATAACCGATGTATGCCTATGCGAATATACCTCGCACGGCCACTGCGGCTTGCTCGACGGCGAAATTATACTGAACGACGAGACGGTATCACTGCTGGCCAAAATGGCAATATCGCACTGCCAGGCGGGAGCCGACATTATAGCACCGTCGGATATGATGGACGGCCGCGTGCTGGCAATCAGGAAATCACTCGATTACATGGGCTTCACCCATATCCCGATTATGAGCTATGCCGTTAAATATTCGTCCGGCTACTACGGCCCGTTCCGCGATGCCGCCGATTCCTCCCCTGCGTTTGGCGACCGGCGCTCGCACCAGATGGACATAGCAAATTCCGACGAAGCGATGCGCGAGGCCTATTCCGATGTTGACGAGGGTGCTGATATTATTATGGTAAAGCCGGCTGGTGCTTATCTTGATATTATCTACCGGGTCAAGCAGGAACTGGAAATGCCCGTGGCTGCCTATCAGGTTAGCGGTGAATACTCGATGATCAAGGCTGCTGCACGGCTCGGGTGGATTGACGAGGAAAGGATTATGATTGAATCGCTGACTGCAATCAAGCGGGCCGGCGCTGATATTATACTGACTTATTATGCCAAAGATGCGGCAAGTTATATTGACAAGACTAAATAGATTATGCTCAAAAGCAGTAACTCTATAAAATGATATAATATTGTGCCAAGCAAACTATGACGTTCAGAGATCACTTCCCCTTCTTAGGAGGAAAAATGAACTACCCCGCCGCAAGCAGCGGGGAATTAAACCCACAATGTGGGATTAAAGACATTTAATATATAATCAAAGACATGAACATATTAATTACGGGCGCCGCCGGATTCATCGGCTCGAATTTGGGGGAATTATTAATAGCTGATAATAAAATTACCGGCATTGATAATTTCGACCCTTTCTACGGCAGGAACATTAAAGAAAACAACCTGAAAAATCTAAGGAACAATCCGAATTTCACTTTCTATGAAGCCGACATTTTGAATTCTGGTGCCCTGGATAGCACTTTTGCCGGCCGCAGCATTGATGCTATAATTCACATTGCCGCAAAAGCGGGAGTAAGGCCGTCAATCGCCAATCCGGCCGAATATGCTATGGTTAATTATAATGGCACTGTCAATATGCTCGAAATGGCAAAGAGATACGAAATCCAAACCTTTATATTCGCTTCTTCATCGTCGGTTTACGGCAACAACCGCAAGGTTCCATTTTCGGAAACCGATCCGGTCGACAATCCGATATCGCCCTATGCCGCATCCAAAAAAGCAGCCGAACTGATTTGCCATTCTTATGCTAAATTGAATGATATGAAAATTGCCTGCCTTAGGTTCTTCACCGTCTATGGCCCGCGGCAAAGGCCGGACCTGGCTATAGCCAAGTTCACCAAACTGATTGGCATGGGAGAGGAAATACCCTTCTACGGCGATGGCTCCTCGCAAAGAGATTATACTTTTATCGATGACATCACCAGTGGCGTTGCAGGGTGCTTGAATTGGCTCGAAAGCCAGCCGGACAGCACTTACGAGATTTTCAATCTTGGCAATAACAACCGTGTATCGCTTAGAAGGCTTGTGGAATTAATTGAAAATGGCCTGGGGAAAAAAGCAATTATCCGCCAAATGCCAATGCAGCCCGGCGATGTTAACGTTACTTATGCCAATATCTCCAAAGCACATAGGACATTCGGCTATGGCCCGAAAACATTAATCGAAGATGGAATACCCAAGTATATTGAATATTATAAAGGGATTTCCGAGGAATAGAATTAACCCCAATACTGTTCACTTAAGGCAAATGTTGTGCCAACCCTACTTCATTACCTGTAGAGCAAACCCATGCCTGACTGTGAAACAGGCATTCCCAAATCGGAATTTGGGAATGAAATATAATTGATACGACATTTATACTAAGTGAACAGTATTGGAATTAGCCCGCATTATTCATAAAATATTTAAAACACCTGACAGGCAATGGATAATAGATCAGTAGTGTCCGGTTAAAATACGGATAATAAGTGATATTCGCGGTAGCAATCTCCATTTTGACCTATATCGTGCTGATTTGGATGCGATTATAGATATAGCGATAAAATAAT
>JAJRTW010000133.1 GCA_024278075.1 Bacteroidota bacterium | reverse complement strand
TGCGAGAGGTACCAGAGTTCATATCTTGGATCCGGTGGGGTTTTCCTCACCGGTTTTTTTTTGTGTGAGAGTAGCGTGTTGGTTATGGGCTTCGTATCATTTTTCACCTCCGTAACTAAGTGGAACATACCTTCCATTGCCCGCCTATTACTGTCTCAATCTATATTTATCAGAGACATATTGCCGCGCTGCTCAACCCATCGGTCAATTCTGTTTACAATAGGTGGCTGCCTAAGCATCCAACTTCTTCCGCCCTTAGTTGAACTTTTTCCGCCGCCAGTTGAACTTTTTCCGCCGCCAGTTGAACTTTTTCCGCCGCCAGTTGAACTTTTTCCGCCGCCAGTTGAACTTTTCCGGCCTTACGTTGAACATTTCCGGCCTTACGTTGAACATTTCCGGCCTTACGTTGAACATTTCCGGCCTTACGTTGAACATTTCCGGCCTTACGTTGAGCATTTCCGGGCAAAATATATTGCTTTCTAATCGTTAGTTAATCATTGATTGATTGCAACTTACGGTCACGATACCAACAATTCCTGTTTTCCAACTCTATTATTTATTCACTATTATTTTAAGGGTTTTAGATTTGCTGCCGCGCTTGATTTGAATAAAGTACAGGCCGGAGCCGACATTTGTGCAATCCCAAATCAAAAAGCCGCTGTAGGCACTTTGGTAGTCAATGGTTATATCTTCACGGCCGCCGACCTTGGCCCCGAATATATCGTAAACGCCTATATGATCATCATCAATTTTGCTTGCGGCGTCCCAATAAATCAGCGCCCGTACGGTGGTTCGGGCCGGATTGGGATAGGGCGGGTAAGAATAAAGATAATCAATTGTTTGCTTCTTTACGCCGGTTATTGGCCCAATCGGCTCTATCCAACTCATATTCCCTGGGTTGCTTGCATCGGCGTACCAGCAAAAGAATTTGCCGCCGAATTTTTTGAACTGGCGGAGAATGCGTCCGCTTTCGGGCAGCAGATAGTATCCCCAAGTGCTCTTATCGAAGAGGTTATCGACTACAAAAAGAGTGTCCCTGATAACAATATATGCTTTCCCGCCGTCGGAGGTAATTGAAATTCCGTAATCGGTATATTCAGGATTGGGGTTTGGCCCCCAAGAGGCTATGCTTGTGAATTGATTTGTTTCTTTGTCAACCACATCAAGGAAGGCGCCGGAATATTCGGGAAAGTTTTCGCGATAATTTATATAATCTAAGTGCACAAAAGCCATGTATTCTCTGCCATTGACTTCGATGTCGTTAACCCCGACAATGGCTTGGTTAATCGGAAATTTATGGATGACTTCCCAGCTTTCGCCGCCGTCGCTCGAATAAATTACATTGCTTGTGGAGTCGATGACGTTATAGCTTTGAGCTAAGTAGGTGCTGGTGTCTTTAGAATATGAATAATTAATGGAATTTGCTCCTGCCATACGAACATGTTTAACGATGCGGCCATCTTCTTTTAAAGTAATAATATTTGAATAAGCTGTAGACGTATCATTTTTTCTACGGATAACGGCATGGGTTTCAATAAATTCATCTCCTCTTTGTTGAATTTTGCTAATTATTATGGCATTTGGTATGAATATTGAACCGCTTCCAAAGGAAATTCCGGTTATTCGGGTTGAATCAAAGCTTCTCCCTAAATCATCAGATGTCCAAACTATATCTCCCCATCCTCCCCAAGAGTGTTCGCCAAAAAGATAGAGTCTTTTCGATTTGCTGTCATAATGCCGATAACTGATAACTGCCGAGCGGAAATTCTTGTCATAACCGGGATAAGTCTTATCCACTGTGGGCAGAAATGTTAATCCGGCATTGTCCGATTTATATATTGGCGACCTTTGAGAATAAAAAAGCAATGTATCACCGCCCACTTGATCGGGTGGATCTCTATATGAAAAGCCTAAATATGCTGAGACCACTTCAAGCGTACTGTCCTTAAGATCAAATATTTCTAATATTTTTCTGTCACCCACAATTATTTGCTTATTATTGGATACTGTGAATTCATTTATCTTACGATAGAACTTTTCTGGATCATAATAACCAGACCTAAATCCAGTATATAATTTAGTAGTGTCAATCAGATATTTGTCGTCCCTTGTTTTGTTTACAGAAAAATAAATACCGTCACGAATGCTATATATAGAAAAGAGATTATTTAAATCAATGTATTTTTCAACATTTTTGAAATCCCTGGTTCTGAAAACCGAACTGCGCAACACACCACCACCGGCATAAGAATACCTCATATAAATATAATCGGAATCCACTAACATCCTGTAACCGGACATGTAATCGCCTAATTCTATATGTTCTAATAATTTAAGCGTATCAATGGGTGCCAGGCCAGTATCGAAACGAATGAAAGTTGAAGAATCGAACTCGGCTATAAATTTATCATTGGCGTATAGAATGGATTTATCATACTTTGGTTGATATGCAAAACCTACTCTTTTAAGATATGGCGAATTAATAATAATTTCTTTTGCAATGCTGAAATCGGGAGTAAGGGTGATTAATTTATTCCTCATCCTTAGGAAATATCCGCCCGGATATTCAATAGCTGCCAAAACGGAGTCGCCGAGGCTTTTTGCAAGCGACCAGCTCTGGCCGGTATCCGGCGAAACCGCAATCTCACCTCTGTCATTAATGGCCGTTAGCTCATTGTCATGAATAAAAATATTCTTAATCGTGCCGCCATCGAACACTCTAACCTGCTGCCAGCTTTCCGTATCGTCGCGGCTAATCAGCACAGAACCAAAATCGGCAAAGGCAACTACTGTATTGCCGCTGGCGACTACTCCCTTGAAATTCAACATGATAGGGGTGATCTTGATATTGCTAGCATAGCTGATTTGACTGATGATAATAATAATAGCGAATAATAGAATTGATTTTTTCATGATAATACCAATAATCTTAGAAAAGTTTGAGAAAAAAACAGCACTCTCCCAATGGCCAAATGCCGCCGGGAGAGTTTGAATTTAATTAAATCTATTCGCAGTCCGTATGATAAATAAAGCAAATACTATATTGCCATAATACTGTCGGGATTCTAATTCCATCATACTCTTCGGTACATGTTGGAGTGCCGATCTGATTTGTATAAGTAGTTATACTTTCGTATTCAGGTGGATTAGCATTGGTATTATAACACCAAGTAATTTTTTTCAAGCAGTATGTATCGGTGCCGCAAACAACATGATACAGGGTTCGTACTCCAAAATATTCAACCAACTGAACTTTCCAACAATTATATTGTCTGATTTCAACCTCTTCGGTTTGATCGGGGCATGGCGGGACTCCTAAAGTATTGGGGCAAATAATTGTGGAATAATAATCAGGATTAGTAACCTGAAATTCGATATTTTTAACAACGTGCTGAAAAGTCCAGTTCTGAACGCAATTTGGGTCAATCTTCCTGACACCAAAAACAGAAACGCTTTCCGGCATTTGTCCCAACGGCGAGCATCGCACACATAATTTGACTTCATATTCGCATCCATTAACAGTCAAATTGACCGTCATAAGCGTATAACCCGTCGGACACTGAGCATTTGACTGCTTAACCACACTAAAAAGTGCAATTAACACAATTAGTAAAAACATTGCCTTCTTCATTACAAAATTCCTCATATTAATTTACAAATTTATTTTTTAGTATCTACGGAAAAATCCGTAAATTCCAACAACCGATATGGCACTTTGGCAGTTCTTTCGCGAGAGGTACCAGAGTTCATATCTTGGATCCGGTGGGGTTTTCCTCACCGGTTTTTTTTTGTGTGAGAGTAGCGTGTTGGTTATGGGCTTCGTATCATTTTTCACCTCCGTAACTAAGTGGAACATACCT
>JAJRTW010000132.1 GCA_024278075.1 Bacteroidota bacterium | reverse complement strand
GTTTTGACTTGACTATGATTCCGCATCGGTGGCCGGAGTGATACATTATAATGTCATTGCCACCCATAAGAAGCTATAATGCCGTGGCAAAATAGGAAATCCCTCTTAATCTCACTTCTTAGGGAGAATTTAATATTATAGAAAAAATTAAATAGTTGATTGATAAAATTTTCTATATTTGATAACGTTTCAAAAGCAGACATTATTTCAAATAGATATTTTTCAATCAATCCGGACAATTTATGGCTGAAACTCCTTCGACAATGGTTCCACTCGGAATAGCGGCTCCCGATTTCATGCTGCCCGACACGGTTTCCGGCAATATCTATACATTGAACGACTTGAAGTCCGAAGCGGCAACAGTTGTAATGTTCATCTGCAACCACTGCCCTTTTGTGAAGCACCTGAACACAGCACTTGCCGATTTCTCGAGCGAATATATCAATAAGGGCATCTCTTTCATCGCAATTAATTCCAATGATGCTGCAAAATACACTGACGATTCGCCGGAAAATATGAAGCTAAATGCCAGGCGTTTTGGCTTTCGATTTCCCTATCTTTTCGATGAAACGCAGGAGGTAGCAAAGGCGTACAAGGCCACATGCACACCGGATTTCTTCGTCTACGATAAAGATTTATTGCTTGTCTATCGCGGGCAGTTCGATGATTCCCGCCCGGGCAATGGCAAAGCCGTTACGGGGCGTGATATGCGGGAGGCTTTGGATAATATCTTGTCCGGCCATCCGGTAAGTGACTGCCAAAAGCCAAGCATCGGGTGCAATATTAAGTGGAAATAGTTCACATACACAAAAGTCTCCATTTTTCAAAGGGAGATTTAGAGGGTTTAATTAATCTTATCATGTATTGGCTGTCGGGACGGGAAGTCCTGACGCTACGATATATTAAGTGGAAATAGTTCACATACACAAAAGTCTCCATTTTTCAAAGGGAGATTTAGAGGGTTTTCTTATTTGATAGATGAATATCTCTATTAACAAATTTTGGAGATTGCCATAAATCATACAGAATTTGATTGTATCAAGATGGATTCAGGCTCTTTGGCGGGATGACAAATCAGATGATCTAACATAATAAGATGACAAGCAAGCAGTATTTTCCAAACTCGCTACTACATCCTGACCGGAGCTGAAATCCCGAGGATTGTCAGGCCGTTTCGCATGGCTGTTCGAGTCGTCCCGGCCAGTTGGAACCGGGCCTGCATTAAGTTCTCACCCGAGCAGATAATCCGGCAGTTATGATAGAAAATATGAAATGCGGCGGCCAGCTCGCGAAGATAGTCCGCAAGCACGTGCGGTTCGCTTTTATTGCAGGCCAGAACTATGATTTCAGGGAATCTAATCAATAATTTAATTAAGTTGATTTCTGATTCATGTTTCAATAAAGTCAAGTCCTGCGAATCCCGGACAGTTATCCCCCGCTCTTTCGCCTGGTCGAACACAGAGCATATCCTTGCATGGGCGTACTGCAAATAGAATACCGGATTCGTATCGCTCTGTTGGCGGGCTATTGCAAGGTCGAACTCAAGGTGGGTTGAAATTCCGCGCATTAGCAGGAAGAACCGCACCACATCTTCGCCCACCTCATCCAATAAATCGTCCAGAGTATAGCTCTTGCCCGTTCGCTTCGACATCTTCACCTGCTGGCCGTTCTCGGTTAGCGTAACGAACTGGTGGATAAGCACTTTGACTTTATCTTTGTCAAACCCCAGTGCCTGAATCGCAGCAAGGACATCGGGAATCGTGGCCACATGGTCAGAACCGAATACATCGACTATAATATCAAATCCGCGGCGGAATTTCTCACGGTGGTAGGCAATATCCGGCAAGCGGTAGGTTGGCTCGCCCGAGGATTTCACTATCACACGGTCGTCATTTAACCCAAGCTCTGAGAATCGCAGCCATTTGGCGCCATCCTTATCATAGGCCAGGCCTTTTTCGGTTAATTCATCAATTAATTCTTTTATCTTGCCGGATTTATACAGGGAATCTTCATTATAGAATACATCCTGATTTATATAAATTCTCGTCAGGGTTTGCTTGATTTTCTCGAAGCACCAGTTTTCGCCGAATTTGCGGATTTTAGTCAAATCCTGGTAAGTGCCTTCTTTCAAAGTTCCTCGATGGGTAGCTATCAGATCGGAAGCAATCGACTTAATATAATCGCCATGATAGCCATCTTCGGGGAATTCAAAGCCGGGATCGGCCACCTGCTGCATATACCTTGCATAGATAGACTTAGCAAGGTTGTTCATTTGGTTGCCTGCGTTGTTGAAATAGTATTCCCGAGTCACATCATACCCGCACCACTCGTACAAACTGGCCACCGTATCTCCGATGACGGCATTGCGGCCATGCCCGAGGTGCAACAGGCCCGTCGGGTTAACCGATACGTACTCCACATTAACCCTTTGCCCTTTCCCCATTGCAGACCTGCCGAAATCATCCCCCGATTCGGCTAATTTTCCAAGTGCATAGGCATAGAAATTATCGGAAAATTTCAGGTTAATAAAGCCTGGCCCGGCAATGCTTACTTCTTCAATGATGTCATTATCATATTGCAGTGTTTCGATGATTTGCTGTGCAATAGCACGCGGAGCTTTCTTCATTGTGCCGGCTAACTGCATGGCAATATTGGTAGACAGATCACCGTGTTCCGGGTTCTTGGGAGTTTCAAATTTTATATCCGGCGGGTTGTTGATTCCAATCTCATTCAGGGCATCAATAAAAATTTGTTTGGAGTGTTCTATTTGCATTTAATCAAATCCTGCGAATCAAAAGTAGTTTTCCAATATTTCGTCATGTTTCACCGAGCGTGCTGCTCCCAAATTATCTATCTGCAGGAATTTGGCATCGCCCCATAGCTTCTCTATCTTGTAGAAGTCCCTAATCTCCTTCCTCATAATATGCAGTACAACATCGAAGAAATCCAGCAGCACCCAATCGCCTGTGTCGTAGCCTTCGATTTTCGGCTTTTGCAGCGAGAATTTTGTGCATCGGCGCATTATTTCATCCGAAAGAGCTTTCACCTGCACATCAACGGTGCAATCGCAAACAACGAAGTAGTCGGCCGGTGCAGTTTCGATTGATGTCAAATCCAGAATTATTATCTTCGATGCCAGCTTTTCGCCTGCTATCCTGGCGCAGAACGTTGCAAGGCCTTTGGCTGAACGTGGTTTACCTATTTTCGTCAATACTAACCTTTCGTTAATCAATAAGAATTCATTGCTTTTTGCAATCACTCGGATTACAATTTATCATAATTGACAATGATTTCGAGTAATTATTTTAAAAAAACCTGATGGATTAGATTATTGGAAGGATAAGAAATAAAAAAAGGTTCCACAAAAGTCAGAAATTTAATTCTTTGAAATAAACCTCTGTGGAACCCGGGTCATGGAAATTTTATTTTACTTGTATGGCTTTAGACTAGCAAAGTCCATGCCAATTATTATTGTTGACCTTAAATATAAACTTGAATCAATTTTCGATGTCACCAAACTGTCCTCCACTCCGATTGCATAGGCTACTTTCTTCGAGGACAATTCATCGCCCACCCTGTCGATTACCAATGATTTGTCATATTCTTTCCGTGCATTGCCGATTTCTACCACATCGAATCCGCGGCTCCGCAGGAAATTACGCGCCTTGGCCGCCAGTCCGCTCTTGCCGCAGCCGTTCAACACGTTCACCTGGATTACTTCCTCCACTGTCCGTGGCACTACATAATCTTCCAGGGATGAATCCACCCTCGGCGAAATTATCATCCTGAATACGAATGAAGACAGCATCAGAATTATTAATACCGACAGCACTGATATAATTGAATATCTAAGTAAATTGCCTTTGGAAATATTCATCTTTGGCTCGTGAATTTAACAATCTTGCTTTCACTCTATCAATTGCCATGCCATAGAACGGATGTTTTTATTCGAAGAATTTTATTATATTTACAGATAATTGCCCGGTTAATCCAAATATTCCGGGCCTTTTATTCAGCGGCTACGTATCTTATTGGATTAATTGTAGTTAGGCCGGTAGCACGGAAGTTATCTTTGGCGCATCATTGTATATCCTTAATTATCTGTTGGTTAGGGCTGTCGGAGTTTTTCGATATTATACGAATAATGCAGGTTGAATTTCCGATTACTGATTATCGTAGCAATGAGTTCCATTTTGGCATATATTGTGCTATTGTTAATTGTATCATTATAAAGGCAATTTTGAGATTAGCGATATTATAGAAAAACGAGTCATTCCAAACCCTACGGCGGGCCTTTAGCGGGCAAAGGCAATGGCTTCGGGTTGGTTTGGCATAGTATTCAAATTGATACTAAGGAATCTTCCGCTTGTTGGCCGGACACTTGGAAAAAAAACTAAAAATAAAAACCCAACTGAAACTTTAATAACACTTGCCGTTGGAATCAACATACTTAAATGAGCTTGTGCATATAAGAAAAACACATATAATCATCCTTGCAATAATCTTCGGGTTGGCCGGAGCCGCCGCCCTTTTTTCACAACCGAAATTTAGTGAACGCACCGACTTGGGCGAAATTGACAATAGCGGCCTGAATGAGCTTTCCGGATTGGCTGCCAGCCGAAAAAGCCCCGGTGTGCTATGGACTCATAATGATTCCGACAACCTTGCTGTGATTTATGCAATTAATGATGAAGGCAGATATATTGGCGAGGTTGCCCTTGCCGGCGCTGAAAATCGGGATTTCGAGGATATTGCCATCGGCCCGGGGCCGGAACCGGGGTTCGATTATATTTATATTGCCGACATTGGTGATAATAAAAAAGAGTATCAAACGAAATATATATACCGATTCAAGGAACCTGATTTTGACCGCAACCAGAACCAAAAGGGCTTGCTGATTGAGGACTATGATGTTATCAGTTTCGATTATCCCGACGGGAAAAGAGACGCGGAAACTCTGCTGCTCGACCCGCTCAGCAAAGACCTCTATGTAATTTCGAAAAGAGAAGAGAATGTAAACGTATATTTAGCTCCATTCCCGCAGTCAATCAAAGACAAAATAACGCTTATCAAAATCACGACTCTCCCCTACGGCTACCAGGGATTCGAAAGTTCGGGAGTTGTCGGCGGCGACATCTCGCCGGATGGCAGCGAAATTCTTATCAAGGACTATTTCACCGTTTACTACTATGAAAGAAATATCAACGAAACGATACAGAAGGCATTTGACAATGGCCATCATACTATCCCGCAATATGAATATGATCCCACAACCGACCCTCAATGCGAAGCTATTTGCTGGGCCCCGGACGCCAGCGGCTTTTACACAGTTAGTGAAGTCCGGTTTGGGGTTAGGCCTCACTTGTACTATTATCAGCGGCTGGCTAACCAAACCGAGGTAAAAAAAAAGAGCCGGGGCAAATAAACATTTTTTCAGATAATTCTTCGTTAATTATCGAATATACGGATTGCATTTATCAGAATGTATTGGTGTCTGACTTGTCGGGCAGGCCAGCCTTCGAACATAGCCCGAATGGCTTTTCAAGCCCAAATCAAGGCAGAATAGTTATCAAAGGACTTGGCAGAGGGGTTTATTTTATTATTTTTATTGCAAGTGAAGAATATAATTCCCTATATAAAACTCAGGTGATTATATTGAATTGATTGAAACAGGTTATTTTCGATTGCTTTATTAAGGGGCTGTATCAAAAGCAAGAGAATCCATGAAAAGTTATTCTGAACCCTTCGACTGAGTTTACCCTGAGTCCTTCGACTGAGTTTATCCTGAGCGAAGCCGAAGGGCTCGGGTTAAACTGCCGAAGGGCTCAGGGTGACTATTTTAGTGTCATAGTGAGCGGAGTCGAACTATAGACACGATTGGCATGGCTCAGAATAAACTCCATGAAGAATCCAGTATTCATACGGCTTCTGGATTCTTCGCTCCACTACGCCACTGGTGGCTCCGTTTCGCTTTGAATGACACTTATGAGACAGCCCCCATTTTTCTTAGCAGTCTCTTATCTTTATGATATATTGGGGTTAGGCCTATGCTGCGGTAGTTATTTTTGGCTCGCCACCGCGCAATCTTAAATAACTATTGGCCAAAGCCTGCCAGTTTTTAGATATTCTATAAATAATGCCGGTTAAATATAATTGAGGACATACAATGAAATTCTTTAGGTTTGTATTGACATTTATTACGTGTCTGACTACCTTTGCAGTAAGTGCTTGCGGCGGGTCGCCACAGGACAGGGCCAAAACCAACGAGGAGTCTGACCGACAACAAAAAGATGAGAAAAGCATTTATATATCAGAAGAAACTCTTGACGAAATAATGAAAAGCGGCGATGATTTCTTCCTGATTGATGTTAGAGAAACATACGAATTTGCCGGCGGCCATATCGAAGACGCTTATAATATTCCATTAGGCGTGATTGGCACCGAAGTAACGAAACGAATTTCGGACATCAAGAAAAACGATGAGATCATCCTGTATTGCCGGACGAATAACCGAAGCACAAGAGCTTATACGTTACTCAGTGCCCTCGGCTATACCAATGTCCGGGTAATGCAAGGCGGATGGCCGGGCTGGGCGAGATATATCTCCGGCAGGTGAGCTTAAAAATATATTATTGAGCCTTAATAAAATTAACATTCCAGACCGGACAGCACCTTGTATTTATTAACAACTATATCCATAAATTGAAGAAAATATTCATATCGGTTGGCGATTACTCGGCCGACATTCATGCGTCGAAATTAATGCGGCAGATTAAAGCCATTTCCGATGATGTTGAGTTTATCGGGCTGGGCGGGCCGAAGATGATTGAAGAAGGCCTGGAACCAATTGCCAGCCTCGACGAGATAGCCGTTGTCGGGTTTTGGGAAGTGGCCAAGAAATACTCTTTTTTCAGGGAACTACTGGACAGAAGCGGGCATATTCTCTCCGGCGGAGATATAAGCCTATTCATTCCGGTGGATTATCCCGGATTCAACATTCGCCTGTCCGAGAGGGCAAGTAAATATGGTATTCCGGTATATTATTATATTGCACCGCAACTCTGGGCCTGGGGGAAGAATCGTGCCAGCAGGCTTGCGGCTATTGTTGACAAGCTGCTTGTAGTTTTCCCGTTCGAAGTGGATTTCTTTGAAAGCTATGGGATTGATACCGAATATGTTGGCCATCCCCTGCTTGACGATACGGTATTTGCCAATAATATTAAACCATTTGACGAACGCCGGAAAATGATTGCTTTCCTCCCCGGCAGCCGGAAACAGGAATTGAGGCGGCATCTGCCACTTTTCGAAAGCATTGCCACGTTGTTAGGAAATAGTATTAATAACAATAAAACTGATAATATTTTAGCTGATTATAAAATTGGCATTTCCGTTCCCAATATTGATGGGCTTGGTGGCCTAAGAAGAATAGTTACCGACAATGGCTGGGTTGTGTTCGATAGCTCGAGGGAATTGATGCAAAACAGCCGGGCGGGAGTGATTAAAACCGGAACTTCCAATTTGGAGGCTGCCCTTTGCGGGCTTCCGTTTGCAATGGTGTATAAGACATCTGCACTCACTTATTATTTTGGGAAAATTCTTGTTAACTTAGACAACATCTCTCTTGTAAACATATTGGCCGGCAGGAGAATAGTCAGCGAATTCGTTCAGGGCGATGCCAAACCGAAGGCAATAGTATCGGAGGTCTTACATCTATTGAATAATGGGGAGAGAGATGGCAATCTATCGCGGGACGATATGTTGAGTGAATTCGGCCGTATCAGGAAGGAATTAGGACAGGCAGGCGCCTCAAGGAATGCTGCTAAAATTATATGCGGAGCAATGGATAACTGATGTGGATGTTTATGGCCAAGCATACTAAATTGCAGTTCTGTTTCGATACGGACATAATTGAATTCCCGTGTCGGAATTTGGGAATGAGGCAACAAATTCTATGCATGGCATTAGGTAACTGAATATGCTGAAAGCGAAACATAAGACAGGTGTGTTTTTATTAAATATTATTTCCAAAACCTGGCGGTTCAAAGTCAATGGCAATAAACCGGAAAAACCGTCGGTTATAGTGTTCTGGCATGGATTGATGCTTCCGGCATGGAAGTTCTTCTCGGGCAGCAACCCAAATGCTTTGGTAAGCCTAAGCTCGGATGGGGAAATATTATCAGCTTTGCTAACAAAGTGGAATTTCAATGTCATTCGCGGATCATCGTCGAAAGGGGGAAGGCAGGCTTTGGAGCAAATGATTGATAATGCAGCGAAGGGCTATCTGCTGATAACGCCCGACGGGCCTCGGGGGCCGGCACGCAAATTTAAGCCCGGTGCCGCAGTGGCTGCCCGGAAAAGCGGTGTGCCGTTGGTTCTGTGTGGTGTTAGGCCGAGCGCAAGGATTATGTTTGGGAAAAGCTGGGACAGGTTCATAATACCTATGCCGTTTTCTGCGATTCACCTTAACTTCAGCAAAGCTTATTCATTAGATTCCGGCGGCATCAATGATGAAGTTAGAATCGATACTGATATTTATGAAGATGAATTAAACGAACTATCCGGGCAGTACATTAATCGAAGCGGAGAATAATGTTTTCACTGAGCAGTGACCGGCCAGCAATGATTTGCCGCACCCCTGACTATTTTGTCATTAAGGGGAAATGAGTATTGGGCCATACCAGAAAACTAATTTCCAAATCTGATTTTTGAACTGCGTTATGCTTATCAGTAAACAGGCATAAGATGGAAGCAGTGCCTGGAATAACACCCAAAAAATGTGACCGGAGGGGGAATGGTGCGCAAGGAGTTACTAACATGAAAACAAGAATTAAAATACTTCTAATTTTGATTGCAACCATAACAGCCGCGGCGTATTATGCTAATTCCAAATTTGGCTATGAACCTGACATAGTCCGGCCGGTAACGGTTGAAATCCCGCAAAACACATCGGTCAACGGTGTTGTTGATATATTTAATGATAAGCAAATGCTCCTTCCGGGTTGGTTCTTCAAATTGGCTGCCAGGGCTTATGTAGAATTCGGCGGGAAAGTGCTTTACGCCGGAAAATATACATTCACGCCCGGAATAACGAACTGCGAAGTGCTCGAAAAAGTTTTGTCCGGCGGGAAATTACATACAGTTCGCGTCACTTTTCCGGAAGGTATTAATCTGAAAGAATTTGCCTCTATCCTGAAGAATAAATTGAAACTGAACCCTAACGAATTCCTATTTCTGGCGCATTCGGATTCATTGCTTAAGGCATACGGTATTAAAACCAATTCATTGGAAACCAATTCATTGGAAACCAATACATTGGAGGGCTATTTATTCCCGGATACGTATGATTTTTTCACGAAAGTTAGTGTAGAAGAAGTTATCGGCCGTTTGATTGCCGAGGGCAATGAGATATGGACTTCGGAAAATATCAATAGAGCAAAGCAGTTGGGGATGTCCCGCCACGAGATATTGACACTTGCATCAATTATTGAATCGGAAACATCGGTAGCCGGCGAGATGGAGAGGATAAGTGGCGTATATCACAACCGCCTCCGCAAGGGCTGGCTGCTACAGGCCGACCCGACGGTTCAATATGCCATCGGTTCCAAGCGGCGGCTTTCGTCTGCCGACCTGAAGGTTAACAATCCTTATAACACTTATAAATATGCCGGCCTGCCACCCGGGCCGATAAACTCTCCGGGCAAAAGTGCTATCCTTGCTGCATTAAATCCCGAAAGCCACAGCTATTTCTATTTTTGCGCCGTGGGCGATGGCAAAGGCAGCCATAATTTTGCCCGCTCGATTGAAGGACACAACGTGAACAAAGCAAGATTCAAAAGGAATATAAGAAGCAGGAAGTAGGCGGCTAATGTAGCTATTCATAAATATACTCAGCATACTCAGATCATTCAAATTGGCCGGTTTGGGAATGCAGATTCCGCTGGCCACATACCGTTGAAACCGAATCTTTCCATGGTGTTTGGCTGCCGGGCATACGGAAAGCATAAACCAGCAAAGCAATCCGGCAAATTAGCAATGGGAATGAATCAATATCACAAATCAATTATTAGAAAATATCGACCTGAAAATATGCCCTGCCATTTGCGGATTTTCCTTCAATCGCCGGGTTGAATATCCATACCAGTCCTTACCAAAAGGGACGTAGACCCTAAGAGGATAGCCGGCTTTGAGCAATTCATCCCTCCGGTGGGTGCGAACGCCAAGCAGCATCTGGAATTCATAATCCTTGTTGGTTAAATTGCGATCTTTTATCTCATCGAGTGCAAACCGGATCAATTCCTCATCGTGTGTGGCAATTCCCGAATAAAGGCCATTGTTCAGCATCAGGGCGAGCAGCTTCTTATAATTATTTCTGATCTCATCCGGCTGCTTGAAGGCAATGTCTTTGTGCTCATTATATATCCCTTTGCAAAGCCTTATGGATGGTTTGTAATCCAGCAGCCCCGTAATATCGCTTTCACTGCGGCGCATATAGGACTGGAATACTATGCCAACGTTATCATACCCGCTATTCCTTAGCCGTTTATAAGTATTAATTGTCTGAGTAGTAAAAGGAGAATTCTCCATATCAATCCTGACAAACTGGCCGGATTTCTTTGCCTTATCCACCAAATAGCTTATATTATCATAAGCAAAATCAACATCAAGGCCCAGCCCAAGCGATGTTGGCTTGATTGACAAATATGTTCTCAGGTTGTGATCTTTAATGGCATCGAGAACTTTAGAGCTCATTTCCATTTCATGGAGAGCTCTGTTTTTGGTGGTGACAAATTCGCCAAGAACATCAATCGTGGTCATGCCATTCAGGCCCTGAATTTTCTTTGTAACCTCAACGGCATCCTCAAGGCTGTCGCCGGCTATATATTTCTTTGCAAAAATATGAACAAATGATTTGGGTATTAGCGGCAGTGTTTTGATGATTATTTGGTTGAGCATAAATATATTTCCGGTAAAAAAGTTCCGATGGATTTGTCAAGCAAAGAGCCGACCAACTCTTAGTATAACACTTCGGACATTTTTTTTAATGACTTGGAAAATAAAGCACTTACGAAATGTCATTCTGAGTCCTTCGACTGAGTTTATCCTGAGCGAAGCCGAAGGGATCAGGATAGACTGCAGAAGGGCTCAGGGTGACTATTTTAGTGTCATAGTGAGCGGAGTCGAACTATAGACACGAGATCGGCCTGGCTCAGGATAAACTCCGCGAAGAATCTATAACTCTATACATTTTAAGTGTTTATAGATTCTTCACTACGCTCCGCCACAAGTGGCCCGGCTCCATTCAGAATGACAAAAATGCCCGATCTGTTGTATTTATAAATACCACACAATCAGCGAATAATTTTAATCGGCGCACTTGCCCGTGCATTGCCCGATCTTATAACTATGAAATAACTGCCTTGCGCAACATTCGAAGTCCTTATATTAAACGTGTTTTCACCCGTTCCGGCAATATCAAATTTCCCAAATTTGGCAGCTATGCTTCCGGCCTCATCCACCAGCATAATGTCAATCGTATGAATGTTAGTATTGCCGCAGTTGATTTTCACGGAAGCCTCGCTCTGCGCCGGGTTCGGAATAATGTCGAGAATCGTTAAAGAATTAGAATTCGCAGGATTGCCGTCGTCGACTCCGGTCAGGCAATCGTCCATAATAAAGTTCTCGGAAGTAAATACAACGAAATCAGGCTCGGAAGACAGCACTATTCTTAATTTCGCTTCTTCGGTTTCTACGTTGGCGGGAACTCTCCAATCGTATGAAGACTTTTTCGAAGCATCAATTGCAACAAAGCCATTAATCTTTTTCCATTCGGTACCGTCGTAGAGCTCGATATTGATTTTTTCAAGAAAATCGGAAGTCCACCGGATATTAAATTTATATTCGTTAACTATGGATTCGTGTGTGCAGACCGTGCTGCCTTCGGCGGGCCTTTTAATCTCGGCCACTTCTTTGCCAACTGCAAATATGGCGGATTCGTCAAATATATTGCTGTTTTGAGAATCTTCAATCCGGAACAAGCAATTATCGGATTCGATATCCGGTATGTCCACATCTACGGATTTTGCATTTACACCGGATTTGAGAGTCTCGAAATTATCGCCGCCATTACTCGAAAACAAAACATTTACTCTGTCGACTAATGTTTTATTCCACTTTACATTGTATGCGCCTCTTTGGCCAATCCTTTTGTTGGCCATCGATGAGGTAAGCTCAATCCCGGCAGCCTGAATCTCAAATGCCATAATACTCATTTCAGAAATCTCGGGGTTGTTTGCATCAACTATCATAATGAAACAGTCATTAGAACTAATAACGGGCACATTCCATTGATAAACCGTATCTTCGGCGGCAATATCATTGGCGACGGTTTCCCAGTTCTGGCCATTATCTGACGAAATCAGAATTTCAATAGCGCCAACATTTTGCTGGGTCCAGCGGATGTCCGTAGTTGTTCCTCCAACCAATACTTCCTGTCCGAGCGGTGAGAGGAGTTTAAGCAGGGGAATCTCCGAAATAAAGACACACGAATCCTTCACCCTGTCGATTGCATTGTCCGCCGCCTGCCTGATTAACGGCTTCACCCTATCGTGAAAAAGCAAACCGACAGACCGGGTGTTGTTAAATAAATGGCAATAGCTCATAATCGTTCCGGGGCGCCTTATTGGTGTATCCAGGTTGTTACAGGCGTCCGGAATACCCTGCTTCAGCCAACTATATGAACCTTTCACCACGCATGAGTCAATCGGAGGGTCGAAATAGCAGGTATGCGTATGAGGTGAACTAAAATTATGGCCGGTTTCGTGGAGGAAAACGCTTACGTCCCACGTGTAATTAAATCCGGGATAATTATACCATCCGTCTATTCCAAGCACAGCATATCCCCCACCGTCGCCTTTATCGCATAGCACACCATAGCCGGATTGGCCGCGATATGCAATTCCGGCAACAATTTCACCCTGAGGTTGGTTGCTTTTATCTGCGAATAATATGCCAAGTGCACGCTTTTTCCTTTTATAATTTAATTTCCAGTAATTTGCCATTCGTCTGAGTTTTTCCGTTAAGTTTTCTTCATCACCGTATGGGTCTTTAAAGGGGTCTGTATTTATAATAATCTCTTTAAGATATATAACTACATTGATATTATCTTCATAAATTTTTGAAGACAGATTGGTAACTGCTTCGATATAGGCGATGACTCTCGAAGTGGATTCGCCTTTCAATGCATAGAAATCATAAGCACTCTCAGCTATTATGTTTACCTGGAGCAGGTCGCTTTCTTTTTGAATGCTATTATAACCCTTTATATCCCGGTCGGTGGCATTGCCATAATCTGGCTCGTCGGGGGTGCCGCAAAGAAGCGGCTGTGAAAACTCATCAACGCCAAACTGGTCCGACACCACAGAATGAACTACATTAGATTTATTAGAATAAGATTTATTAGAATAAGATTTATTAGAATTATTATCGCCGAACGGAATTATGTTATATTTCTGCATATTTTCATGCTCGATTAGCCCGATTAATTCGCCCTTGCAATAATTCAGCATCACCATAGAATTTTCGGAACCACGAATTTTGCCGAAATACGAATATACCTTTGGCCCTTCAATCGGGATATCCCCCTCGGCAGTCCGCATGGTTAATATTGTGTTTCTGTCCACCGCCGACCTAATGCGTTTCAGCACCACTGTTCCGAGTTGATTCTCCGATATTGGGAAATTCGTAATCGTTAGGTTTGGCATCGGGTTCGTAAATACTTTTTCGCCATTCGAACCGCTTAAAGTAAAAGATGTGGTTATGTGATTGGCATTTTGTATCGAATTCAATTCTTTCGGATTATCGGTAAAAGATAAGAAAGATTTCGAATCCACAACTCTTTCGCGGTCGATTGCTCCGGAAAAAGCTGCATTTGAGCAGATTATCATCAAGATGAGTAAGAAGGAAAGTTTTTTCATTATACGTTCCGTATTAATTACACAAATAGAGTATTATTATTCGTTATCACTACTGTCCGGTTCAAAATTATTGTCCGGTTCAAACTGAGAACAGTTCTTATTCAATACCGGACATTATTGAATTAAGGTTAAGACGGCCAATTATTGTATTATGAGTAGACATTCTATCGCCGGATGCGTCGATAATAACAAACCTGTCCGGGTTTTGTTCCGACAGTTCATTGAATCCGTGCCTAAGTTTTTCGAAAAACAGATTGCCCGAACTTTCAATCCTGTCCTTATCTTTGGCCAAAGAGCGCTGCTCGGAGGTATCGACACTGATGTCAAGGTAAAAAGTAATATCCGGCACAATCCCATCGGCGGCCAGCCGGTTGCAAATCATTATAGGCTCGAGAGGCAACCCCCTGCCATAACCCTGATACACCGTTGTCGAATCATAAAACCTGTCCGAAACAACGATATTGCCATCGGAAAGTGCTGGTTTAATCACATTTGCAACCAAATGCGACCGCGCAGCTTCGAACAGCATTAATTCAGTCACGGGCGAGAGTTCAAATTCTTTCGAGAGCAATAATTCACGAATCTTTTCGCCGAAATCGGTTCCGCCCGGCTCCCTTAAAGAAACAACCTTAAGGCCATGACTTGTTAGGTATTCCACTAACAGCTTGATTTGTGTTGACTTGCCACTGCCGTCGATGCCTTCGAAAGTTATGAACATTTCTATATGAATATATTATACATTATTGAATTATCTATTATCAAATTTAACGTTATTTTATTATACTTAAAAGACAATTTAATAGCGGGATTAGTTACACCGGGATAGCGGAAAGTCACAAAAAAGATAAGAGTATCAAAATCCCTGAGCTGAAATCCGGCACGGGGGTTGATATGGATGATTTTATAAGTTCTAAGATTACAAGTGTCCGGTTAAAAAGCATCCAAATCGCGATACTCATATTAATAAGCACATTTTGGCCCATATTGTTCTATTATGGATGCAATTATTGATTTAGTAAGATTTAATATTAAAGCGTGTCATTCCGGACTCGATCCGGAATCCATTTTAATACTGTCATATAGCCTATGAATACTGGATTCTGAAACAAGTTCCGCAATGACATATCATAGTTATTTGGAATTCTTTTAAAATGATTCACATATTTAACCGGACACTACTGATTTAAGATTATTTATTAGTTTTAAGATTGTCAAATTCACATCAAACCGGGCCGGAATAATAGCATCCTAATCTGCGGGGCGAAACATTTGCCGTCATCACCCATCGCCGAACTCCTTCATCCACTTATCCTTATTCTCGATAAAATAAGCTTTTGCATCATCATATTCATTCGGAATAATGCCGTCAAGGATAGCCTCTTCTATCGAATCTTTGATATAGCCAACGAGCCTGGACGGGGGCAGCCCACAAATCTCCATAATTTCCTCACCCCTTACGGGCGATTGGAATGCTCTCAGCTTATCCTTTGCCTGAACATCTATCACCTTCTGAAACACTCGCTCGTAATTATCAAGATATTTGGAACTGCGGCCATGATTTTTTGTCGTTATATCCGCCCTGCATAGAGTAAATAAATCCTCAAGTGCATCGCCGGCCTTAACTGCCAGCCTTCTTACAGCCGAATCCGTAACGCCATCGTCCACCAGTGCCATCGGCCTTTGGTGCAGCCTTACCAGCTTCTCCACATAGGGCAATTTGTCCATTGGCAGCCGCAATCGCCTGAAAATACCTTTCATCCACCGGGCGCCGAACTCATCATGGCCATGGAATGTCCAGCCGGCGGTTTTGGAGAACCTCTTCGTGGTTGGCTTGGCAATGTCGTGAACCAATGCTGCGAACCTCAACCACAAGTAATCAGTTTTTTGGGCTATGTTGTCAACCACCTTAAACGAATGCCTTAGAACATCCTTATGCGCTATATTGCCATCCTTGCCGGCTATAATCTCCACTCCCGACAGGTTGTGGATCTCGGGGAAAATATACTTAAACAACCCGGTATCGTAAAGGAAAAAAAGGCCAATACTTGGCTTCGGCGAAGCTAATAATTTCTGAAATTCTGCCGTTATCCTTTCCTGTGAGATTATTTTAATCCTCTCGGCCAGCTTTCCGGTGGCTTCTTTAATAGCCGGATCGACTGCAAATCCAAGCTGGGCGGCAAACCTTGCCGCTCGCATCATTCGCAAAGGGTCATCATTGAAAGTAATTTCCGGGTCAACCGGAGTTCGCAGCAATCTGTTCTTCAGGTCATCCATGCCGCCCAAGAGGTCAATCACATTGCCGAACGTGGATTCATTCAAAGAAGCTGCCATAGCATTAATAGTGAAGTCGCGCCTTTTTATATCATCTTCAAAAGTACCATTGGCGACGATTGGCTTTCTTGAATCAGGTAGATATTTCTCTTTCCGAGTGCCGACAAATTCAATACTATAACCAGCAATTGGCACCAAAGCCGTACCGAACCGCTCGTAGACAACTGCCTTTGTACGAAATTTTCTGGCAAGCTTCCGGGCAAAATCCACCGCATCGCCTTCCACCGTGCAATCTATGTCGGTTCTTTCCCTGCCTAAATAATGATCCCGAACATACCCACCAACGGCATAGGCCTTTATATTCAATTCATCGGAATACCTGCCAATATCCCGCAATACCGGCTCTTCAATAATAATTTTCTTTATATTTTGTTGATTATTCAAATGTTATCTAATGACGTTTTTAATACAACACTTCGGACATTTATTATAATGACTTGAAAAATAAAGCACTTGCGAAATGTCATTCCGAACCCTTCGGCTGAGTTTATTCTGAGTCTTTCGACATAGTTTATCCTGAGCGAAGCCGAAGGGCTCAGGATAGACTGCCGAAGGGCCCAGGGTGACTATTTTAGTGTCATAGTGAGCGGAGTCGAACTATAGACACGATCGGCATGGCTCAGGATAAACTCCGCGAAGAATCTATAACTCTATACATTTTAAGTGTTTATAGATTCTTCACTACGCTCCGCCACAAGTGGCCCGGCTCAATTCAGAATGACAAAAATATCCGTTATGTTTATAATAGTGATTTTAACTTATTCCCAAATTCCGGTTTGGGTATGCAATTCTTCCGAAATAATCCGTTATTAATCTCGTACGGGGGCCAGCATTTATAAGATCATGTTAAACAAGGCCACACTATTAAATAGCTTGGAATGAGCCTGCAAAGCCTAACCCGAAAGATTCACAATAAAATATAAATGGGGGAAAACTGTTCTCGAGGGCGATAGTTAATTACTAAACGCGACTGCTCAATATTTATTAAATGGCCGCTCAACAACCCATTTATGAACATGAAAATTACACTATTTTACCGAAGAAATCAAGGCAATAAATTAGATTTCGCCGCCGAAGAAATTAATTCGACGAAGCTATTAACCTGTCTGTTAAAACCAAAAGGAAGTCCGCGATAAATTGTAAGAATATTCCCGATAGCTACCGCCAATCCTATATCGGCCATTACAGTGGGGATAAGTAAAACGAGGTATGCTTTTGAAGGTATATGGCCGCCAGTGTCGTGTCAAATATACTATGTCATTCTGGACTTGTTGAGCCCAGTGAAATCCCGCTATCGGGAATCCGGAATCCATCTTAATATGGCCACATAGCCCATGAATACTGGATTCTGAAACAAGTTCCGCAATGACAGCCAACAAATAATTCGTCAAAGTATACATGGCACGTCACTTGGCAGTCTAATAAGATAAATTTCAGAAATGAAACTTAATATGTAAAAGTGGCGTAGAAATTATTTCAGGTTTATTATCAGACGACTTGTCTTTGGGATACTTTTCTAATCTCGTAACATTAACGTATATTTGCGATACGCAGCTCTACAAGGATTAGCAACGTATTCTCATTTAGCATTGCAAAAACATTATTTACTATGTGATAATATTATGCAACAAAGAATATTAATAACGGGCGCATCGCAGGGAATCGGCAGGGCTTTGGCCATATTTTACGCCGAAAGGGGCGGCTACGTCCTGCTGGCGGCCCGCAACGAAAAAGCCCTGAGTGAATTAAGTTCCGAATTGCAAGCCAAAGGCCATTCATGCGACTATACCGTGTGCGATGTGGCGAGTATGGATGCAATGCAGGCAGCCGTCAATTTCATGGTTAACAAAGCCGGCGGTATCGACATTGCAATCCTCAACGCAGGCGTTGGCGGCCACCACCGGTTCGACGTAAGCAATAGCGAAAGCGTCAAAACTATTTTTGCCGTAAATATTTTCGGGCTAATCCACGGCTTCGATGCGATTGTGCCGGTTATGATGAAGCAAGGCTATGGCAAAATTGCCGGCGTAAGTTCATTGGCCGATGCTCGCGGGTTCCCCGGCTCGGGGCCTTACTGCGCCAGCAAAGCCGCAGCGACTCATCTGCTCGAAGCCGCCCGCCTTGAATTGAAAGCTTATGGAATTGATGTTATCACCATTCGCCCGGGGTTCGTCCGCACCAATATGACCGCAAAGAATACTTTCCACATGCCGCTGTTAATGGACCCGCCACGATCAGCCGACATTATCGCACGGGGAATTGACAAAGGAAAGAAAAGAATTTACTTCCCGATGCCGATGGCCGTGGTTTCCGGCATTGCTAAAGCCCTGCCCGACGCAATCTACGAGTTCATTGCCGGCTTCCAAAATGGCAATTTTATTAATCGCCTGAAGAATAAACCATGAACTCAGGAGCTTACCAATTGCTGATTGAAATCAGCAAAGATGCGAAAATGACAATTGGCGCTAAGGGCAAATTATCATTTGACAAAGGTTTTTACGTCTATACCGGCAGCGCAATGAAAGGCCTTGAAGCAAGAGTTGCTCGCCACAAAAGGAAAGACAAAAAGCTCCGGTGGCATATTGATTATCTGCTGAATCACCCATCGGCGAGAATCATCGAAGCAAAATTATTCCGGTCGGAGGACAGGCAGGAATGCAGCCTGAACCAACAGGTGATAGGCATGTCCGGCTCTGAAATTCCTGTTGTGGGGTTTGGCTCTTCGGATTGCCGCCGCTGCCCGGCGCATTTAGTAAAAGCAGCGGATTTAGCAAAAGTAAGGGCAATCATTGAATGATTTACTATGGATTAATTTCTTTGTTTACAAACAATTACACTAATATTTTGATTTCTTTGAAAGATATCATTATATTATACGTGACTAATACAACAGAACACAATTATCCGGGAAATCAGATATGATTGAAATTAAGGAGAAAATGAAGCAGATAATCGAAGCACAACCGGAAGATTCGACGTATGAAGAAATAATGCGTGAATTGGCCTTCGAAAGAATGGTTGAATGTGGACTCAAGGATTCAAGGGAAAGCAATGTGATTTCCAGTGATGAAATGAAACACCGGATTCGTTCATGGCAAAAATAACCCGAATATTTCTGGCTTTTTTGCGATAGAGCTTCGTATCTGATTATAAATATGAGAGTTAAGTAGAGACCATGGCAATCATATTTGACTCAAAACGAGAGTATTCTTTAACACTTGTTATCCTTTATATGCCTAGCATCTTGAATGTTTTATGAATAATGCAGAAATAAGATGGACATCTGAAGCAATAGCATGGCTCAAAGACATTCATGATTATATTGCTATTGATAGCAGTTCTGCGGCTGCAAGTGTTATTGATGGAATATTCGAAAAGGCAAGCCTGCTAAAGAGCTTCCCTGATGCAGGTTATAAATACCGAACAGAAAAAGAAGGCGACATCCGAATACTACTTTACGGCCACTATCGTATTGTCTATATTGTGAAAAGTATTGAGTATATAGATATCATAGGAGTTTTTCATGGAACCCTTGACATTGATAAATATCTGCTGTGATAAATATATATCGTGAATTAGGAATAATAATGAAAATCCACTCTTAGTTTGGCTCTTCGGATTGCCGCCGCTGCCCGGCGCATTTGGTTAAAGTGGCAGGCCATTAAAATAGGGACAATTAATGAATTGCCCCTGCGAAATTAATTCCTTTCTATGAACGGGTACACTACCTAATGTTTAGATCATATGATACTACCGATTAACAATAAATTTGCCTGATTGAGACCTCCCGTTCGACATAATACGGTAGAAATAAACACCCATATCCAGGCTGCTGACATCAATGCTGACTTTATTCTCACCCCGAGGCAAATAACCCGGTTTCATGGATAGCACCTCAATACCAGTGGTGTTAATCACCTTCACCTCAACATTGCCCGGAGCATTCAGGCCGAAATGAATATTCAATTCATCTGTTGCGGGGTTGGGCATGGCATTTACATTGTATCCGGATATTTCAAATTCCTCAACAGATGTCGCAATTTGCTTTGTATATATATCGCCGTAAAAAGAAGTGGCGATTAATGTGGTTTCGTCTTGTTGTCCGATATACCACATAAGATCATCCTGAAACTCGTCGTTATTCCATTCGGAACTGCCAACCGGCAGACGAAACAGGCCTTCGAAATAGGCAATGAATATGTCGCCGTTTTCTGCAAGCAAACTGCTGAGAAAGATAATGTCATCAGTATATTTAGTTCCTATCTCCAGGGGATAAACATCCCAGCTCTGGCCGTCGTCAACAGACCGGATTGCCTGTGTGGTTTCCTCCTCTGTATATTCAAGGCCGATATAACCAAAATTCTCAATGTACTTCAAAGAGATAATATTCCTTCCCTCCAAGGCAAAGACGGAAGGATTATAATCATCATCAAACTTTATAACTCCATTGGTAGAACATACAATAAGGCTGCCATCCTTATATTGCGATATTTCTCCTAATACATATTCCATTCCGCTATAAACGACTTCCCAACTCTCGCCGCCATCAGAGGATCTGAGCAGGTTCCTCCATGTGCTGATGAACATATCTCCATTATCTTTTTCATAGAAAGAATTTGCGAAACCGAGTGAATCGGGGTATTGAGCTTTTTGCCAACTACTGCCTTTGTCCGAAGAAAAGAATATCCCGCTTCTTCTTGTCAATACGATAATCTTGCCGCTGCTTGCAGCCATTATTCTCTCAAAGGGAAAATCGCCTCCAATTTGATCGAAAGAAAGCACCTTTTCAAAGTTTTCACCGCTTTCATCCGACTTAAATAAATCTCCTCTTAGAGACCCAACATAAATCGAGTTGTCATCACTAATAAATGCCACCTGCAATGGCATAGCATTTAATCCGTTTATCCTTTCTTCCCAATCAATGAAATTTTCGGAATAATATGCCCCGTTATCATTGCCGGTCATAACGGCACCATTGGACAATTCGATTGGCGATTTGTGTTCAAGGCCATTAGAATCCAGCATTTCAAACTCGTTACTCCCTTTCGGAAGCCTGTACACACTGTGAACATAGTCAGGAGCGTTATCGTATGTCTTATCAAATATTAGATAATCGCCATTGCTTAAGCCGATGATTTCCGTGTTGCTTTTTGGAAACACCGGATTGGGAAGCAGATACCAGGTATCACCCTTATCTGTTGACCTATAGAATGTCTTAGTTTCATCATCCCAATGTTCATCGTATATCAGCAGTTCGCCCTCCGTAGATGATAACGATTCTATACCATTTGCCGGCAAATTAATTAGCAGTTCCCACTGCTCGCTCCCGGGAAGCCGCCTATGGAAGCCTTCGGAATCACCAAGAGCATAAATAGTCGAATCCTCCGCCTGGTAAAAATCTTCTACCATTTCATTAATTTCTATTTTCACAAAACTGTTTGCATTGTCCGTGGACTCGAAAAAGTAAGTATCATATTCCTCATCCATTGTTTCCAGATACTGTATAGGCTCAGCGGTAATGAGACAAACACAGCTTTTGAAAACGTGTGAAAACCAGCACTGTTTCCACAGGAAAATAACATGTAAATACAAGCTGATTTTCAATGAGTTTTCCTGAGGCATATTTG
>JAJRTW010000131.1 GCA_024278075.1 Bacteroidota bacterium | reverse complement strand
CATATAAACAGAAAAGCCATGGAATATGGAACCATAGTGGCGATTATAGTTCCGATGCCTGCCTTTGGATCATATTTCTGCACAAAAGCAATGATCAGGGCAAAAAAGCTCATCATGGGCGAGATCACATTGGTCACGCTGTCGCCAATGCGATATACCACCTGCGACAATTCCGGCGAATAACCCATAATCATAAACATAGGAATGAAAATCGGCGCAAGTATAGCCCATTTGGCCGAAGCACTGCCCATCAGCATATTAATCGCCGCCGCAAACAGGATGAATAAAATCATTATTGGGATAAGCCCGAGATCGGCTGCCATCAATACGTTTGCACCCTTAACAGCGAGAATAATACCGAGATTGCTCCACTTGAAATATGCCACGAACTGGGCGGCAAAAAATACAAGGACAATATAGGTGGTCAGCGTTCGCATGGACGTGGACATTGCATTCATTATATCGACATCGTTTTTGTATTTCCCCGTAACATAGCCATAAGCAATGCCCATCGCCCCGGCAGTGATAAACAGCATCGCCACCACACCGCGAATCAACGGCGAACTTAGGATTCCGCCATCGGTTCCGCGGAAGTAGCCGTTTTCGGGAATGATCCCAATCAGGGTTATGGCAAGTACCACCGCCATGGCAAGCGAAGCCATCAGCAAGCCCTTCCTCTCATTCTTCGTAAGCCTGTCGAAGGCATGATCCTTTTCCGCAGCCGCACCGGTATACTTTCCCAGCCGCGGTTCAACCACTCTTTCGGTGATGAATGTGCCGGTCAGTGCAATGAATAATGTGGAGGCCACCATAAAGTAGTAATTGGCTGCTGGGTTCACTTCGTAAGACGGATCGAGTATCCTGGCTGCTTCCTGAGACAATCCGGCCAGCAAAGGGTCGATAGTGCCAAGAATCAAATTGGCGCTAAACCCCCCGGATACGCCGGCAAAAGCTGCCGCCATGCCAGCTATCGGATGCCTGCCCACGGCAAGGAAAATCACACCCGATAGAGGTATCAGCAGGACATATCCAATGTCGGATGCGAAATTCGACAATACTCCGGTGAAGACTATTACAAACGTTAGCAGATGTTTTGGCGAATTCAGCACCAGCACACGGATAGCGGCATTTATCAACCCGCTCTGCTCGGCTACACCGATTCCAAGCATTGCCACCAGTACAATTCCCAATGGCGCAAAACCGGTGAAATTGTCAACTAATTCGAGTATAATGCGGTGAATGCCGTCGTGGGACAAAAGGTTTACCGGCCTTATAATTTCCTTGGTGCCGGGGTGAATCGCCTCCCATCCTAATGCACTGCCCACCCATGACAACAGCAGTGCCGACAGGGCGAATAAGGCAAATAATGTGGCGGGGTGCGGCAAGGCGTTGCCCGCCCGTTCCGTCCAATTCAATAATCGCTGAAATATCCCGATTCTCTTTTTTGATTTACTCATATAACCATTGTTTTATAAATTGTATGTTTTTAGTTTAAATAATATAAGGATAATATTCATAATTTCAATAATACTATTATTCATTGTATGCACCCATTAGTGTCCGGTTAAAAAAACAGAGGCGTTCTTAATATAAACCTAATTATAATGGCCTGTCATTCCAAGAAAAGCGAGGAATCCTGTGTTTATGGTTCTTATGGCAGTATTAAGATGAATTCTTCGCTTCGCTCAGAATGAACTGTGGCATTGCCAAATTACAAATAGGCGTATTTGTAGGGGGCGGTTCCAAACCGTCCCTGAAATTAATTTTGATCTGCTGGGGCAGGTTCAGAACCAGCCCCTACGTTTTTATTGTCATTCGCAAGATACGATGGCGCTCGTTTAGATTATCTTTCGTTAATTTCAAAAATACATCCATAATATCACAATTTAGCCCAAAAAGCAGCTTATTACAACGATTACAACTATTTGGCAGTATTATAACCGGACACTACTGATTTGATATTATTAATTAGCCAATCGATACCGATAATTATCAATTATTAATTCATAATTATCAATTCATAATACATATAAATCCCTGCGATACCATTCCATATCCGTTAGATGCTATTAAAAATACTTATGCTAAGGCTTCTGTGGCATTCGAAGGGGCTTCTGTGGCATTCGAAGGGGCTTCTGTGGCATTCGAAAGGGCTTCTGTGGCATTCGAAGGGGCTTCTGTGGCATTCGAAGGGGCTTCTGTGGCATTCGAAGGGGCTTCTGTGGCATTCGAAGGGGCTTCTGTGGCATTCGAAGGTGCTTTTGGGTCTTAAGTAGGTGCGGGAAAGATATTTTCTAATGCGGGAAAGGTATTTTCTAATGCGGGAAAGGAATAATCTAATGCGGGAAAGGTATTTTCTAATGCGGGAAAGGTATTTTCTAATGCGGGAAAGGAATTAGCAGAGGCAATCAATGGATTCGGAGAGACAATATATGATTATTCAGAAGTCTCAAAAATACTTAACGATTATACTAACACCAACAATCTGACACCCATTTCATATTCAAACGAACAGTTAACAATTCCGGAGTGCTATCTTTTAATTAATTTGTAAGTAGCCTTGCTGCCGCCGGAGTATGCAGCGCGGATAAAGTAAACGCCTTTTGCCAAGCCGCTAATATCTATTCTGTTCGATGCCGCCTTGGTCAGCGCGGTAACATTATGCCCCATCGTATCGAATATTTCGATTGTCCCGGGGGATCAACAATAAGTTAATATATTCCTGATTGGCTCCTATTCCGCCCCATGCCGCCACGGCATCGATTGTTACCGTATCAAGTTGTTGGCCATTATTTGTCAGGACTTGCAACTGCGGGTTGCCCGTCACCCCGACCGATGTTAGGAGCAGCAATATAATAAATAATCGCAACATAATATTTCATTATCCTTAAAGCGAAAGCATAAAACTTTTTCTTCGTCTACTTATTGAGGGAACACTATTTATAACGTAATTTATAAATTTATTTACAGGCCACCCCAAATTAAAAAAGCCCGGCGGCTGCTGCCCCGGGCCATTGTCTCTGGTGTCAATGAGATTTCCCTATTCAATAATTCTTCTGCGAAATGCAGGTACTTCCAAATGCTTTTTATCTATAACGGTATTGTTTTGCTTGCTGCTTTCCTTAAGTTTCTCGATTCGTGCAGCACCCTGCCCGCCCAGAATCACGTCATTTTTCCCTCGCCTCTCATAAGCAGGGCTGTCGTACTTGCTTAGCTGGCTCACACCTTTCGGGCTGGAAACAAACTCAGCCGTTTCCGGCTGGGCAACCGCATCTTCCAACGGTTTGCGCCTGTTGCCGTAAATCAATGAAGGCCGCAAAGCCGGAGAATCGAAACTACCCTTATTAAAAGGCAATTCCTGGTTGCTTTTCTTAGGCTTGGAAGTAAGGTTATCCTTTTCGTAGGCATTTATGTTAAAGCCGGTGGCAACTACCGTAATCATAAACTCTTCGGACGGCTCGGGATTCTGGACTATGCCCTGGATAAGTTTGGATTTGCCGCCTGATGCTTTTTCAATCATAGAAACAGAATCTTTGACTTCGTGAATAGTCAGGTTGCTGCCCGCGGTGATATTAACCAATATCCCTTTAGCGCCTTCAATGGATACGCCTTCGAGCAGGGGGGAGTTAAGAGCTTTTTGCGTGGCCTCCACAGCACGGTTCTCGCCTGTAGCGGTTCCGATTCCCATCAATGCGTCGCCCCGCGAACTCATCACTGCCCGCACATCGGCGAAATCGACATTAATAATACCATGGCATGAAATAATATCTGAAATGCCAAGTGTAGCATTATAAAGAATTTCATCGACTGTTTTGAATGAATCCGAAAATGAGGTGGATATATCACCTATGTCAAGCAGCTTTTCGTTTGGAATAACAATCAGCGCATCGACAAAATTCCGAAGCTCCTCTATTCCGTATTTGGCCGATTCCATTCGTTCCTTGCCTTCCCAGGAGAAAGGCAGTGTTACGATGGCAACCACCAAAGCACCGGACTCCCTGGCAATCTGGGCCACAACTGGCGCCCCGCCGGTGCCGGTTCCGCCGCCCATGCCGCTGGTAATAAAAATCATATTGCTGCCGGCAAGAGCCTCTTTGATCTGATCTCGGTTCTCCTCCACTGCTTTTCTGCCGACCTCAGGGTCGGCGCCTGCTCCAAGCCCCAGGGTCAATTCCTTGCCTACCTGAATTTTTAATGGAGCAAGGTTGTGGTCCAATGCTTGCTTGTCTGTGTTTGAAGCTATAAAATCAACCCCGTTTATGCCGCGGTTAATCATATTATTAACAGCGTTTCCGCCGCCCCCACCAACACCAATAACCTTGATTTTGGCTCCATCGCTGGCTGTAGTATCCAATGATATCATGTAATGTCCCCCCCAGGAATTTAAGTGATGATATTTATTTCAATATGCTTTTTTTAATATAGTAGATAATCTCGTAATAATTTTGAATCTGATATTGATAGTATCGTTTAAGTAAATCGCATTAATGAGTTAAAACCCATGACTGTTTATTCGATCGCTACGGCTTTGGCAAGTGGATTAATACTTATAATTCCTTAATGAATTTCTTCATCCACTTAAACGCACCTGTTTTCTTCTTAGTCAAGTTAACTTCTTCATCCACCGGATCGGTATCAACATTTTCCTCTATTTCATCGGCTATTATAGTATTAGTTTCAGATTTTTGTTCAAAACCCGAAAGCGCCAGTCCCACACAGGTTGAATACACCGGACTTTCAACTTCCGGAGCCAGCCCTGAATAGGTTATTTCGGACGGAACGCCAATTTTAATCGGCATTTCGAATATTTCCCTGGCCAATTCCTCGGTTCCCTGAAGCAGAGTAGTGCCGCCGGTTATGACAATGCCGGCACCGAGGCTGGAAGCATATTCGGAACGCCTGATTTCGGCCAGAGCAAAGCTGAATATTTCTTCCATTCTCGGCTGAATGATTCTGCATAACATACTCCTGTTTATCTCCATTGGTTTTCTGCCGCCAATACCCGGAATCATAAACACATCATCTTCAAAAATTTCGGCCTCGAAAGTGTGCCCCTGTTCCCTTTTAATTTTCTCTGCCGAAGAGACGATGATGCCCAGTCCTTTGCGAATATCATCGGTTACGTGTTTGCCGGCAATCCCGAACACCGAAGTCCAGCGTATTACATTCTCTTCGAAAATGGCAATATCGGTGGTGCCGCCGCCGATGTCAACCAAAGCCACGCCCACTTCCTTTTCCTCTTTAGTCAGAACCGATCGGCTGCTGGCAATCGGTTCGAGAACGATGTCCTTGATTTTAATTCCACAGCGTTCCACGCAGCGGTAAATATTTTGAATGGCTGTTTTCAATCCTGTCACCACATGAACATTGGCCTCCATGCGTACGCCACTAATACCAATCGGGTCGGTAATCCCGTCCTGCCCGTCTATTATGAAGTCCTGAGGCATTACATGAATAATTTGTCTTTCCGCAGCAATTGCCACTTTACGTGTATCGTCGAGCAGCCTCTGAACGTCGCCGGCCGATATTTCATTTGTCGGATTGGAGATGCCGACTATTCCCCTTGTTTGAAATGATTCGATATGGTCGCCGGCAATACCTACGATTACGTCCTTGATTTCGATTCCGGATTGCTGCTCGGCCTGCTCGATAACTTTTTTAATCGTCCCAACGGTTCGTTCTATATTAACAACAACACCGCGGTTCAATCCTTCGCTTTCGGCGATTCCTATCCCAAGAATCTTAAGCGAATTTTGATCTTCATCAATTGAAGTTACCAGCGCACATATTTTAGAAGTGCCTATATCGAGGCCAACAGAGACAATTGGCAGTTTAGCCCGGCCGTTGTCCCGGCTTTCAGATGCTTGGGTCATGGTTTTGCCATAATTAATAATAATTAACTAATAAAATCAAGAAAATAAATCATCCCATTTAACCAACAACTACCTGGTTCTTCCATCTAAGGTCGATATAATTAAATCTTTGTGTAATGCCTTTATAGAATCGTTTCTTCAGAAAAACATCAAGCTTGAACAGTTTGTTTTTGAGGCTGTTAACATTGCCGATTATAAACTTTCCGTTGCTATCGTTAAGCTTCATGGAGATTGACCCGTTCTGTCCAATAATAATTTCCGATAAAATATTATACAGAAATTTGGGGCTTTCAACTTTCAGGGTGCTAATAAGTTTAAGAGCATTGCTAATAGCCGGTTTCAATTTTGATTTTGGTATCTTCCGCCCGGAAATTACAGGCAGAAAACCGTCGGTAATTCTTCGAAAGGGCAGCATTTGTCCGTCTTTGTCGATGATTTTCAAATTGCCGCTGCCGGTAACATAATAGGCCACGGGCTGCCTTTCGGCAACTTCTATTTCCAGCACGTTATGCCGGTTGAATGAAGCTGTGGACTCTAATACGAACGGATGCCGGTTTATCAGACTCTCAATCTGCTTTAAATTCACTGAGTCTTTAGGGGCATTTATTACTATCTTTTCAACACTTGATATAAGTTCGTTGTCGTTGATTATTTCATTTCCCGAAATGGTAATCTCAAATATCACCTGCCGTGAACTCCAGTTCTTTGCCAGGAAAATCAACATTGCCACTATCGCAAAAATTATTGCAAGTAACAGCAATTGACTTGCCCGCCGCGTTGCTTGGTCTGCCCGGTCAAGTTTTAATTTATGTAGAATCCTTTTATATATCATGCGATAAATATCCGAAGATATAACCCCAATGAAAACATTGAAAGAACTAAAATCAGAAAATCCAATAGCTTAACGCAAAGCGCTTTCAATTGGCCATTCACTTATTAAAACTATGTGTGTTATTATTTGAAAATGAGGTAAATACTGAAGTCAATATTCCCTCCCCATGCTGCTAATTAGGGTTTTCTCAATTATTCAAATGTACAAGTCTTTTTTATGAAATTCAAGGAAAAAATAAAAGATTTTCTCGTTATCTTAACATAATCACCTGAAACGCTTATGAATTCTAAGTTTTCGAGGATTTGCAGTAACGGTGATTATATTTAATTCCGTACTTTTGCATAAGTATTATCATTATGATTTTATTAATATATACAAAAATCAGTTATGGATTATAAAACAAGAAAGATTATAAGCCCGCCAAATCTCAATTCAGGCAATACTCTTTTTGGCGGCCAGCTGCTTAAATGGATCGACGAGGAAGTATCGATATTTGCTATGTGCCAGTTGGGGACCAACAGAGTTTTGACCAAGTTTATGTCGGAGATTGATTTCAGGCAGCCGGCTTACCTCGGCGAGATAGTGGAAATCGGCACCGAAGTCGTGTCGTTCGGAACTACTTCAATAACGCTCCGGTGCCAAGTGCGTGTTAAGGGCAAGAACAAGGTGGTGATTACAATCGACAAAATCGTATTTGTTCACATAGATGAGCAGGGCAGGCCGAAGCCTCACGGCAAATCCCGAGTGATTGAGTAACGAGCTGACTTCGTTAGTTTTCAGTTTTTAGTATTGAGTGTTGAAACACCTAAGCAATATCAAAAAAATTATCATTGGCCTTCGAGTACTTGATATATGCTTTCCTGAGCAAAAGGTTCTCAGGCCTTCGGATATGCGGGTCGCTCTTAATCAGGGCGAAAGCTTCATCTCTGGCCAATTCGATTATTTCGGTATCGCGTATAAGGTCGGCAAATTTGAAATCCGGCAGGCCGGATTGCTTTGTGCCAAGCAGATCGCCGGGGCCGCGAAGCTTCAAATCCACTTCGGAAATCTCAAATCCATCTGTAGTGTCTTCCATCGTCCGCAGCCGGATCACCGAGGCTTTCCTTTCCTCTTCCTTAACGGCTTTATTTCTGAGTTGATATTTAAAATGATCCTTGGTCATAAGCACACAGTAAGACTGTGCGGAACTCCTGCCCACGCGCCCCCGCAGCTGGTGAAGTTGCGACAGGCCGAACCGTTCGGCATTTTCGATTAACATCATAGTGGCATTCGGCACATCAATTCCGACTTCGATGACGGTGGTCGAGATAAGAATCTGATATTCTTTATTCAAAAATGCCTTCATCGCATCTTCCTTTTCGTACCAAAGCATCTGCCCGTGAAGCAATCCGCAAGAGAATTCAGGGAATACTTCCGCACTCAATTTTTCGTAATGCTCCACGGCAGACTTCAACTCTATTTTCTCGGATTTTTCCACAAGCGGGTAGACGATATAAGCCTGATGCCCTTTTCTTATTTCAGACTTGATAAACTCATATACCTCCGGCAGCTTACTTTCGAATGCAACTTTAGTGGTAACCGGCTTTCTTCCAATGGGCATTTCACGAATAACCGAAACGTCGAGGTCGCCGTAGAATGTCAGTTTCAATGTTCGCGGAATCGGAGTGGCGGTCATCACTAAAACGTGGGGAGATAGAAGGTTAGAGCCTTGTTCGCTATCATGCGACTTTTTGCCCAAGCCAATTAATGCCGCTCTTTGCTCAACACCAAACCTGTGCTGCTCGTCGATAACAATAAACCCAAGTTTATTATACGATACTTCAGCCTGGAAAACAGCGTGAGTGCCGATTATCACATTTGCTTTGCCCGATTCGATTAACTTGAGAATTTCCCTTCTCAATTGTGCTTTTTGGCCGCCAAGGAGCTGCACAATCTCGACATCAAGGCCATCGAAGAACTTTCCAAGAGTAGAGGTATGCTGTTCGGCAAGAATCTCGGTTGGGGCCATAATCACTACCTGAAATCCCGCGTCAACTGCCATTAACATCGACAAGGCCGATACGATAGTCTTGCCCGAACCGACATCTCCCTGAAGCAATCGGTTCATTGGCCGTCCGGATTCGAAATCATTAGCTATTTCTCTCAATACTTTCTTTTGATCGCCAGTAAGCCGAAAGGGGAGAGAGTCATATAACTTCCTTGCCCTGCTGCTTTTGGGTGGAATTACCACACCATTTTCGAGGTTTACATATTTTCTTCTCTTTAAGGCTATAGAAATTTCGTAATAGAACAATTCTTCAAATTTCAATCTATACCTGGATTTCAATAAAGCTTCGGGCGTATCGGGGAAATGAAGCTGCTTGACGGATTCGGCCAGTGTGGGGAAATTATTTTTCTCAAGCAGCCAATCCGGAAGTGTTTCGCGAATAAAGTTAATTTCCTCATCGATAACCGAAGCGATGATTTGTCTGACAAGCCTTATATTCAGGCCTACCCTGGCCATAGCTTCGGTTACTTTATATTTCGGAATTATTTTCCCTTCCCTGTACAGTTTTTCATCTTCGGGGTGAATTATTTCTATTTCCGGATGTGTGAACTGAACTTTTTTGCCTTTATCCAATTCTGCTTTCCCGCTAATGGCAAGCAATTGCCCGGTAGAATAAATCTGTATAAAATAATTAACCGAGTTCCAGAAGATTACTTTTGCCTTACTGCCGCTTCCGTCGGTTATTTCCAGCGAGAGCATTCTTCTGCCCCGTCCGAATTGATGCTCCTTTTTCTTTACGATATTGCCAATAACTGTTATCTCGCTCTTGAATTTAAAATCCGCTGACAGATTTATTTCGCTGACATTTTTTTCGAATAGATTTTCATTTATTAGATTATGACACAGCGATTTCAATGTGGAAGCGGTGTTGCGGTCAATATAAGATCGCGGGAAATACATCAACAAATCTTTGGGAGTCAGTATGCCTTCGGCTGCGAGAATTTCAGCGCGTTTCGGCCCCACACCCTTGATATATTGAAGTTGAAGAGTCTCTGTGTTTTTCTGCATAAGACAAATTTAACAAAACGTTTGCTTCTTTTAAAGAATAACCCGGGAAATAATTCATTACCCATATCACAAACCAACCGTAGGGGTGACATATCATGATAAAATGATAGTATCGTTTTATTTATTTCTATAGAATTTTTTCCACGGTTAAAACTCGTGGCTATTGATTCAATTGCTACATGCTTTGGCATGTGGATTAATATTATTTTCCCCATGCAAGCTGTGCAACTTTTTTGCCTGTGTCTTAAGGGCAAATAGTGCAATAATTTATGAGATAATGTAGTAGGGGCAGGTTCGCAACCTGCCCGAATTAATATAGCCATCAATATCAGGAATAATATTTGCCAACAATTTCAAAACGGTGTGGGGCCGCACCGCCCCCTACAATCTTCGTCAATCACTAATACACCGTAGGGGCAGGTTCGCAACCTGCCCGAATTAATATAGGAACTGTGAATAATAATAATGCCATTAATTGTGATGCGAGGTACGGTTAAGAACCGCCCCCTACAATTTTCGTCAATCACTAATACACCGTAGGGGCAGGTTCGCAACCTGCCCGAATTAATATAGGAACTGTGAATAATAATAATAATGCCATTAATTGTGATGCGAGGTACGGTTAAGAACCGTCCCCTACAGATTATCGATAGACAACACATTGGTTACAATCATATTTTTTTGTTTTACTTAACATTAATATTATGTAACTTGCAAAGTTAGGCAAGGCTAAATATTGAATTTATTTTAGTATAATAGTGGTGTATCAACAGTACTTTGTCATTCCTGCAGAAGAGCCGGAATCCATCTTGATACAACCAATATTGCATAATGAATACTGGATTCCCGCTTTTGAGGTTGTGTGAAAACACAATAATATGTCATCCTGAATTTATTTCAGGATCCAAATACCGTATGAATACTGGCTTATAGATTCTGAAACAAGTTCAGAATGACAGACTCCGGGCATTTTCAAACTGTCTCTTTCGCGGGAATGACAACTCGAATGTTACGTCACAAAATATTTTCTGGCTTTATAAATGACATTAAAAGATCTTAAACGGGGCGACAAAGCTATTATCACAAAAGTGAGAGGCAGAGGGGCTTTCAGGAAAAGAATCCTCGAAATGGGATTTGTTTCCGGACAGCAGATTACTGCCATTAAGAGTGCCCCGATGAAGGATCCCGTTGAATATAAGATAATGGATTATAATGTTACGCTTAGGAATAGCGAAGCCGAATTGATTGATGTTGTGGCCAACGGAGATTATAACGGAATAAGTTCGGCCGGATATGAAGGGACTATTGATATTAATTTATTAAGGGATTCCGGCGACACAACAGAAAAAGTAATTAATGTTGCTTTTGTAGGCAATCCGAATAGCGGCAAGACTACAATTTTCAATCATGCCTCAGGATCGAAAGAACGCGTGGGTAATTACGGCGGTGTTACGATTGATTCAAAAACCGCTAAAGTCAAGATTGATAGCTATTTACTGAATATTATTGACCTGCCCGGTACATATTCAATCAGCGCATATACACCCGAAGAATTGTTCATTAGAGACCACATTATTAGCAACACGCCGGATATAGTTATTAATATTATTGACTCTTCTAATCTCGAACGCAACCTTTATCTGACCACACAGTTGATAGATATGGATATTAAAGTGGTGGCAGCCCTCAATATGTACGATGAGCTTAGTGATAAAGGCCTCGATTTCGATTTTAATAAGTTCGGAAAAATGGTCGGCATTCCGTTTGTGCCTACGGTTGGCACTAAGGGAAAGGGTATTAAGGAATTATTCCGCAAAGTGATTGAAGTATTCGAAGACAAAGATAAAACCGTCCGCCATATTCATATTAATTACGGCAATACTCTCGAAAGCTCAATTAACAATATTCAGGATAAGATTAAAATTATTGAGAATTATTCAATTACGGATCGAATTTCATCAAGGTTCCTGGCGATTAAACTGTTGGAGAATGACGATGCAATTATAAAAGAAATTGAGAAATGTTCGAACTATGATGAGATAATTGAAATAGCTAAACAGGAATCCGAAACTCTTGAGTGCAGTGTGAGCGAGGACAGCGAAACATTAATTACCGATGCCAAATACGGGTTCATTGCCGGCGCTTTGAAAGAAACATTGAAGCAGAATTCTAATAATGGCAATGCCGGCCGAAAGCAAAAGGCCGACCGGATACTGACACATAAATTTCTTGGCATTCCAATCTTTTTTGCCTTCATGTGGTTTACTTTTTTTGCTACTTTTACATTGGGCGACTATCCGATGGGAGTGATTCAATCACTTGTTGAAACAATCTCGGATTTTATCGGCAATAATCTGAGCGATGGGATGCTGAGGGATTTCCTGCTTGACGGCATAATTGGCGGGGTAGGCGGTATCATAGTATTTTTGCCAAACATTATGATCCTCTACTTCTTCATCGCCCTGATGGAGGACACCGGTTATCTTGCGCGGGCCGTCTTTATTATGGATAAGGCCATGCACAAGATCGGCCTGCACGGCAAATCCTTCATTCCACTGCTAATGGGCTTCGGCTGTAACGTTCCGGCCATATTATCATCCCGTATTATCGAAAACCGAAAGGACAGAATGATTACAATGCTGATTAATCCCTTCATGTCATGCAGTGCCAGGCTGCCGGTTTACGTATTATTCATCAGCGCATTCTTTGTTGCCTATCGCGAAACGGTGTTATTCATCATCTACCTGACGGGCGTGCTGATTGCAATCATTTCCGCGCTCATCTTCCGCAAAACTTTGTTCAAAACAGCCGATGTTCCCTTCGTTATGGAGCTTCCACCGTACAGAATGCCGACACTCAGGGCATTATTAAAGCATACCTGGCACCGCGGACAGCACTATTTGAAGAAAGTAGGCGGAGTTATCCTGGTTGCATCGATGATTATCTGGGCCTTAGGCTATTTCCCGCGAAATGTAGAGTATTCCATGGATTATGATAAGCAAATCAACAGCATCAGAACGGAATATACTTCGATATTAAACGAAATTACCGAAAGCAGAAGCACTGCCAGGGAGAAAATAACCTCCGAAATGGATGAAAGAATCGCTGAATTAATGATAAATAAGGAAAGCGAACGTCAAGGCAAGTCTTATATCGGAATCATAGGGAAATTATTTGTCCCCGTAATAGAACCTTTGGGATTTGATTGGAAGATGGGGGTCAGCTTGCTCACCGGAATTGCCGCCAAAGAGATTGTTGTCAGTTCCATGGGGGTACTTTACAAGAGCGGAGTGGATGCGAAAGATGATAATACTCCATTGATAGAAAGATTAAAGCAACAAACCTACGGCGAAGGCCCTCGTGCGGGCCAAAAGGTGCTTACCCCGCTCGTCGCATTCACATTTATGTTATTTATATTGATTTATTTCCCATGCACAGGAGTTGTGGCGGCAATTAAAAGGGAATCCGGCAGTTGGAAATGGGCATTATTCAGCATCACATACTCTACCACAGCCGCATGGATAGTATCCTTCCTTGTTTATACGATTGGCAAGATGATTTTATAGAAATTCAGATCAAATCACCACTCTTTACCATCAATTATACGTCAAAATTCTATAATAACCGTCAATTAATTGCCATATTTAGACAATTAATATGCGTTTATTTGGAATTTACGGACATAATCAGGTCATTTACAGACCATATAATGTAATTTACGGATAAAATAGGGCAGTTTACGGATGAAATAGGGCTGATTACGGATGAAATAAGACAATATATATGAGATATAGGGCAATTTACGGGCAATATAAAGCAGTTTCCAATCAATCAAAGACAATTTCCAAGCAATCAAAGTCTCTATCTATACATTTATTTGCTTTAGATACAAATTTAACTGTTTCATATGCAAATTCAACTGTTTCAGATAATAATTTAATTTGTTACAAACGACCATTTACGGCTCTTGCGACACCATTTATGGCTTCAAATACACCATCTGCGGCTCTTCCCCCTCTTGAGAGGGGGCCAGGGGGTGTGTAAATATAATATGAAATAAATATTATGACTGTTATAGGTGTATATCCTTTATTAACACACCCCTAAATCCCCTCTCCAGAGGGGACTTTTGATTAAACACATCCTTAAATCCCCTCTCAAGAGGGGACTTTTGATTATCCCCCTCTTGAGAGAGGGCCAGGGGGTGTGTAATTGAGATATATTAGAGAATTAACGAGGCTTATTGGTGAAATATGATAGTATAATGCTATGAAATAAGTGTCGGATGCGATTAAAAAGTCTGTAATGATGAGCCGGATTGCTCCAGGGACGCTTCGAATTGGTTCAGTTTGATTTTATTTTCAATAAATGCTGCTTTAAAATTGGTATTTCATTGGTAACAGTGTCCCATACGATCGTATAATCCACTCCAAAGTAATCATGAATAAGTCTGTCTCTCATTCCGGCAATCTCTTTCCATAAAATATCAGGATATTTTGCCTTAATTTCCGCCGGAATCTTCTTAACAGCCTCTCCGATTATCTCGAGACTCCTTACATATGCCCGCTGAAGGGTTTCATCAGTGGAAAAATCCTCTTCGGAGATGCCGGAATGCTTCTCTAAATAGCTTATTTCGATTAATATATGGGTAATCAGGTCATTTACTGATGAATACATACTCTGCCTCTTTCATTATTTTACTTTTCATAAAGTCCTTCAGCGAATCCTCTGTAATTAATTCAATCTTCCTTTGGAAAAGCTGTTCAAGCAGATCGTATGATCCCATAAAATTCCGGAAATTCTTCTTTCCATCACGGAATTCAATTATCAGATCAATATCGCTCGATTCATTCTGCTGATTCCTTGCATATGAACCGAATAATCCGAGCTTAATAACGCCAAAAGAAGTAAGCTCCTTGCGGTGTTTGTCAATCAGATTCAATATTTCCTTCTTATTTTGCATGATTATTTCCTCGAATATATGAAATAATTAGTTCTAAATTACAATTATCGGTTTAATCTATTGATTAATCACTTATAAATTAAGTATTTACCCCTTATTTTGATGAAATCAAGCAGTCCTTTCTCGGCACGTTGAAGTATAATCTTATCGCTTTTCCTTCCGATGAAGGCATTGAGGATGCCTTTTGTGCCGGTTACCTTCATAAACAT
>JAJRTW010000130.1 GCA_024278075.1 Bacteroidota bacterium | reverse complement strand
TTCGACTCCGCTCACCATGACAAGCCATAATACAAAACAGTTATATTTCAAAATTGTATCCATAACAGCACAATATCGGGCAAAATGTAGAGCACGTCAACGATTCGTAATTATTCACTGCTTTTTAACCGGACACTTGTGAAATCAAATATATTAATCTTCTTGCTTATCCTTTTTTCGGTTCTAATTACTAACTCACGTTACGCATTTTTTTATCTCAATAGCCCTGATATTTATGTCGGGGAGAATTATTACCATGAAACAATGTGTTTAATCCAAAAAACTCGCAAAAGTGGTTAGAGTCAAGCATTTTTTGTGAATTATTCTAATAAATATCACTTTCCATAACCATATTGATAATTTTTTCGCATAATTCCGGAAACTCAATGCCAACTTCTTTGGCTGCCATTGGCACTAAGCTGGTCGATGTGAATCCGGGAATAGTGTTCACCTCCAGGCAAAACGGCACTCCGTCTTCGGACAACCGGAAATCAACACGGCTGAATCCCGAGCAGCCCAGCACGTTATACGCAGTCTGGGCCAGGTTGAGCGTAAAATCGGCGATGTCGGGGCTTATCTCTGCCGGGCAGATGTAATCGGTATACCCTTTGGAATATTTGTGTCCGTAGTCATAGAAACCATCGTCAGTGACAATTTCGATTATTGGCAGGGCCTCACCATCCAAAACACCAACGGTTATCTCGCGTCCGGAAATGAATTCTTCGATAACTATCGATTTGGAATATTTTGAAGCAATCAGTACGGCATCGTGAATATCGTCCAGATTGCCGGTATCAATAATTGTGATTCCTATTGTCGAGCCCTGGTCATTTGGCTTAACAACAAGATTGGGGCCAAGCTCATTTCTGATTTCCTTAAAATGGTCAAAATCGTCGTACTGCCCGCTGCGAACAACTGACCACGGCGGAGTAGAAATCCCCGTGGCAATGAACATTAATTTCGACGACAACTTGTCGATGGCCAATGCACTTGATTTAATTCCGCTGCCGGTATAGCGAATCCCCCTTAACTGAAGCAACGACTGCACCTTCCCATCTTCGCCATTTTGGCCGTGCAGCACCAGAAAGGCGCAATCCACATCATCGAATATGTTTGAATTTATGCAGTCGATCAGATTCCTGTCGGGAAATTGATTTAATTCCTCGATTGCCGGCGAAGTTTCCGGCGGTGTAATAGATTCAATATCGATGATACTATCAGTCCCGCGTGCAGGGTCGACGGCAATAACATCATAGCCCAGGCCTTTCAATGCGGAATATACCGCTTTGCCTCCCGCCAAAGACACGTTTCTTTCCGGCGATATTCCGCCGCACAATACTGCTATCTTCATATTTTCTTTATTTAAAATTTGTAAATAAATATTTATTAGCTAAATCATATAACTATTTAATAATTAAGGTTATCACTATTCTTCATCCCTTTTCCTCAAGATACTCGTCATACATCCTCCGCAGCTTCTGCACATCCTCCCATGCAGCTTTCTTCCAGTTCGGGTTTCTTAGCAGAGCTGCCGGGTGGTAAGTCACAAGCATAGTAGTGCCGCAATAATCCAGCACCTGCCCCCTCATCTCGCCCATTTTGTGTTTGCCCTTTAGCAGTGTATCCAGCGCCGTAAGGCCCAGGGTCAATATAAATGCAGGTTTAATAAGTTCGATTTGCTTCATTAAATAAGGCTCGCATAGCTCAACTTCGGCTGGCTCTGGCTTGCGGTTGGCTGGTGGGCGGCATTTCAGGATATTGGCAATGAATACTTCTTCGCGGGAGAGGCCTATGGCTTCCAGAATTTTAGTCAGCAGCTGCCCTGCCCTGCCTACAAATGGTTTGCCCTGCAAGTCTTCATCCTTGCCCGGGGCCTCGCCTATTATCAAAATATCGGCATTCGGATTGCCGGTACCGAACACAAATTTGGTTCTCGAGGCTCCCAATGGGCAGCTCTGGCAGTTGTGGATTTTTGAGTGTAATTCTTCAATATTCTGCGAATCTTTCCAATCAGCTTCTACTGCGTTTTGAGTCATTAATGATTGCTCCGGTTCATTGGATAATTGGCCTTTAGGCTTTGCTGTCTCTGATAAATTTGGGGAATCGATGCCGGGGCTGTGTGCCGATTGCTTTTCATCTTGGGCTAATGATTCATTCAGATAGATTAAATCGCCCTCTTGCTTTTGCAATTGGATTAGATATTGCTGGATTTTATCGATTACATTTTCGTTGTTCATGCAGAGAAAGCCATGTGTGGAATAGTTCTAATTGCAATTAAGAATGTAAATACTAAATACAAAAATAACTCAGCCGGAAGACCTAACCAAGTTAATGTGTAAAAAATATAATATAATTCTCAGGTAGAAATGTTTTCAGACTACAATCCAAGAGAGATGTCCAACACTTCCAAAGTGTTGGACATCTGTGTTGCAAATAGATTTCTCAGTCACAGGCTCCTTCGAAATGACAACCATACGGCCAGCGACTTGCGGCCAGCGACTATCTTACAATGATAAATTTCCGAAATTCCTGCGAGATGCCCGTGTGCATAGCCACAAAATATACTCCAACCGGCAGATCGTATATCGTGGTTGTAAGGGAATGGCTGCCCGGCTTAAGAGCGCCGTTAAATAATTCGCGAATCCTGCTGCCAAGTGAATTATACAGGACGATTGATGTTGGATCGCCCGCCACAATGGAATAATCAATCCTAATTTCATCGGATTGCAATACGTTAACCGACATTTCAACACTGCCGCCAATAGCGACTCTCAGGGAGTCCCGGCCGCAATCGTTGATTATTTCAAAGAGAGATGAATCAGTTAGTATAGTGACAGGTGCTTTGGAATAAACCAACCCTTCGGCAAGTATGGCAGAATATCCGGAATTGCCAATTAAGCCCATAAATTTTACATCTATCCAATTCCCGGCCAATAGCATTTGCGGGTCAATTACGTCGAAATCGATGTTCAACTCGCCGATATTGTCTTCGGAGGATTGCAGGCCCGATACGATGTTGGGATCAATCCCGGAGCCTAAGGATACTTCGTCGACAGCAAGCACCGACGGATTGAATGTAAGTTTAAAACTAATGCCGCTCACTTCGGTTTCAGATAATATCAAAGGTTCATTTTCGACAAGCGACAGCGGCAGTGTAGCAATTTCGCCAGCCCTAGCGCTCAGTCTTGCGGGCATATTCAATGCAAGGCTCCCGCCAGATCCGGCATATACTTCGCCCGATAGTCTCACCGGCTCTGAGATACTGCAAGGTTCAATATCGAGTATAACTTCCAATTCATCTTTGGCTATGGCATTTTGAATATAGTCGAATTGCAGAGTGCCGCTTTGGCTCGGAGCAATTTGCAATGGCAGTTGATTAAATGCCTGGTTCAGCGAAAAGGGCGGGGCCAAGCCGCTTACACTGAGAATTGTTATGGGGATGTCGCTGATATTTGTGACAACGTAATCGACAGTCGTATCGGCAGTCCACGAATTCACCCCAAAACTAATTTCTTCCTGAATTTCATAGTCAGGCTCGGCCCTTTCGCCGTGCAGTTCAATTACATTCACAATCCCGCATGGGGCATACTTAATTGTTAGTTCCCCCTTATAAACACCCGGCGGCCCCGAAAGAAGCGTAATATTAAAATAATTCGTACCCACATCGAGAACACGGCCCTCTTGAAGGTCGGTACTGAAGTTTCCCTCAATCCCAACACTTTCGATGTATGGATTATCCTGAAGATTATCCGTCACCATCAGATAAGTTTTCTTTTGAATATCCCCGGGGGAATCGCAATCAGCAAAAGCTCCGAATTCCACAATATCTGCCTCAGGTGCTATCGCATTCCCTTTTTTCGAACCCGTGATGTACAGATAGGGATCTTCCACAATGCAGGGAGTTGCACTGAAAATAATTTCGTATTCTTCATTCTCTCCCTGTGGAGAGTAAGTAATATTCAACGTACCATATTCGCCCGGTTGAATGTTCAACGGAAAATCATTACGGAAAATAATATTCTGTACCGTGCCGGGACTGTTGAAGGTCATTGCCTCCTCCCCGATATTGTGAACCAACACATCGGCTTCTATCTCATTTTCGCAATCGAGCAGTGTCCTAAAATTAAGTGTTTCAGGTTCAAATTTATACTCGGTGCCATATATTTTACCTGTCAGATTCACTATGAGAGTACCATCGATACCATCGCTTTGATAAGGGAGCTTAAAAGTGCGGCTATGATTATCAATGATACTTGAATTGAAACCAAGAGTTATTATCAATTCATTCGCACCGGTAAACTCCATCGGTTCGATGAATGGCGGTGAAATAAGGAAAAACGGAGGCGACACACTGGGCTGGAAAAATTTGAACTGTTTGTCGCCAAAGGTCGTTATCGTCAATTCCCGCGTGATTCGCTTTGTATTGCAATTTATCTGGCTTCCGAAATCAATTTCGGTATCGGATTGGATGATATCAGAACTAAGTTTTTCTCCTTTCAATATTACCTCTTTGGTTTTATCGCAAGGATCCCTAAACGTAATCTTGCCCGATAAGTTCCCGGGTTGATCGCTCTCATATCTGATCCTAATGGCCAGCGAATCATTTGGCGGAATAACGAACGGCAGAGACGGCAATATGATAGAATAAAACCCTCCGGGATTAATCGTCACATCATCTCTGCTAAAGAATAGAGCGTCATCGGAATTGTTTTTGATTACAAGGTCTTGTTCGTCAGAAATACTATTTCCGTAAAGAAAGAATCTGAGCGTATCGGCTTCGACGCTGTTTTTGTCCTCAACGGTGAAATCAAAATCCTGAAAGATTATCGTCAGCTTTTTAGTTGTATCCTGACAATCCTGAAGCGAAGCGATGGCATAATACTCCCCTGATTTGGTAACAATAACAGAGTTCTCATCCGGCACAAAAAGGTTGCCGTCCTTATACCAGTCTATTCTATCACTATTCGGAGCAGTTGTTAACAACTCATATTCCTCTCCGGAGCACAGCCTGATTGTCTCGTCGAGCCATACCAATGACCCGTCCTCCTTATACAATTTTGCATCAGGATTATTTGCAAACGTAATCTCCAGTTTATTGGACCAGAGTATGCAACTGCTGTTTTTTGATACGATCTTCAGCCAATAAACACTCGGACTGCCCATCTTCTTCGCCTTTATGCTATCAGCACTTTCATCACCTGTAATTGCATTATTTCTTCGCCAGCTATAGACATACGAGTCGCCGGTAATTTCAGAATAAATTATTACCGTATCGCCTTCGCAAAACTTCGTCCTGCCGTCTTTGGTATATATTCTAACCGAATCCGAACTCTCATTAATAATACTGGCTTCCCCGAAATCCTGCTCGTTATAGGCCCGCCCCAAGGGGGCTTCGTTATTCCGGGCAATGTCGCTGCCATACCGGTATCCGTAGATCTGATAAGTGTGTTCGGCACTGCATCCCAAAGATGTCATATCGATATAGGTCAGAATATTGCCGCCGTTGATATTGGTAACGACAGTCCAATCACCCAGCTTTTGGCCGGGATCGTAAATCGAACCGTCTCTGATTGGCGGATTGGCTTTTATCTTTGCCGATGGGCTGCGAATAATAGTATATCCGTGGTAGCTGTCGTCGGGATTCGGGATAGTAAGTTTATTCCAGTCAAGTTTAATACCGCCGGCAACAATCGAGGCCTGAAGATTTGGATTGCTCCATTCCGGCTGCCGAATGCTTTTCCAGAAATCTTCGTTTCGATTGTCCGAAGCATCCCTCTTATTCGGTTTTCCTTTAGTAATGAATTGGCCGGAAGCAAAAGTTCTGTAATTTATAATATCAAAACCGGCATTATATTGCGATAATGTCATACCCGGGGCAATCCTTACGCTCGTATTGCCCGAAATTGTTCCATTATAACTGCTCTTGAGGCCAGCAATTCCCGGGAAATCGCCGGAAGAAGCTGCCATGTGGCCAAGAGCATGAACAGAATTGTTATTTTCGTCCAGTATCTGAATAATTTCAGCCGATTGGGCAATGACTAATGCTTTGGTAGTCCAGTCGAAAGTCAGGTCGCAGCCCCAGCAGCGTTTAATAAAATAATCAGGATTGTCGGCAGCCACTTCTATAAGCCCGTCGGTTTTATTAATGTCAGCGGCACCCATACCCCTGTGATTAATGACTATTATCGTTCCCGCCCGCAGATTCCGCCACAGTTGCGAATCGGCAAATTCAACTCCGCCCATCCAGTTGTCCGGCACTCCATCGGTGCCTACATTGTCCCGCAGCTTATACCCTACCAAAGAAACATTGTCGCCAACAACAACCAGTTCCGTCCATTCGTCTTCAACATTCGAGGCGTTAAAATACTCGCTAACGACCACGGACTGGCTGTAGGCAATCTGAATCGAAATAAAATGAAATAATGCTAACAAGACTATGGGGGTTGCTTTTTTCATAATGGCAGATAAGAATGTTATTAAATCTATTTTTGGAATTTAATTCTTATTTATGAAGATATTTATAATATACGATATATATTTGTATAACACAATAGTATTTAAATAATTACACTATTTTATCGTTCCGTGTTTTATCGTTCCGGCCTGACGGCTACTGTGACATTTCTTAGGAAAGGTAAATAATATTACCTTTTCAAAGGGATACTACACTAATTAAATGGCAAAACAATAGTACAAGATGAATAAATGCAAGCAAAGCCATATTATATAGCGGGATATTCGATCTCGGCGGCCCTGATAATTTTCCTGCTCTACGGAATCGGCACACAAGTAATTCTGCAATTATTGCCGGAGCCGGTGCGGAATGAGTGGTTAACGCAGGTTCTCGGACTCAGTCAGGTGCTGTTTATTCTGATGCCGACGCTTCTGATTGCAAAGTACCGGCCGCTAAATGTAACTTCGTTACCTTTTAATTCAACAAATCAATATTTGACAGTAGAGGAACTGCCTTTTAAAGCAACGAATCTGCCAATTATACGCTATTCAAAAGTAACGAAGTTACTTCGGTTATACAAATTCCCCGATACAAGGGAAATAGCTTATTCATTATTGGCGATATTAATGTTTCAGGTATTCATAGCCGGTTATGCGGAGGTGCAAAGCGCCATGATACCCGATTTTATGGCCGATATTTACGAAAAATATACGCAAATTATGAATCAGTCATACTCGGAGCTGATTCTGAAAGGCGGATTCCTCGCCCTGGCCGGCTCGCTCTTCTATATAGCACTGATTCCGGCGGTTTGTGAGGAATTTCTGATGCGCGGGCTGCTGCAAAAATCTCTCGAGGAAGCCCTGAACCCCGTGCGGGCAATAATAATCACAGGCCTGCTCTTCGGTATGATTCATTTTAATCCGATTCAGCTCGTGCCGCTGGTGTTAATCGGCGTTATGCTCGGATTGGCGGCTTATATTACCAAGAGTCTCTATACTTCCATTATCATGCACTTTGCAAATAACGCCTTTAGCGTGGTTATGATGACGTTTTCCCTCGATTCGGATTCACCGGATGTGCCGCTGCCGATGGCAATTGCCGTTCTTGCACTCATTTTCGGAGGGCTGGCGACGGTTTTGCTCTGTTATAAACTATATAATTATTCAAAAAAGAAGAATTTTGGGGATTGAAGGAAAAGGAACATCGAATTAAAACTATTAAATTAGATAAATACCAAAATATGATTACATTGCAACTCCATTAGCATCATTTAGCACCGGAGAAGTTATTATGAAAATCATTCTAATCTGCATAATAGTCTTTGTTATTATTTTTGATAGAATAGAATTAATTTCGGCTAACGAAGATCAAGATAATAGCGTTAAGGATTCAGTTAGAATCGTTAAATTAGATTCAATTCAAACAAATGTATTATATGTAGAGTTTTGGGGAAATGGTATTGGAGCAACACTCAACTATGAACATCTTATTGACACAGGATATTACTTCTATGATGATACTCCAAGTGCCATATATCTACGAGGTGGTTTTGGTGGATATTGGACAAATGAACACCATTATGGAATACCCATTATGATAGAAGCGTTAACAGGAAAGAGGAACTATTTTGAGTTTGGCATAGGAATATTGCTCGACATGTACTTCGATCCATCTGGTTATGACCCGGTGGCCTATGGGACCACATTAGTAAAGGCCATAA
>JAJRTW010000005.1 GCA_024278075.1 Bacteroidota bacterium | reverse complement strand
TGGGCAACGCTGATTGCCTACGCCGTGGCGGCGATTGTCCTGTATTTATTATCGATCAAAGTCTATCCAATTGCTTACGAATGGCGTCGGGTGGCGATTTTAATACTTGCAACGTTGACGGTTTACCTCGGCGGGACGTATTTATCCTCTGGCAACAGTCTTATTATATCATTTTCCATCAAATCGGCATCTTTGATTACCTACGCCGTAATATTGAAGCTATTCGGATTCTTCACGAAAGGGGAGATTAAGGCGATGAAGGCGATTCTCAGACGTAAAAAGCCATAGGAAATCCAACCTCCCCTCTTGAGAGGGGATCGAGGGGTGTGTCTCTTCCAACCTCCCCTCTTGAGAGGGGATCGAGGGGTGTATCTCTTCCAACCTCCCCTCTTGAGAGGGGATCGAGGGGTGTGTAAATTAATAAATACCCGTTTGCTTAACCATAATATTCAATAGCTCCCCGAGAAACACACCCCCTGGCCCCCTCTCAAGAGGGGGAAGTGTAGTAATGATGCTTGGAAGCTATTCGGAATCAATCCGATGGCATTGATTATTCATAATTAGGTACGGGAAAGGGTTAATTAGGTACGGGAAAGGGTTAATTAGGTACGGGAAAGGGTTAATTAGGTACGGGAAAGGGTTAAGCAGGTGCGGGAAAGTATTAAGCAGGTGCAACCAACGGATAATTAGGTGCATCTGACGGATAATTAGGTGCATCTGACGGATAATTAGGTGCATCTGACGGATAATTAGGTGCAACCAACGGATAATTAGGTGCATCTGACGGATAATTAGGTACATCTGACGGATAATTAGGTACATCTGGCGGATAATTAGGAAAAGCCAATGGTTAGGAAGAGGCAATAAGCGATTAAGCGGGAATATCTAAGGCTGTGGAATTAATAAATAATGAAATAACAAAGCAATCCGTTCATTCTTATAATGCAGCCAATGGCGATTTGCCCTTCGGAATGGTTGTCAGAGCATTGTCAATCAGCCTCGTTTTGCCAAGATAGGCCGCAATCAGCAAAACAATATCGTCGCCGGGCAGAAAAATATCAGGTTCGTGGAGAGAATTGGCCAAAGCGGCACAGGCGTAGTCAATTTTAATTGAAGCTGCCTGCCGCAATCTTTTGTGCATCACTGCATTGATAACTTTCCTTTGCATCATACCTGCGGCAATGGCTTTCCGTGCATCTTCGAGCGCCAAAAAAAGCAGGCTGGAGCTTTGCCTATCGGTATCGGACAGATATTTATTCCTGGAACTCATGGCCAGCCCGTCGGCCTGGCGCAGAGTGGGAGCAACAATCAATTCAATATCATAGTTAAGGTCTTCGATAAGCCTTTTGACTACCAGAATCTGCTGATAATCCTTTTGGCCGAAGACGGCAATGTCGGGCAAGGTGGCATTAAAGAGCTTTGCTACGACGGTGGCCACCCCATCGAAATGGCCTGGCCTTTTCGCCCCTTCGAATTTGGCAGTAATGCCTTCGACTGCCACCTTCGTGGTATTGCCAATGGCGTACATTTCGAGGGCGTTGGGGTTGAAGAGGCAGTCAGAGCCGGCGGCGGCGGCAAGTTCGGAGTCGCTGCCCATATTGCGCGGGTATTTGTCATAATCTTCGTTCGGTGCGAACTGCCTGGGGTTGACGAACAGGGAGGTAATGACGAAATCGGCTTCTTCTTTTGCTTTATTGATTAGGGATAGGTGGCCCTGGTGCAAAAAGCCCATAGTTGGGACTACGGCAATCTTTCCGCCGGTGGATTTATATGCTGCGGCTATCTGTCGCATTTCTTTGATTGAATTAATAACTACCATAATGATATTAAATACTTCTTCATAATTGTAAGATATTGATAATATAAGCCGAATTAATCAGATAGAATAATCCCCGCCGGATTGAAAATTACAACAATCTTCTTAGAAATACTAAATAAAATCGGCAAAGAGATTACTTAGCTATTTCCGGCTTAATAATTAGCGAAAATTTCATAAATTGGACTTTTAGCAGTTAATAAAGAATTAATCCAATGCAAGATACATTATTTAATATGCCTGGCGATGGGAGCAGGAAGGTGGCCGCGGCAAGAATCGAAGAGCTTAGAGAGCTAATCAACGGTTACGATCGCGCTTATTACGTTGACGCAAGGCCTCTTGTCTCGGACCGGGAGTATGACAGATTGTTCGATGAATTGAGGCGGCTCGAGGAGCGTTATCCGGAATTCATTTCGCCGGATTCCCCCACGCAGCGAGTGGGCGGCGAGCCTTTGAGGGGATTTGAAACGATAGTTCATGAGGTTCCGATGCTGTCGCTTGCCAATACTTACAGCCGCGAAGAGATTGCGGATTTCGATCGTCGTGTGGCCGAGGGTTTGGATGGCGAGCAATACCGCTACGTAGCGGAATTGAAGTACGACGGTGTGGCGGTGAGCATCCATTATGGGAATGGCATATTGAAACTTGGCGTTACCCGCGGCGACGGGCTGAGCGGCGATAATATTACGCAGAATATCAAGGCCATCCGCAGCATTCCGCTAAGAGCCGGCAGGGTGGAATGTGCCGTCAGCGATAGATGGATTGATATTGATAGTACTGGTGATTCGGATAATATTAATCAGGATTCGGATAGTATAATACTTGAGGATTTTGAAGTTCGCGGCGAGGCATATATGCTTGATGCTGATTTCGTTGAGATCAACCGGAAGAGGGAAGAAGCCGGCGAGAATCTCTACGCCAATCCCCGGAACTTAACCGCTGGCACTCTTAAATCACTTAATCCCTTGCTTATGTCAGAGCGTCCACTTCGGGTGGTGTGCTATTATCTTCGGTCAAGCAAATATCGTTTTAATACCCACAGCGGCAATATTGAATTAATAAAAAGGCTTGGCCTGCCGGCAATTCAATATTATGAATTGTGCGATAACACCGAAGATATTTTCTCCTTTATAGATAAGTGGGAATCCGAGCGGCATAAACTTCCGTTTGGTATTGACGGGATAGTAATAAAGGTGGATTCCATCCGGCAGCAGGAACTGCTCGGCTCTGTGGCCCGTTCGCCGCGGTGGGCGATAGCCTATAAATACGAAGCCGAAACCGCCGAAACGGTTCTGAATGGTATCACATACCAGGTGGGCAGGACGGGAGCGGTAACGCCGGTGGCCGAGCTTGAGCCTGTATTTCTTGCCGGATCGACCATCAGCCGCGCCACATTGCACAACGAAGATTATATCATAGACCGAGATATTAGAATTGGCGATACGGTTGTAATTGAGAAGGGCGGCGAGGTGATACCGAAAGTCAATAGTGTAGTATTGACCAAAAGGCCAGTGGACTCTGTTGCATTTACATTTGCCGGCACTTGCCCGTGTGAATTGAAAAGCCCGATTATCAGGCCCGAAGGCGAGGCGAATCATTATTGCAATCACCCCGAATGCCCCTGGCAGCTAAAGCGCCGGATTGAGCATTTCGCATCCCGCAATGCCATGAATATCGACGGCCTGGGCAGCAAGGCGGTTGGCCAATTTGTGGAGCTTGGCCTGCTGAAGAATATTGCGGATATATATAAATTAGAAACTCATAGAGACGAAATTCTTGCACTTGGCCGCTGGGGCGAAAAGAGCCTCGGGAATTTGCTCCGGGGAATTGAGAACAGCAAGCAGCGCGGCTATGAAAAAGTCCTGTTTGCACTTGGCATACGGTTTATTGGCCAGGGCGGGGCCAAGATTTTGGCACGGAATTTCAAGAGTATCGACAGGCTGGCCAATGCTACTATCGAGGAGCTTACGGCTATCCATGAGATTGGCAGGGCGATGGCCGAATCGGTTGTTAATTATTTCAATGATGTGAACGAAAAACCGATTCTATCGGAGCTAATCAAAGCCGGTTTGAAGTTCGAGCCGGAGGAATCCGAATTTGCCGCCGCCGGCAATAAATTGAATAATCTTACATTCGTATTCACCGGCGAGCTAACCGCTATGACCCGCCGCGAAGCCGCCCGCAGAGTTGAAAATCTTGGCGGAAGGGAAACCAAAGCCGTTAGCAAAAATACTTCTTACGTTGTGGCCGGTGCGAATCCCGGAAGCAAATTAAGGAAAGCTCAAAAGCTTGGTATCACGATACTGAATGAGCAGGAATTTGTTGATATGATTGCATCATAGCTGCCCGATTTCGGCCATTGAATCAGACTGGCTCTGCCTGGCTCTAATGTTAAATACCGTTGTATTGCAATTTTGATGAAACATTACCTATTCAATAACGTTAAAATAATATATAATTTTCAAATATTGTAAAATACGTATGAAAAAGAGAGTATTATTCCCTGCCATTTTGCTTGCTATTATTTCTTTAATGTTGGTCTGGTACTACTTCTTCAAGGAAGTGGAAAATACAACCATCACTGTCTACCCCACTCGCGGCCAATTCAATTCAACCGTAACCACAACCGGCGAAATGCAGGCTGAGAGCTCGATAGACATTCACGGGCCGGCCAATGTCCGCCAGGCAAGGATATGGCAAATGAAAATATCCAAACTTGTTCCCGAGGGTACGGTTGTAAAAGAGGGCGAATTCGTAGCCGAGCTGGATAAGTCGGAAATAGCGGAAAAAGTGAACGACTTGCAGCTTTCGCTCGAGAAAACAGAATCCCAGTATCTGCAATCCCGGCTGGACAGCGCCCTGACTTTGTCGAATGCCCGCGATGAGCTCGAAAACATCAAGTATGCTATGGAAGAGAAACAATTGATTATGCAGCAATCGTCCTTCGAGGCCCCAGCGATAATCCGTCAGGCAGAGATTGACTATGAACGCGAAAAGAGAAACTTGAACCAAAAGACAAAGAATTACGAAACGAAAGTGGCGCAGGCAGTTGCAAAGCTGCAGGAAATCGGCACCGAGCTTTCGAAACATAAATCACGACTAACTATATACCTAAAGACTATGGGCGAGTTTACTATTCTTGCTCCGGCCAATGGCATGGTTATCTATCGAAAAGAATGGAACGGGAAAAAAATTACCGAGGGGTCGACCATCGGCGCCTGGGACCCCGTGGTTGCCACATTGCCCGACCTTACTTCAATGAAGTCGGTTACTTATGTTAACGAAGTGGATATTCAGAAGGTAAAGGTTGGACAAACAGTTGACATAGGGCTTGATGCCGACCCCGACAAAAAGCTGACCGGCAAGGTGGCAACAGTTGCAAATATTGGCGAGCAGCTTAAAAATGCCGACTCAAAAGTTTTTGAAGTCACTATTAAGGTGAATGAAAAGGATACTACCCTTTTGCCATCAATGACCACAAGTAATAAAATCCTTGTCGCTGCGGTTGATGATGCAGTCTTTATCCCGCTTGAATGCGTTCATTCGGAAATTATTAAAGATGATAACTCAGAGAAAAAAATTACCTATGTCTTCAAGGCCAACGGTTCTGGAGTCATCAAGCAGCAAGTCCGGCTTGGATTAATGAATGAGAACGAAGTAGTAGTTGAGAAAGGAATTACCATTGAGGATGAATTGATGGTAACAATTCCCGAAGATGCTGATGAGATAGAGATCTCATACCTAAATAATGATAAAGAAAGCAGTCAATAATTAATTCCTGCCAAATCAATCGATAAAAGAGTATTTTGACCAAATGCTTAGGATGTTAATCTATAATCTGACGATTGCCAACGAGGCGATATTCGAAAACAAGATGCGGGCTTTCCTTACATCGTTGGGAATTATCTGCGGTGTGGCATCGGTTATTGCCATGCTGGCCATCGGCAGCGGGGCAGAGCAGGAAATCCTTGAGAAAATGAAGCTGCTCGGAACTAATAATATAATCATCAAACCAATAAATTTCGATGATAAGAATACCGAATTAAACGAAGATGAAGGCGAAATTAAGGATACGGAACAAAGGAGGTTCTCGCCCGGCCTGACCATGCTGGATGCGATGAGCATTAAGCTGAATGTACCGAAAGTGGCATCTGTAAGCCCCGAAGTTATCCTGGAGACTACGGCCTTGCGTGAAGGTTTTAGAAGGAACGTAAAACTTGTGGGCATTGAACAGAGCTATTTCGATATTAACAGATTCGAAATCAGCGAGGGGAAGTTCTTTAATTATAAGAACGTTGAGATGTCCGAGCAGGTCTGCATTATCGGCAGCGGGATAAAGAACAAACTTTTCGCCACCGACGACCCGATTGGCAAGTCCATTAAATGCGGCAACCTTTGGCTGATGGTAGTTGGAGTGCTTGCCGAAAGGGACATATCAAGGGAGAATATTCAGAATCTCGGCATCAGGGATTACAACTACGACATCTATATTCCAATATTCTCTATGCTGTTGCGATATACAAACCGCTCGGCTATCACCAAGCAGGATTTGAAGAAGAACAGCAGGGACGAACCCGAAAAAGATTATAACCCCAACCAGTTGGACAGAATTGTTGTTACCGTCAACGAAAGCGAATTTATTCCTCAGGTAGCCGATGTGATTAAGAGAATGATATTCAGAAAGCACAATCTTGTAGATGATTTCGAAATTGTCATACCCGAACTATTGCTCGAACAGGAAAGAAGCACCAAACGCATATTCAATATCGTACTTGGAGTGATTGCTTCAATTTCTTTGCTGGTTGGCGGTATCGGGATTATGAATATTATGCTTGCTTCGGTAATGGAAAGGACTAAGGAGATTGGCGTGCGCCGCTCGGTTGGGGCAAAGCAAAGGGACGTATTGCTGCAATTCTTAATAGAGGCTGTAGCCATAAGCCTGACCGGCGGCCTGATCGGCATAATCCTGGGCATTTCCGCAAGCATCCTTATCGAAATAATTACGGGGATAAATACGATAGTATCGCCATTATCGGTAGTAATATCCTTTTTCGTATCCATAAGTGTCGGGTTGATATTTGGAATTGCCCCGGCGCGTAAAGCATCCCTGCGCGACCCGATTGAATTATTGAGGTATGAATAATTATGAAATTAAGAATCAATATTTTATTATTTTTTCATTTATTATTTTTTCATTTATTATTTTCGGCCATCGCCGTATCTCAAAAGAGCAGCACATTCACATTGAATGATTGCATTGGGTATTCGCTGAAGAACAGCCCCGGTGCCGACATAGCAAAGCAGCAGTTCCTACAAAGAGAGTATCGCTACGAGTCTTTCAAGGCGGGCTATCTGCCGCAGTTCAGCCTGGGCAGTTCCGGGCCGGGATTGAACAGAACGATTGGAGAAATCCTTCAGCCGGACGGCTCGATACAGTTTCTGCCGCAAAGCCAGCTGTTTGCAAACAGCAGCCTGTCTATGAGGCAATTAATACCCTGGACGGGCGGCGAGATCACAATGTCCTCCGGGATAAGCAGGATTGATATTCTCGAAAGGAACGAGGATTTCTACTGGAGAACAACCCCTTTTCAATTGAACTTCAGCCAGCCGGTGTTCCAGCATAATAGCATGGACTGGGATATTAAAATGGAGGAACTTAACAAACTGAACAGCGATAGTAAATATATCGAAGCTATGGAAAATGTTTCGATTGATATTACGCGAAAATTCTTTGATCTGTATATTGCTGAGATTACAACTCGGAATGCTCGAAAAAATGTTGCCATAAACGATACCCTGTTTCGAATATCTAAGGGCAGATTCACAGTTGGAAAAATTGCCGAGAATGACCTTTTGCAAAATGAACTTGGCCTTATGAATGCAATGATTAACCTTGAGAACGCTTCGCTTGATTACCAAAAGGCGCACGAGGAACTGATTATAGCACTTGGTATGGGCGGGCGGGACAATATAGTAATCATCCCACCGAAGGAAATTCCGGGCTTTGCTGTTGACGCCGATAAAGCTCTCGCTATGGCCATCGAGAAAAACTCTGCAATAATTGATTATGAAATTGAGTCGGTCCAGGCTGGCCGCTCGCTCGATTTAGCTGAGAACAGCAATGATTTTTCGGCTACTATTACGGCAAGCTTCGGCCTGAACCAAACCGCCGGGAATGTGCCGGATTCGTACAGAGACCTGCTCGACCAGGAGAGGTTTAACATTAATTTTGCAATTCCGGTCTACCAGTGGGGCATGGGGAATGCCGAGGTTGAATCGGCGATTGCCAATCAGCGCAGTGTACGGACATCGGTTGAGCTGAGAAGAAGGCGATTCGAGATGAATGTCAAATATCAGGTGCAGAATTTCAAGCTGCTGCAAAAGCAAGTTTCTGTTGCGGCGAAGGCCGATACCATCGCAGCCCGCAGGTTCGACCTGGCAAAGAACAGGTATATGATTGGCAAAATCGACATGAACACTTTTTTTATAGCCCAAAACGAGAAGGATAACGCTCTGAGGGCTTATATCACTACGCTGAGGGATTTCTGGGTAGCATATTACAGGCTAAGGCAGATGACTCTTTACGACTTCGAGCAGGATAAGGCAATCCGTCACCGGTAGAAGAAGTCGCCGGCCAATAGCCGCTGGCCGTCTGCGATGTCTTTCTGAACAAAGCCTCTTGTGGCGGCGTTGTGAAGAATTCAGTATTCACGGGCTATTTGGATGTATCAAAATGGATTCCGGATCAAGTCCGGAATGACATAGTACAGTTGACAAGTTGCTAGTCAATAGCCGCCGGACAATAGACATAAGTTTTAGCACGTGGATAGATATGCACTAAGATTTTTATTCTTTATATTCTCAAATTATTCTCCGGGCCTCACCTTTTGGACAAATCTATTTTATCTTATCTTTTCTTCGTAATATTGTATTCATACGAAATTAACAATCAAATACATAAACCGAAGAAATAGAAATCAATGATCCGGGTTAATAATTTATCTATTCAATTCACAGGGCGTTTTCTGTTTGATAACGTCTCTTTTACTATATCAAATCATAATAAGATTGGCCTGATAGGCCGCAACGGCACGGGTAAAACCACCCTGCTCAGGATATTGGCACGCAAGCAAATCCCCGAATCGGGCAATGTTTCCGTCAAAAAAGATTTTACAATTGGCTACCTGCCGCAGGAGGGCTGCAAATTAACCAACAGGCCGCTCAAAGAAGAAGCTGCTCAGGCATTGATCGAACTAAAGGAAATCGAACAGCAAATTGCAGATATAAATAATCAGTTGAGCAGCCGAACCGATTATGATTCGAAGGCATATCACGACTTAATCACCGGCCTGAACCATGCCAATGAAAGATATGTTTATCTTGAGGGCGGTGCCGTTGAGTCCGAGATAGAAAAAGTATTGAAAGGCCTGGGCTTCACCGAAGATGAATTCGACAAACCGGTGAGCGAGTTCAGCGGCGGATGGCAAATGCGGATTGAACTTGCAAAGATTCTTTTGCGAAGGCCGAATTGCATCCTGCTCGACGAACCGACCAACCATCTCGATATTGAGTCGCTGCTTTGGCTGGAGTGGTACTTAAAGAACTACAAGGGTGCGGTTGTAATCGTATCGCACGACAGGAAATTCCTCGATTCGATAACCAACAGGACTATTGAAATATCGCTCGGAAAAATTTTCGACCAGGAGCTGGCCTATACGAAATTCATGGAACTACGAGCCCAGCAGAAGCAGCAGCAAATGGCCGCCCGTGCCAATCAGCAAAAGAAAATTGCCCAAACCGAACGTTTCATCGAGCGATTTAGGTCTAAAAATACTTTGGCCACCAGAGTGCAGTCCAAAATCAGGCAGCTGGAGAAAATGGAGAGAATAGTAGTAGATGCCGACGATAGCACATCTATCAAGTTCCGGTTCCCCGATGCCCCGAGATGCGGAGTTATTGCCGTCGAGACTGATAATCTAAGCAAAAGCTATGGCGATAATTTGGTGCTGAGCAATGTAAACCTGGCCATAGAGCGCGGGGAAAAGGTTGCTTTCATTGGCAAAAACGGCGAGGGGAAATCAACGTTGTCCAGGATTATTGCCGGCGAGGAAGATTATGACGGGAAAATGAAAATCGGACATAATGTTGAGATTGGATTTTATGCACAGAAAAATGTTCAGTTCCTCAATGCGGAGCAAACAGTTTTTGATGTGATTGACAACGCCGCCACCGGCGATATGAGGACGAGGGTGCGAAGCCTGCTGGGTGCATTTCTGTTCAGCGGCGATTCTATATATAAGAAAGTAAAAGTGCTTTCTGGCGGCGAGCAGTCGAGGCTTGCCCTGGCCAGGCTGCTGCTGAATCCGGTGAACCTTTTGATATTGGACGAGCCGACCAACCACCTGGATATGGTAGCTAAGGACGTTCTGAAACAGGCACTGGTGAACTATAATGGGGCGCTGATATTAGTATCGCACGACAGGGCTTTCCTCGAGGGATTAACAACCAAGACGATTGAGTTCAAAAACAATAACATCCGTGAATATCCCGGCGATATAAACGATTTTCTGAGCAAGCAAAAATTAGAATCATTACGGGCGATTGAAAAATCCGATTCTACGGCAAGAGGCTTATCTTCAAAATTATCCAAACCAAGCGGGGCTAAAGAATCACGAGAGGCCAGGAAAAAATATCAAAGAGAGAAAAACCGGTTGAGTAAAAATATTATTAGACTCGAAAAAGATATTGAATCGGCGGAATCTAAAATCGAGGAATTTGATAGAATGTTCGATAGGCCTGATTTTCATACTGACATCAATAAAGCTAATAAGTCGCATCAAGAATATGGCAGTGTGAAGAATCACCTCGAGGCAATAATGGAAGAATGGGCAGATCTTCACCGGCAGCTCGAAAAGATCGAATCTGAGAATAACACGTGATATTAATTAACTACTGCGCCATCTCATAAATGATTGATAACTATTTTTTATAGTTCAATCAATGTATGTGTAGTGGCAGGTTCGCAACCTGCCTGAATACCCGAAATATCTATTAATTTATTGTGAGATGATGCACTACTGTCCGGATAATATATGAGAAGCGTTCTCAATATATACCTAATAACAGTAGTGTCCGGTTAAATATGAATCATTTTAAATGAATACCTGATAACTATGATATGTCATTGCGGAACTTGTTTCAGAATCCAGTATTCATGGGCGATTTGAAAGTTTCAAGATGGATGCCGGATTCCCGATAGCGGGATTTCGCTGGGCTCAACAAGTCCGGCATGACAAGCTTTAACTACAATTTTCGTTTTATTCGAAAATTCATCCGTATTAACACAATATAGGGCATACTACTGGCTATAACTGTGATTACCAATTATTCAATGCTTTTTAACCGGACAGTACTAACGTGAAATATTAATCAATTTTGAGAAAATTTTCTGCCCTGATTGAATCACCTACCCTTAGGGTCAGCAGATACAGGCCTTGCGATAAGTCCCTGATGTTAATAGAGATAGACTGCCGTCCTTCGCCCGTGGAATTATCTACCTGCGATATTACTGCCGTTCCCATTGAGTTATAAATATGCACCTCCACTTCGCCCGGATCTAACATAAAATAGTCGATATTCACAATATCAGATGAGGGGTTGGGATAGATTGAAAATGCAGATACCGCTTCTTCATTTTCAACCGATGTGATGAAGTTATAATAATATTCGTCCGACATTTTTGTACAATAATTATTATTCCGTGCTTCCACAGAGTAAATGCCCGCTTTCGTAGGAACATACTGTTGTTTTCTATGCCCTGCTAATCTCTCCCCGTAATAATACCATTGATTATTTGATGGCCAGCTTGAATATAACGTTCTTTCTTTTTCTGTTATAGTTGGCTTCGGAGGCAGCGCTAATATATTTACATCAATCTCTTTTTGATCTTTCGCCCCTGTTGAATCTAATGTTTGAATCAGCCTTAGCTTTCCATCACCCACTTTATTCCACAGCACTTCAACCGCTTCCTCATTTTCAGGCCCGATTATTTCGCCGCCCGCGATTACCGTCCACTCGTTAGGCCCATAAAAACCGAAAGCGGAATACTCATAAACAGATTCGTTGCAAGCAAACGTTCTTCCGGCAATTTCCCCCGAAACGAAATAATATTCATCCGACAATTCCGATGCACATGAATTATCATTGACTGCTGCAACGGAATATGAACTTTTTCTATCAGGGACTAAGTATTGACCGGTTCGCCCCCTAAATAAATATTTATTTATATACCATTGGTTGCCTGCCGGGTAACTCGAAAACAGCGTATCGCTTCTTCTGGTAATTGATGGTTTGGATGGAGCTTCAATTACTTGGATCGAATAATCCCTATTATTGACCCAGCCGGTAGAATCGATTGTTTGCTTTACGCTTAAACGGCCAACTCCGGGTTGATACCAATTGACGTCAACGAAGCTTTTGTCAGATTCTCCTACAATAAACCCGCCATTTGCTGCCTCCCATTCGAAGGACCTGCCTTCGCCGGAAGCTGTATAACGCCGAAAAGTACCCACACAAGCCGTATCATTTACATCCGTAATAATTGCGGTTGTTCCAATATAAACATAAATATTAAAATGTTCCTGATATCCAAAGTCATCGCCAAACCCAAAAGCAATTGGATACATACTTTTCGTAAAATCATCAGGCACTTTTGTAGTATATACTCCATCGCCATTGCTGTTGGTTGTCGCACTTCTGATTGAGTCGGGTTCCAGATAGTCTTTGATAAATATTTCGATGTTACTTAATCCGGGGCCATATACTTCATGGGCATGAAATTTAATATCAAATGATTCGCCATGATTAATGGTGATCGAATCTCGTGGGTAGGGAAAACTTATACGAGTCCATTGAGGGATTTCTTTTTGGTCAAGAAAATCAAATGAATACCTGAGTATTCTTCCCGAATCATAGAAATGCCTCCAGTCAACCCCTATGTAAATCGATCTATACATTAAATTATCAACGGCTGTGCCAGCGGATACAGACTCGGCGGAATCGACCACTTCAGTATAAATAAATGCGTCTTGAGCTACACCCATACCTTCCTGAAAAACTTCAACCAGTCCGCAGTAAGGGGGCTGGTCGCCTTCAAAACCTGTCGGCTCAATGAAATATTCAAGATCTCTCCCTATTCTGTGACCGATCATCATAATCTCATCAGCCGTATTGCCTTTGCCTAACGGATTCCCCGGCGGGGCGTACTTTGTCCTGAACAATTCTACGCAGAAGGCTCTGTCGTAATGCTCTCCGGGCCTGCCATGGATTCGGGCCATCTCCTGGCTGGCGATGAACACCCCAACTCTCCCCTCGCTGGAGCCGTATGGGCCGGATTCGACAAACCTTGTAATATCGGCTCTTTCTGAAACGGATATTGGATTTTCGTCACCATCGGACCAAAAAAGAAATCTATATTCGGAATAATCTACAGAATTTACCGGCCATCTGTCCCGGTCGAGGACATCACAAACATCAGAGCCGTAATCCCTGTTAAAACCAATGTTCCGAAAGCCAAGATTCAAATTGTCAAAATTTAGCTTTGCTGCGATTGAATCCTTAGAGGAATTGGAATTTATCTTAACATCAAGGCATTTCCCCGAAGCAATAACATCCCCTCTTTTAATGAAAAACCGAACCTCTTTTCCCGAGGAAATTTGCTCGTTGCTTTCCGAATCAACAACATTGATTTCAATTTTATGCACGGGCGTTACGTTATATTTCATAGACTCGAAATGAGGCGGGATGTAATAGTTGCTATCAACTTCTGAGATTTCAAAATATGTTTTAGGGTTAAAGCTGTTTTCTTCCGGTGAAAATTGAAATGACCAAATAATAGTTGTATCGCCCGGAGGGATGGTTTTAGTTTTTGTAATATTTACTACTTCAATATCGAATTCGCCCGGATTGTTCTCCTGATATACCTTAATATTAATATTTGCATTGATACTATCGGTTGGGTTGGAATTGAACAATATAACCGAAATAATAACCGGCCTGGTTGCCATGATATATTCCGCATCGCTGAAAATGCCCGATTCAGCCCTGGGATTGCCGGGCAGGACATCAAGAATTTCTATATCGCCGGCTTTAAGAAAATTATTTGTAGTAAGAATAAGTAAAAATAAAAAAGTAGAAAATGACTTCATAACATATCCTCGGTTGGGTTGCAATATAATTCTAACACGGATAATGCGGATTTGTTACAAGCTGCTACCTGATTCCCGATTATGGGGGAATGACAATAAAAGTTCTCCCCTCGAAGGGAGATTAAGAGGGATGATGGTATTAGGGATATATTCATAGTAACGATTACATGTCATTCCCGCGGAAGCGGGAATCCAGTATTCATCCTGATTTAGCAAATAGTCCATAAATTCCGGATTCCTCACTACGCCACAAGTGGCTTCGTTCGGAATGACGAGCTATATTTACGGGGAATATATTCAAAGAGTCGCTCATTTTTCCACAGATTATAATAATGAATGCTTATTTTTGTAAATTACAGTAGTTTTAATTGCGAATATTTCTACGAATATTATTGAACGAACAATGTTAACAATTTCAAATATCAGAGATAATATCGTCGGCATAGACAGAAAGGTAACGCTGTTAGACGGAAGCACTAAGCAATACATTTTTCTGGACAATGCAGCCAGCACACCTTCGTTCGCTTACGCACGGGACAAAGTAAATGAACTGCTCACGTGGTATTCTCCGGTGCATCGGGGGGCGGGCATTAAGTCAATAATTTCTACTCGCGCCTACGACGAATCAGCAAAAATTATCGGCAATTTCGTTAATGCCAACCCCGATTCGGACGTAGTGATTTTCGTGTCGAATGCAACCGGCGGGCTGAATAAAATTGCCCACCGGATGAATTACATGCCCGGCGACGTAGTGCTTACAACACAAATGGAGCATCATTCCAACGATTTGCCGTGGCGGAGTGCGCCCAACCTGCACTATATTAATATCAGAGAAGACGGCATTCTGGATGTGGAAGATGCACGCAGGAAAATAGAAAAATATTCAGACAATCTGAAACTTGTCACCATCACCGGGGCCTCGAACGTAACAGGATACGTAAATCCTTACCACGACATAGCCGAAATGGCTCACGAGCATGGCGCTCTTTTCGTGCTTGATGCTGCCCAGCTTGCGCCGCATAGGGCGATTGATATGAAGGCCGGCGGAGATGAGAAAAGGAAAATCGATTTCCTTGTGATGTCAGGCCATAAAATGTATGCTCCGTATGGCAGCGGTGTGTTGATCGGCCCGAGGAGCTTTTTCGAGAGGGGCGACCCCGATTATGTCGGCGGTGGCACTGTCAAGATAGTAACCTACGACGAGGTTCATTGGAACGACCCGCCCGAGAAGGATGAATCCGGTTCGCCGAATGTTACCGGTGCGGTTGCTTTTGCCGCTTCAATCAAAGTCCTCGAAGAAATCGGTATGGACAAGGTGGCCGAACATGAAATGCTGCTGACGAAATATGCCTGGGAGAAGCTATCGGCCATTCCGGAGGTTCAACTGCTCGCCCCGCCGGACTATGCCAATCTTGACAACCGGCTGGGTGTGATTGCGTTTAATGTCGGGGGAATTCCGGACGGCAGGGTTGCGGCGGTGCTGTGCTACGAGGGCGGCATCGGGGTTCGCACCGGTTGCTTCTGTGCACATCCCTACTTAAAAAAGCTCCTGAAGGTTACCAGCGAAGAATCGCAGATGATGATAAAGAAGATTCTGTCTGGCCGGTGGGTGAATATTCCCGGTGCTATTCGGGCAAGTTTTGGTGTTTATAATAATTTTGATGATATTGACAATTTCGTCGATATGATAGAGAGGATCATCGAGGGTGATTATATCGGGGAGTACGAGCTTGATGAATCGTCCGGGGAGTATTTGCCGAAGGGGCATGATCTTAATCCCGAAGAATATTTTATGATATAGGTTCTTATGGGAAAGGTATAAGGACGGGAAGTCCTGACGCCACAATAAAGAATTCTGGAATGATACGAGTTAATGTTCTGTCAGATGTAACAACTGGCAGTACGAGAATCCCGAAGAATATTTACAATTAAAATCTAATAATTCCAACGGAGAGAAAAATGAAATTAAGTTTTCTTTACCAGCTTTCAATCTTACTGCTGTTTGCCATGCTTCCCATTATTCTAACTATCTCACCGGCAAGCGCCCAAGTCTATACCAAGTATTACGATGTGGTGCCAAATGTTGGCTCTTGCAGTCCGGGGACATTGAAAGACAGCGAAAAACAAAAAGTCCTGGAACTTGTAAATCGGATCAGGTTAACCCATGGCCTGAAACCTGTTGTTTACGATTATAGCTATGACGATGAAGCTGCCGAGGGTGCATTAATGATGGCCGCGAATGACGAAAAAGTAAATGATAACCAGCATGTACCGCCTCAAAGCTGGAAATGTTGGAACCAAACCGGTGCAAATGGATTGAAAAGCAGCAATTTGGCACGAAGCTGGAGGCCGGCCAGCGGTGCTCCTACCACGGTAAGTTCTGTTATCATGTGGATGATTGATAACAATGTAATGACTCTTGGACATAGAAGATGGTTAATAGACCCCTTCCTGAAGTTTATTGCGATTGGCAGGGCTGATGGCGTTAGTAAAAGATCTCCGGGAATGAACATTACAGCAACAATTATATATGTTATCAGCCAGCAGAAACAGAATATCCAGGACTGGGACATGGACTTTGTGGCTTATCCTTATGGCAATTACCCGCCGGAATTTTTCTATACACCGGGAGGCGATTCATGGTATTTGTCATTCACTGCCATTTTCGATAAGACAAATTATTACAATAATGCAAATGTGGATTTCTCGGAGGCCACCGTCGAAATGGAAGATAGAAATGGTAATAATATAAGCATAACCGAGACTATTTATGATAACGGATATTTTGGCGTGCCGAATTGCCTTAAATGGCTGCCGGCAAATCTTCAGCAAGAAAAAGAGTATTTCGTAACTATTAAAAATGTGAAGTACGGCGGAGAAACTAAGGATTATTCGTATTCATTCACATTGACAAACAAAACAGGCACGGAAGCACCTGACCCGCCCGCACTTGATGTGCCTGCCAACGGCTCGCATAATCTAACTACAAGCGTACTATTAAAATGGGCGGAATCGGCCGGTGCGAATTATTATAATTTACAGGTAGCCGAAAACAATACCTTTGATTCTCCCGTATTTGATGAGAAGAATCTTGATGCCACAGAGTTTCAATTGACAGGCTTGGACGAAGGCACGGAATATTTCTGGCGCTCGGCGGCGGGCAATGACGACGGGTTAGGCGATTGGTCGCAAAGTTGGAGCTTCGCAACCGGCACGCTCACACCCGGCCAGCCTGCATTATTATCTCCACCGGATGCTGAAACCGGCGTTTCGGTCAATCCGCTACTCACCTGGAGTGAAATTCAGATTGCAACGCACTATCAGCTGCAGGCGGGTAATTCAAAATTCTTCAACCCCTCATCTCTGTTTGTCGATGAAGAAAATTTAACAACGAATTCTTATCAATGCCCTGACAACACATTCTATGGCATGAATAAGTATTATTGGAGAGTGAAGGCATTCAATGATGAATATGAGGGCGAGTGGTCGGAGCCGTTTTCTTTCACCACAAATAACCCTTTATCTGCTGAAAGCGACAACCCCGTAACATTAACCGGCTTATATGATATTTTCCCGAATCCGCTCACAGCGGGGGCGAACATTGGTTTGTATCTTAATTATGATGGATTAATCAAGTTGGAAATTTATAATTCATTGGGAAATAAAATTGATACTATTTATGAAGGCTTTTTGCCATCGGGCAATCATCACTATTATTATGATGCAGCCGGCTTATTAAATGGTATCTATTATTTGAAATTATCAGCTAATGGAAAAGTGTTTATCAGGAAATTACAGATTGTCAGATAAGGGGTTATAAGGGGTTGGGCATATTTTCACCACAGCTTAGAACTCAGTGTTTCTTACGTCAGGATTCTCCAATGATGCGAATAAGTTTTACTTGTATAGTTGGACTATAAGCTGCCGGATATAACCCCCCGGTTCCAATGGAACTATCCCTTTTAAAAAAAGGGATTTTAAAAGTCTCCATTTCTCATAGGAATATTTAGAGGGTTATCCTATTTTATTTTTATCAAAGGCCGGTCGAATTTTCCCGAACTGTCTTTCTTAATAAATTCAGTGAAAATAAACTGTAGGAAAAAGACTGATACTACGCCCAATATGGCACCGGCGAAAACATCTTCGAAGAAATGCTGGAATAAATAAATCCTGGATATGCCAACCAATATTGCCAGTGATATGAAAATAATTCCCAGGCGCTTGTTCCTGAATGTGATGGCCAGGGCAAGAAAAAACGCAAAAGCCGTGGCCGTATGCCCCGATGGCATACTATTGCCGGAAAGGACATCAACACCCGGGACAAAATGGAAACTGCTTGTATCGGCAAACCATGAATATGGCCTCGGCGATGACAATATGAACTTTATTGCCTGCGACAGAAGCCCGCTTAAGGCGAATGATGATATTGAAAAAGCGAAAGCTCTGATGGAAATAAGCAGCAGCGGCACAGAGGCAAGCACAATAAAAATCCCGTCTCCTATCATGGTGGTATAATAGAAAAAGAAGTCGAAGAACTCGGTATGATTTCTGTTGAGGACAATCAGGAAAAGGCCTTTCGGCGCTATTATCAACCAGGCAAAACAAATAACCAAGAAAACTGAATAGATATAGAAGAACAGCTTGTTTTCTCGAATAAGGTTTCTGATGCTAAAAGTATGATGAATTTTCAAGATTTATAAATCTTCCTTTTGTAGCAAATCCTGAATTAACAGATCTTCTTTGTGCTTCTTGCTGTAGCTTAGCAGCATACTATATTTCAGGCGGTTGTCAAGATCTCCCAGTACGTCATAAGCTTCATTTATTTCGGCAAATCTTATTACAATTTCAGGATTATTCGGGTGCCTGTCCGGATGGTATCTTCGTGCTAATTGATAATATGCTTTTTTAATCACTGCCGATGAAGCCGTTCTGTCAATCCCAAGTATCTTGTAGTAATTCTTAATTTTCATATTTAATCCCACATTGTGGGTTTAATTCCCCGCTGCTTGCGGCGATTATTAAATTCTGTTAAACATTAATTCCCCGCTGCTTGCGGCGGGGTAGTTCATTAATTATTTTTTATGCCTTAAAGAAGAATATTAGCGATGTAAATATAACGATTTTCAAATGAATTTATGATTATATAATCCTAAATTTATTGTTATACCACGGTGCTATCCGGTGAAAAAAGAGAGCTTTGCTGAATATACCATTAATATTGTCATCCCCCTTAATCTCCCTTCTAAGGGAGAAATTTTATTGTCATCCCCCTTAATCTCCCTTCTAAGGGAGAAATTTAATCTGTGGTTAGAGCCAAGCGTTTTTGTATTATCCCCCGACCTAAAGGCCGGGGCTAATAAATATCATTGTGCGTAACATGAGTAATTTAATTATGATTTACAGGTCGCCCGACTGCGGGCGCAGGGTAATATCCTCTATCATCATTGTATCATTGCCGCTCATCTCAATAACGCTGGCAACTGCGCCGGCTACATCTTCGGGCTGCATCATCCTATCGCCATATTCCGCTCTTACATGGCCTTCCCAAACATCTGTTTCAACCGCACCGGGAATAATATTAACTATTTTTATGCCTTTGCCCCTTACTTCCTCGCGCAGAGCCTGGCTCATGGCAAACACCGCCGACTTCGATGCAGAATAAACCGAACAGTTCAGGAAAGTCTTCCGGACTACTACCGATAATATATTTATTATTAATCCTCTTTCGGATTCAATCATTCCGGGCAGGACCGATTTTGTGCATAAAAAAGCACCTCTGAAGTTAACATTTGTCAATTCCTCAAAGTCTTGCAATGATGTTTCTTCGAAACTTTTAAATATCCCTACGCCGGCATTATTTATCAATATATCAATTTTGCCAAGTTTTGCCGCCACCTTGTCATAAGTTGCAAATGCATCGTCAGGCGACGAAATATCGCAAGGGTAGATATGAACTAAGCTATTAGTGCCCAATAATTTGTACGAGTCATTGATGGTGTTGGTTTTTCGAGAGCTTAATATTAAATTCGCCCCACTGTCGATCAATTCCCTGGCAATGGACAATCCAATACCACGGCTTGCTCCCGTAATCCATATATTTTTTCCCGCAAGGTTCATGCACTAAATTCTTTCAGGTTTGAAACGTTATTGTGTTTGTTTGCAAGTGATAATCGCTAAAGATATAAAACTACAAAATACTCAGGTTACTTCTAAGAAAATAGATAATAATATTTAGAGACTTGCGGAAAAATTCGATTTTTGCTGTCATTCTTGCACAAGAGTTTGTGTGAAGAGTGTCATTCAGAGCGTAACCAAATGTATATTAAGAACGGCTCTAATTTTTTAACCGGACAGTACTGATCCAATATTAATGAAAATACAAGATACATCCAATCAGAGGAAATACCTAATTCTTGATCAATTGTATGCCCTGCAAAGGCTTGGCATCAAACCGGGATTGGAAAGGACGCTTTCTCTTTTGCAATCCGGTGGCAATCCTCATGTTAAATATCCATCGGTGCACGTGGCCGGGACCAATGGGAAAGGAGCGGTTTGCTGCGCAGTTGCTTCGGTTTTGTCCGAAGCCGGATATAGGGCCGGGCTTTATACCTCGCCGCATATTCTTGATTTCAACGAGCGTATAAGAATAAACGGAGAAAAAATCCCGGATGATGATATTGTCCGCCTGGCTGATTATTTTATGCCACATTCGGAGCAAATCGGCGCAACTTTCTTTGAGATAACCACTGCAATGGCTTTTAAATATTTCGCCGAGAGCGATGTGGACATAGCAATTCTGGAAACCGGAATGGGCGGGAGGTTCGATTCCACCAACGTTGCCGCTCCTTTGGTGTCTGTTATCACTCCGGTTTCGATTGACCATACAGAGTACCTCGGCAGCAAATTGGATGAAATAGCCAATGAAAAGGCGGGTATAATTAAGCCGTGTGTGGATGTTGTCCTTGCTCAAAATCCTGATGTTGTTTCCGGGATTATTCGCCAAAGGGCTGATAAATCCGATTCCAAAATCTTATTGCCCGATGACTTTGTTAGAATTGAGAATATACGATACAACAGTGATTTTACTACCGAAGCCGATATAATCTTTTCAGGCGAGAAGATTGCCAACGCCCTATATCCGCTTTCCGGCCGGCATCAAGTCCAAAATCTTCAAACGGCATTGACGGCTTTGCAATCGATTAGGGGCCAATTCGAATTCAGCAATGATAATATCAGATCAGGCATTGCTAATATCAAGAAAAATACCGGATATTCATCAAGGACAGAGCTGATTCGAAGCGGCCCGCCGGTTATTTTAGATGTGGGGCATAACCCTGCTGCCATACAATCGGCAATCGACACATTAGCAATTCATGGACATGGCAAGGTTAAATGGCGGATTGTTTTCGGGGCGATGAATGATAAAAATGTCGGGGCAATTTTGCATTTGCTTCAACCTATTTGCTCGGAACTAATTGCAGCGAGGCCAAATACGCAGCGGGCAATGGCTACGGGCAGAATAGCCGAATTGGCCGGGCTGGCCGGAATTATTAATATTCTCGAGACAGATAATGCAGGAAGTGCCATAACGCTTGCCTTTGATAAATCAGTGCCTACGTTAATAATCGGGTCGTTCTATATGGCAGAGCAGGCTTATGGATTTGTTAATCAATCCTGCCGGTGAAACATTCAACCGCCAGGGCCGGCTATTTCAACTATTCAATGAACTACCCCGTCGCAAGCAGCGGGGAATTAAACCCACAATGTGGGAGTAAATCAACAGATCGGACATTTCGTAAGTGCTTTATTTTTCAAGTCATTATAAAAAATGTCCGAAGTGTTGTTAAATACAAGTTCCTCGAAAAGCAGCCGGAGAAAAAGACTTTAGTGATTGGTGTATCAATTTACATTCGTTATTAATATTGTCAAACCCATTGCAAAACAGAAATTTACGGGAATATTGCATTCCCGAACCGGAATTTGGGAAGGAGCTGAAATTACCTCACCTGCATCATCTTCCCGCTCTCTGTTTTTTCGCCAAATTGAATAGTATAATAATACATACCCGGCGGAAGATTGCTCGCATTGAATACAGCCGAATGGCTGCCCGTATCAAGATATTCATCCACCAGTGTCCGCACTTCATTATACATTAAGCACAACACGCCCGGGATTTGATAATTCATAATTGATAGTTGTGGATTCGGAGAACGGGTTGGGGTGGGGAGTGATTTCTTTTTGTATCATCTTCGCAGTAATATCTGTCGGCCCGTCAATATTATAGGAATAAAACTCATATTCGGCATTTTCCGGAGAAAGCATCATGGCCATATCATTTTGAGCCCTGATATAATATTTTACTTCATCGCCGCCCTTGGAATAAGGAATTTGTGTGCAGTAAACACCATCATCGGCCTTATCATCATAATGCAAGCCGTCATCATACATTTGAATAGGTCTAAAGAACGAATCATATTTGTTTTTTGTAACCATAAGCTCAACGAAATTGGATTGTAGCACTTTGCATTTAATCCATACTTCATCTCCGTGGCCCGGATTTGCAATATTTCTTTCAACATCTTGAATCACAGGAGGCAGGGCTGAAAATTCAGGGAGATTGAGCATTAGTTTCCGGCGATTTTCAATTGTTGGAAGCAATCTTACAAATGTTGCCTTAAGTCCCGTAGCAGTTTCGTATAGCGTAGTTCTCAGATTGCTATAGAACATAGTGGTATCGAAATGCTTGTATCTGTCTGCCTGAACAGCATCGTAAATCATTGATTGCAGGTAATCAATAGTGTTGGCAAGATTTGCAGTATCCATAACCTCGGTAATCAGAGTCCGAATATGGGCAATATATTGCTTGCGATATGTTTCATTGGCAAGTAATTTATTTACAAGCGGCCGATTAGCTTTATATGGATAATACCCGTAAAGATGTGGCCATTGTTCCATTCCAATTTCTCCACCCATTTTGGTTCCCATGGCCCCGCCGAAAGATTCGTTTAAATCCCAGGGTATGATATGGAAAAGCCCGTCTTTATGCTTGTACAAATAATAATTATGAACATAAAAACCGTTATATGTATCATAGTTAGTTGCCACCGTTGAAACAGCGAAGTGCCACAGCACCCTGTCAACGTTTAATATTGTTTCGATTTCCTCAGGACGATTGTTCAGAACATCAATTAACTCCGCAAGCTGCTCCCACCCGTAATCGGACTTCAAGATGTAACTATCATAATACACCGAAGAATCGCCAGGCAAATAAAAAAGATTAGGCATCCCTTTTGGCGAGTGCCCATATCTCGTTTCCGGCGGATCGCATTTGAACAAAACCCCTTTCTTATAATCAAAATGTTTTGTCAGGAATTGCTTGTTAATTGATTCGGCATTTGCATATACACCCATATAGTTGCTGTTAATATACACTTTCACAAAGCAAATCTCTGAGGCCGGCATGTGTTTGCGATAGAAGATACCTGCCAATACTTCTCGAATGAATGTGGGATCATCAGCACAATTTGATAATTTAAGCTTTTTGTATCCCATTAATTTCTGGCCGGAGACATAATAATTCATATCAATATTCAGAGGGAACTTTGGGTTGTTGGCCTGTTGCTGTATCCAAAAAGTAAAATTGCCTTTATACCGTACTCCGGCGCTGTCGTATTTAATGCCGTTCATCTGTATCGACGCAGGCAGCCTTTCTCCGGTATCCGGCAGCCACCAGCTCTGCAAAAGCGAATCATAATCCGGATTATAAAACGTAATATGAATTGAACGAAGCGAATCAATATTGTAAAGGTTTTGTGCTGAAACTGAATTTAGGCTGAGGATAACAATAAAATAAAATATTATTGCAAGGACAGCAATATGCGCTTTCATAATAACTCCAAAAATATACAAATAGCCAACTACCAACAACAAACTTGTCCAAAGTTTTAAACTTTGGACAAGTTAAGTAAATTATTGCCTCACCTCACAAGCACCATCTTCCCGCTCTCGATTCTGTCGCCAATCCGCACAGTATAATAATACATTCCGTCGGGGTGGCCGGCGGCATCGAAAAGACACGAATGTGTCCCTTTATCCTGATATTCATCCACCGGTTCAGCAATAACATTGCCCAGCATGTCATATACTTTCACTGCAACACGCCCGGGATTTGATAATTCATAATTGATAGTTGTAGATTCGGAGAACGGGTTGGGGTGGGGAGTAACGTTAGGCAATATTTGATTAGAATTCCCGGGGACGCTGCTCGGTGCGGCACTTTCCAAAGCACTTTGGATTGCATAATATGCCGGTTTGGCAGTATAGTTGGTGTCGAAAAGAGATGCATACCATTCCGGATGCCAGCCATGGCCATCGTCAATATGCCAGATATTCCAGCCAACCTTCCCCCCAAAGCGTTTTTCGAGCAATACTTCGACAACAGCGCGATAAGTAGCTGCCTGCTGCTCGAGGGCTTCAGGCGAATTACCATTCTTCAGCCACACACTTGCTTCGGTTATATGAAACTCCAGAGCGTTGCTGTGCGCCGAATCAATAAGCGTTCTCAGCCTCAATAAATTCTCCGGGGTTTCCCAGCCGCTATCAATATGTGCCTGCCAGCCGATACCATCCACCCTCAGGCCTTTGTTCCGTAAATATCGTATCGTTTCCGCTATCAGTCCAAAATCATTCAATTTTCTTAAATCACCGTGCTGATTATAAATTAGCTTAATATCGGGTGCGTATTGTTTTGCAATTTCGAATGCGATACCGATATAGAGTGGAGTCTCGTTTATATCATTGTCTTGGCCAATTTTGTACCAGGGGCTTTCCACGACTATCCCCGGCCTATTTACATTCCACTGGCCTTTTACGACTGTTTCATTCACAACATCCATGTATTTAATGCCCGGTTTTCCATTATAACGCTGGCAAACCGCTATGAGAAATTCCCGCAGATTGGTTTCAAGTTCTTCGGCGGTTCTGCTGTCATCCTTTGCCCAATCAGAGCATTGCGGGCCGATAGGGGAATGTATCCTGACGATTTGGTTGTTATCGATAATGTGTTGCAACCACAGGTCTGCCATGTCCCAATTCCAGGTAGCCGGAGACGGGTGAATAACGCTCTGTTTAAAATCATTTTCCGGTGTGACGTAACTAAACTCCCTGTCTAATATCTGGCCCGTATTAGTGCCTAAAGCAAAAGACCATGAACCCGTAGTAGCACCAATTATAATACTGCCGTCAGAAAATTTATCCTCGACAATGGCTCGCAGCCTGCGTCCCGATGGCTCGGGAATCTGTGCAATCATTTCATTGAAGCAAGTCAAACAAATAAGCAGCAGAAAGTATTTCTTTAACATCTTTTCTCCATTTTCTATTTTAAAAGCAGAATTTTGTTAAATTGTGAAAAGCTATTATTTTTTTGTAATTGATAATAATAAACCCCCGAGCCAACAGGCTCGCCAAAATTGTCCCTCCCGTCCCAAAGACACGAATGTGTCCCTTTATCCTGATATTCATCCACCGGTTCAGCAATAACATTGCCCAGCACGTCATATACCTTAAGCACAACATATCCGGGAATTGTTAATTCATAATTAATAGTTGTGGATTCGGAGAAGGGGTTGGGGTGGGCGGATGAACCTTCGTCATATTGCTCTTCATTTATCGAAGAATTATCATCCATAGGGCCGATGTATTCGGTGGAAACAACCACATCATCAAAATAAACAGTATCGATATGCCCCTCAATTCCTTTGCTCATATAGTACAGCAGCCAGAAATAATTAATTTTCAGATCGGCGTCATTTCTCCATTGGAACCCCTCGAACGGCAGGCTGTCCGGCTGTGGATTGAACTTATCCCATATCCAGTAGCCATTGGGAAATCCCTGGCCGAGGTGTTGAATCTTTTCGCCATTTATCCAAAAAGCCTGCTCGCCATTGAATGAATCTATGGGGTCATTCATCTTCATCATCAGTTCGACGCATATCCATTCGCCTTTTATTACATCCGCCGGCGGTGTGGGATTAAACATATTCCCATAATAAATGTCCGGGGTAGCAAAGCCCCGCATGTGCATCCAATAAGTATAGAAATCCCAGGACCAATTGCCGCCATAAGTCTCAATTCCTGTAGTAAAGCGATCGTTGCCTGTTGGCTTGATTCCCGCATTTCCCATGGGCCATCGCGACGGGGGGTTATATCCGCCCATGTGGACGAAATGGTGGATAGGGCTGTGGCCGATAGAAAATTTGACATAAAAACGGGCAAAAAGCGAATCGTAGCCTTCTTCTAACATCTTGTACAAATAGATGCTGCTGTTGTCACCGGGAGTAAAGGTCATCATCAGGGATTGGCTGCCCTGGCTTTGGCCGTGGACATCATTCGAAAATGACATTGTCGCAACGCCCGATGTGGTATTCCACTGAACAAGCATGTCATCTATTGTGGCAGCTTCGAAATCTTCGGTAAGAATAATATGCTCATTCTGGCCGAATGATTGGCCGAATGATGCAAGAAAGAAAATAATAATAATAATTCTCATAACAGCTCCATTTTTTGGTTGTCAGCTTCTGTTGGAAAATTTCTTAAACTACCTCATCAGCACTATCTTCCCACTCTCTATTCTGTCGCCAAATTGAATAGTATAATAATACATACCCGGCGGAAGATTGCCCGCTTCGAACAGAGCAGTATAGCTGCCGGATTCTTTGAATTCATCCACCAGTGTCCGCACTTCATTGCCCAGCACATCATATACATTAAGCACAACACGCCCGGGAATTGATAATTCATAATTGATAGTTGTGGATTCGGAGAACGGGTTGGGGTGGGGAGAGACGATTCTTTTTGCTCCATAAGCTGCTTGTTCCACCGGCGTATCGGTATCTTTAAGAACACCCACCCCATCTGCAGTCCCAATCCAAATATACCCGTTGCCGCCCACTGCGATTGAAGTGACAAAATTGTGCGGCAGGCCAGAGTTGCTTTCGTTAAATACAGTCCAGTAAATGCCGTCGAATTTGGCAATCCCGCCGCCGGTTCCAATCCATAAGCTGCCGTTTCCGTCTATCGCTATTGCTTTTACATTACTATTCGGCAGGTCCGAGTCTTTTGTGTCATATACAGTCCAGCTGATGCCGTCGAATTTGGCTATGCCGCTCAAAGTTCCAATCCATACGCTCCCGCCGCCGGCAATGGCGATTGAAGTGACAAAATTGTGCGGCAGGCCAGAGTTACTTTCGTCATACACTGCCCAGGCGATGCCGTCGAATTTGGCTACGCCGCCATTAGTCCCGATCCATTTGTTCCCGCTGCCGTCTATGGCGATTGATGTAATATTATTATTTGGCAGCTCGGAGCTGCTTTCGTCATACACTGCCCAGGCGATGCCGTCGAATTTGGCTATACCGCCTCCGGTCCCAACCCATATACTCTCGCTGCCGTCTATGGCGATTGCTTTAACAAAATTGTTCGGCAGCCCGGAGTTGCTTGTGTCATAAACTGCCCAGGCGGTGCCGTCGAATTTGGCTACGCCGCTACTATGTGTCCCGATCCATTTATTTCCGCTGCCGTCTGTCGCAATTGACCATGAACTATTGTCGGGCAGCCCGGAGTTGCTTGTGTCATAAACTGCCCAGGCGGTGCCGTCGAATTCGGCAACGCCGCCTTTTCTTATTCCAATCCAATTTGTTCCACCTGCGTCTATAGCGATTGAAATAATACTACTGGCCGGCAAACCCGAATTGCTTGTGCCATAAACAGTCCAGGCGTTGCCATCAAATTTGACTAATCCGCCGCCATCAGTCCCTATCCATTTATTCCCGCTGCCGTCTGTCGCAATTGATGTGATATAATCGTTCGGCAATCCCGAATTTCCTGTGTTATAAACAGTCCAGACGGAATCGTCGAATTTGGCTATGCCGCCGCCTCTGGTCCCAATCCATATACTCTCGCTGCCGTCTATGGCGATTGCTTTAACAAAATTGTTCGGCAGCCCGGAGTTGCTTGTGTCATATACAGTCCAGCTGCTGCCTTCGAATTTGGCTACGCCGCTACCATGTGTCCCGATCCAAACATTCCCGCTGCCGTCTGTCGCAATTGATGTGGTATAATCGTCCGGCAGGCCCGAATTGCTCGTATCATAAGCAGTCCAGCCGTTGCCATCGAATTTGGCTATGCCGTCGCGAAATGTCCCTATCCATTTATTCCCGCTGCCGTCAATGGTGATTGATGTAACCATATCATTCGGCAGGTCGGAGTTTTCAGTGTCATACACAGTCCAGCCGGAATCGTCGAATTTGGCTATACCGCTTAATGTCCCTATCCATTTATTACCGCTGCCGTCGATGGCAATTGAAAAGACCCTGTTGTTTGGCAGGTCGGAGTTTTCTGTGTCGTACACAGTCCAGCCGGAGTCGTCGAATTTGGCTATACCGCCTTTCCTGGTCCCTATCCATTTGCTGCCGAATTTGTCTGTGGTGATTGAAGTGACACCGTTACCCGGCATATCAGAGGTGCATTTATTATAGAATGTTGTATTAGCCGTGTTTCTATCAAGTTCCACCAAGCCGCCTCTTGTTCCGATCCACAGATCATCACCTTCTTCGGCTATAGCGGTAATCTGATTACCGGATGTATAATTGTCCCAATCCGGATACTGAGCAAAAGATATACTGCTAGTGTAATATCCCTTTGAAAAGGTAATATATATTGCTATATTTGCAACATGGCAAGAAAATCAAAAGCAATACCAATAAGCAAACAGCAGAAACAAGAATTATTAATCTGGAGTCGTTCGCAAAAGTTAGACTAC